>JBILEA010000045.1:0-13810 GCA_044352355.1 Pontiellaceae bacterium | reverse complement strand
AATCCGCCCGATTTCAGCATCCACCATCTCGACCAGGCGATAATACACATACCGGTAATAGCGCCACTGCTCCGGGGTCCAGACCACCTTCGCCTTGCGATTTCTCTGATTCACAAAATTTTCAGGCAGCGGCGGAAGCTGGTCGAGCAGTTCGCCGGCAAGACCGTATTTGCCCAGCCCTCCGCCCGAACCGGCCGCAAAGCAGCAATCATGCGGATTCAAAAAGCCGATATTCAGGAAGAAAGGGTCGGAACTTTGATAATTTTCAAGGTATCCGATACCGGCACGGGCGACCGCCCCGTCGGTCACTTCACCAAAAGGGCTGCCGTGAGTGATCATCTGAAAGCTTCCTGCCGGATCGCGACCGGAAACATGCCACTTGCCGGCATACGCCACCTGATAATCGCTGTGCCGGGTGAGCCATTGCCCGAGGTCGGGGATCTCGGGAAGGATCGGGATGCCGTTTGCCACCACGCCGTTTTCACTGGACATGCGCCCCGTGTACCAGCTGGCGCGCGCGGGGCAGCACTGGGGCATTGTTGTGTAGGCCCGGCGGAACGAAACGCCCTCCGCCATGATCCGGTCGATGTTCGGCGTCTGCACGAGCCGGTTTCCCGCGCCGGACATCGCCTCCCAGTGCAGCTGATCGACGTGAATAAAGAGTATATTCGGCGGCTTGTTTTGTTTCATCGTGATTCCCTTTTTTTAAAATGAAATCAACGCGCCTGTTCTTTTTGAGGCGGGCTGTACTGATAAAGGGGTTCTGTATAACCGGTTTTCTGCTTTGCCTGCTCAAGCAGATTCCGCATCTGAAGCAGCCGGGCCGCCGCCTCGGGGGAATGAATCAGGTTCTTCAGTTCATGCGGATCGGCGGCCAAATGATAAAGCTCATCGAAATTGCCGTCTTCGGCCGATTCATGCGGGTACGAGATGTATTTCCACTCCGGAGTGCGGATCGCAAGAATGGTGGGAATGCCCGGCGCATACTCTTCCTGACAATACTGGTAGAAAAACGGATCGCTGCGCCCGGCGGACCTCCCGTCCAGCATAGGCACAAACGATTCACCCTGCACAGAAGCGGGAATCTCCGCCCCGGCCAGTTCCAGCAGAGTCGGGGCAAGGTCAATATTCGCCGCCATCCCGCTGATCCGGCTGCCGGGCTTCACCCTGGCGGGATACCGCATGACAAAGGGAACGCGGATCGATTCTTCATAGGCCAGCCGCTTGTCGCCCAATCTCCGGTGCTCCCCGAGAAACCAGCCGTTATCCGCTGTGAAGATCACAATCGTCTGATCCAGCCGGCCCTGCTTCTCCAGTAAATCCATGATTTGAACCAGCCCCTCATCGACCGCCAGAAGACAGCGCAGATGATTCAGATGCATCGGCAAATCCGGAACCCAGGGTTGCGGCTTCAGGGTCTCGGGAATCACCTTTCCTTCGCTGGCCACCCATTTTGAATAATTGGGCTTATAGAGTCGCTCCCGCCGCATCCAATGGGGCTTTTGAGAAAAATCCAGAAACCAGCTCTCCGGGGCTTCAAACCGGGCACCGGCGAAGGCCTCCGCATGGCGCGGTGCCGGGGTGAACGGACCATGATTGGCCTTGTGCCACAAAAGGGCGCAAAAAGGCTGATTTGTAACCGACTCGATAAACTCCATCGTTTTTTCGGTCAAAATGTCAGTGATGTAGCCCTGCGCCTTGAAAGAACGACCGTTTTCATTCAACTCGGGGTTGTTATAGACCCCCTGTCCTTTAAAGCTCAGCCAATAGTCGAATCCCGGCCGCGGATCGCTGACCGGAGCCATGTGCCACTTGCCGATGAGCGCCGTTTTATAGCCCTTCTTTTGCAGCATCTGCGGAAACTGCGGAAGAGCCGGATCGGGATCGCGCCCCTCGTTATAACGAACCCCGTGGATATGCGCATAGGTGCCGGTCAGAATGGATGCCCGGCTGGGCGAGCAGAGCGAGGTGGTCACCAGCATGTTTTCAAACAGCGCGCCCTCGTCGATCAACCGCTGCAAGCCGGGGGTCTTCAGAAACTCAAAACGGCCGCTGGACAACGCATCGAACGCCATGTCATCCACCATCACGAACAGGATATTCGGCTGCTCCATGGCAGACGAACCATGGCCCGTCAAACTCAACGCGGCTGCGACGCAGCCGGCTTTACCCAAACCATTCATGGCAAATCATCCTCTTTCTGTTTCCTTCTGTTTCATCTTCTGGGTACGGCCAAATTTGTGACGTACAAAACCAGGCATACAGCGCTCGGATTCGGCGGCATTCACTCGGGTCAATGGTGATCAGCCCGCAACGATGTGCGATTTCCATTCCTCTTCGCTGATCATGCCATCGCCGTCTTTATCCATCTCCTTAATATGATTGGCGGCCTTGTTTTTTCCATACTTAGCACCGGTCTCCTGATGCCGTTTCCAGAAATATGCATTCAACTCCGCCTCCGTTAGTTTCCCGTTGCCGTCCGCATCTGCCGCTTTGAATATCGCCGGATCCGCAGCCTGCACCGAAACCCCGATAACCAGCAATCCAGCCATGACCATCCATTTCTTCATGTCTCTCTCCTCCTATAATGAATATTTTCTAACTGTATGATTATACCAGCCCCGCATCAAATGCCCCAGAATAAAGTTCGTTTTTTTTGACTTTTCGAACAATTGAGGCCGCCGCTCTCCCTGAAACCAAGAGACCAAAGAAAACCCCTTCGTTTGCTTCGTTACCTCTTTGTAAAAATTCCGTGTGTTCGGTGGTTATCCGACCCAAAGGGAGGAAAGCGTTGGAAACAAAAAAGCCCGCTCCGGTGATTCAGAGCGGGCTCGCCTCCATGCGGAGTCGATTAGACTTTCATCCGGCGAATCAACATCGTGATAATCGCGCCCAGACCCAGCATTCCGATGGTGGCAGGTTCCGGAATCACGGTCAGGACACCGGTGCTTTCAGAGAACTGATAGTCCGCACCGTTGGCTGATGTAGTCCACAGACCGCTTCCTGCGTCCGTAAACCCATTGACGCTGAAGGAGGTTCCATAGGCCACCGTTCCGGCGAGGTCTTCAACGGTCCAACTGTCACCCACCGTGGTTCCAGCGGAAGTCAGATTGAAGTAGAAGTCGCCGCTCAGCGTGGCGTCGCCGACACCGGTCAGCTTGTTGTTGACTCCGTTTGCATCAATGACGAACGTCAGCCCGGCATTGTCAGAGAGAAGCAGATCGCCAACGCTGATCGTGGTGTTGCCTGCATAGGTGTTGATGCCGTCCAGCTGCAGAATGCCAGCGCCGGTCTTGTTGATTCCGCCTGCGCCGGAAACCGTTCCGCTCAGCGTAATCTTGTCATGCGTGCCGGCAGCGATCTGTGCGATATCAAACGTAACATCCTTGTTCAGGGTCATCCCGCCGCTCAACGTCGGTAGGCCTTCGCCCAGATCGGTAAGGCTGATGGTCCGGGTGCCCGTTCCGGCATTCACGACGATCGTGTTGGACCGCGTCTGGGTGGTGCCAACGCCCCATGTCGCATCATCCGCACTGCCGTCTCCTCCGACCGTAACGGTTCCGGAGCCCTGTGACGTTGCAGAATTCCATGACACAAAGGTTCCTTGGAAAATGTTAAGACCGCCACTGAAGGTATTGACCCGCGTCGCCGTCGCCGTTCCAAGACCGTATTTGTTGATCGCGCCGGTTCCGGTGGTCACGTCGTTGAACTGGAAACGCTGCGTCGTATCGTTTTGATAGACATCGACACTGCTTGAAAGAGCGACGCTCGCCCCCGCATTATTATTACCCAAATTTATAGTACCACTCTGGCCATTAGCAACCGTGATCGTCGCGTTACCGGAGTTCGCCTGGAGAGTGAGGATTCGCATGTTAGCGGCGTTATCACTCGTGTTCTGAATCGCGTAAGCTCCAGTGAGATTCGACCCGAAAGTCAGCGACCGCACCGTGCGGTTAACATCGATCCGCGAATTGGCGGTTCCGAACGACGAGTCGAAGATCAAATCCGCCTGGTTGTTGAAGGTCGGAAGGCCGCCGACCCAGTTTGTGGCTGTTGACCAATTTCTCCCCGCCCCCGTGGCGTAGGTGTACGTTGCGGCCTGTGCGCCGAATGCTGCGGTCACTATTGCGGCCGCGATGATCGTTATCAGCTTTCTCATCTGTTTTCTCCTTGTTTTGTCCGGTTTCCCGGACTGTTTATCTTTCACGCAACGGACAGCCTGTCCGCCGCGCACCCTCTCCTCAATTGCCGGTATTCAATCACTATGAAAAAAATAATTCTGCTGCTTTTCTGTCAACTTTCATAACGATCCTGCCAAAATATAACCCTCTACGGGATCCCCTCAACGGCTGACATCTGCGTTCATTTCCACCTTTTTCCACCTGCTCCCCTAAACCTCTTCATGGCCTCAAGGGTCTTCCGGCAGTCAACAGTCGGGTATGATGGATCAGATCAAAATCATCCCTTCCAAAAATTTTGACTTACGGGTTCTTCTTATACCCCACCCCGAACATTGCCAAGAAAAAAGTTCGTTTTTTTTTATCTTTCGAACAGTCTGCTTCCCGCCATCTCGATCCGGCCCACTCTTTCGCGTAACTCACTCCGACCCTCTGCTCCCTGATTCAACACCCTTGGTTTACCGGGTTCATGGCGACAGCCGTCTCTAGTGAACAATGAACAACGTCAGCTTCCGCTCAACAACACCTTCCGGGATCACCTCAACCTTGATCGAGTCGAAGTAGCCCGGAGTGGTGGAGGTGTCGGTAAGCTGGCTGTTCCATGCGAAGCCGAAATGGTCAATCGCAGTGAGCGGTGCCGGCGTGTCAACCCCGCCGTAGTCGATGAGCCCGTCCCAGACCGTATTGGCCCCCAGCTCGACCTTCATGTAACCGTTACTAACAGCGTAAGTGATCTTCATGGTCGAAGGGTTTATCCCTTGATAACCAGATTCCGGCGTGGTAACGGTCGTATAAGTGTTTGATACGGCTCCAGGACCCGAGAAGATCGCGACCTGTCCTTCATTTAACCGCACACCGCCGCGCAGATATGCCCATGCGGTGCCGATAGTTCCTACCCCATTGGTATCAGCACTCTGCAGGCCAAAACCCATCCAGTTGTTTGCTGAGCTGTTCCTCGGCCGGAGCACAGCCGTCATGATAACCGTATCATTCACAGTCAGGGTCGGCATGGCAATCGCCGCATAGCCGGCACCATTCGTACTGATGGCCCAACCCGTCGCACTTGCGTTCGTGCTGAGCTTAAGCGCGGTGGACGCCGTATAGACATTTCCGCCCGTGTTAACCGTATCAGGCGCCCGACCGTTCAATAAGGATCCGGCAACGCCGGTGAAGTCATCCTGATAGACCACCGTCGCCTGCGCCGAAAGACACAAACCGGCAACCAACAATACACTTTTCAGTTTTAAATTCATTTCGTAGCTCTCTTTTTGACTGCTTCTCTTTCCGTAACAAGTTTTCACCGTTTGCCCGCTAACCCGCGCGATTCGCAGAAGCGGCCCTGGAATACATCTAGCTCTAACCCGTTTCCGGCTGCCCGGCAAGACAAAAGTTCGTTTTTTTTTTCTTATCGAACAGTCTGCTTTCAGCACTCCTGAGTCGCCTATTTTCCCGGAGAATGTCGCGGGGGGACTTCCCCGCCGGTACGGCGTTCCGTTTAACCCGCAATGCTTCAAGCGGGTAAAAACATTAATTCATAGGACCCTTCTCTTATTTCTCCAGAGAAATAGAATCCACAAAAACCACACCGGAAGAATCATTCCGAAGAAAATCAAACCGCAGTTGTTCAATAGTTCCCGTCCAGTTCGTATTCGCACTCAGGTTCAGTACATAGTCACGGAACCGGTCGTCATTGCGCTGCACTGTGAAATTAACCGGCGCTGAAAATCCAGCTGCTCCACTCTTTTTCCAATAGAACTGAGCCCCGCTATCGGCACTTAAATTGCGCAGGCGGATGCGAACCCGGCTGTAGTCTGAAGCGACAATATTTGTCAAAGGACGGGTGATCACGTAGGGATCTGAGTCCGAGGCCATCAAGATCATTGCTTTGCACCACTCTCCGGTCCTGGGATCAAAAAACTGCGAGGTATCTGCCTCACACCGGACATGAGTCACCCAGTCTTCAACATCACCAATCTGATTAAATTCCCATTTATTTGTGATTGGATTCAGGGGTATGACAACCGCGGATGACGGCTTTACACGAATAAAATCGAGATCGATGGCGCCATTTCCGGAGCCTGGGAACTCAAATCGTAAAGCGTGAACCGTTCCCGTCCAATACGGATGCGCTGTAAGATCAAACACATATGCATTGAATGCTGTATTCGACGAGCTAATTGGCATGGAGATGAAGTGATTTGCGTAATACTGCGGAATATCCAGCTCTGTTTTCCAGCGAACAATCAGATTGGTGCAGGCTGTGCGGTTCTTCAGGCGGATTTGAACGTACGGAGTCGTTGCCGCCGGCATGTTGAGTCCGGCGAGGCACCCTGCATGATTCTGATCATCCAGACTGAAGAGCGCCGGTAATGAAGGGTCGGCGCTGACATCCACATTCAAGGTCATTACGCCGTCACAGGTCTCTAAAAAGGTCATGTGCCTCATTTGATCTTCCTTCAGAAATCCGTCACGGGCATTCTCATAATCATAATTCCACTCATAATTGTCGTATTCAGAGAGTGCGGTGTTATTCGCGATGATCCAGTTATGATTTGCCTGGGAGGAAGGCCATAAGGCAAAAGACACACCCGGCAAAGATACAAATTCATTGTTTTCGATCCAGCCTGATCCATTTGGATCAAAGGCATTATCATTCACCCAGACTTCGCAATCCTCCGGAATAAACGGATACTGGCAATTATACATAAACAAATTGTCGCGCAGCCAGCACCGCCGATTATAGGCATTAAGATCTCCTTTTTGATAGAGCAGAACGCCGGGACCCGCTGAATGGCGGATTATACAATTAGATACACCGCACGAGACGTTGTGCCCCTCGAAATCAATGGCCTCTCCGTCAATCTCCCTCTGAATCGGGCGGCCGAAATGGGCTATTTCAGAGTTTTGAATAACAAAATTGTAACAGCGCCGGAGAAGAATTCCGGCCAACCCGTTCTCGCTGCCACCCACCCGGTTCCCGTAGTAACCGCTGAAATGATCAATCACTCCGCCGTTTACCCACCTCAGCAAAATATTACTATATCTGCTCATTGAGCTCAGGCAATTTGTCACGGTCAGATTTTTCACGGGATAGCCGTTGGCTGAAACTTTCACGCCGCTAAACGGTTTGACGTCTAGAAAGGTCCCAGATTGATAAGAGACGCAATTCTCGATGTTCACGTTCTGAACATTGAACTGCGGTCGCAAGGCATCATCATAAATTCCGTCCATCAGAATATCTGTATCATTCGTTAAAAAACTGCAGTCCCGGACCGCCACATTCTGAAGATTGCTCACACCGCTATAATAAAAGGCTATTCCATTGGTACACCCCTGAACATCAACATCCTTGATTTCAATCCCACCGCAGTCCGTTACTGCAATTCCGGTTTCGGCGGAAGAAAGCACCGGACGGCGTCCGGTATCGTACGAGCCGACTGTCAACGGGGTTCCGGTGGAAACCAATGCGGTCAAATCCAACGTTTCATTCGTCCAAACATCGCCCCTTTTCAGCAAAATAACACCCTCGGGAACGGCTCTTAACGACGCCTCCGCCAGACTGCGGACCGGTGCATTTAATTGTCCGGAGTTCGCGTCGTTTCCTAATGAGCTGCTGACATGACAGAGTGGATTTCTTTCCACCTCGACCGTAATGGAGTCGAGAAAACCAGGCGTCGGGCTGGTGCTGGCAAGCTGCGAGCTCCACTGGAAAGAGAAATGATCAATCGCGGAAAGCGGTGCCGGGGTGTTATTCGTTCCGCCATAGGCGATCAGTCCCTCGAAAACCTTATTCGCCCCCAGTTCGACCTTCATGTTACCTGTTCCGACGGTATAGGTAATCTTCATGGTCGAAGGGTTTGCGTCTTGAAACCCGGCTTCCGCCGCTGTTGATGCATACAATTGTCCCGTGGTTCCATTGCCCGATGCGATAACAACCCTCCCTGAATTACTGTGCGTGCCGCCGCGGAGATATGCCCATGCGGTCCCGTCGGTACTAAGTGCCAAGGGATCCCTCGACAAACCAAACCCCATCCAGTTGTTTACCGTGTTTCTCGGTCTGAACACCGCCGTCATAATAACCGTATCACTTGGAGTAAGAGCCGGCAAAGCGATCGACGCTGATCCGGTACCGTTGGTGCTGACCGCCCAGCCCGCTCCGTTGAGCAGAAGAGACGTTGACGCCGTATAGGTTTTTCCTCCTGTATTAACCACATTGGGAGACCGGCCGTTCAGAAGGGTGCCGGCCGTTCCGGCGAAATTGTCCTGATAGATAATCCCCGCCTGAGCCGGAAAGCTCAAACCGGTGACTGCGAACAAGAATGCCTGCGTTGAAAGACTCAACCCGGCAACCAGCAACATGCTCTTCATTTTTGTCTTCACTCTGAACCTCCTGTTTGATTCTCCTGTTTTACCTTTTCTGTTTCCGAAAAAAGATCTGGTCCGCGATCCCCTCTGCCGCACGATGCTCACGTAACACATTCAGCCGACAATAGGCACAATATCTGCGACTTTCCATTCAGCCTCGCTGATCATGCCATCGCCGTCTTTATCCATATCCTTAATATGATTGGCTGCCTTGTTTTTACTAAACTTCGCACCTTTCTCCTGAGACCTCTTGAAGAAATACATGCGCAACTCCGGTTCGGTCAGCTTCCCGTTGCCGTCCGCGTCCGCCTCTTTAAAAACCGCCGGATCAGCAGCCCTCACCGAAGACCCGACAACCAGTAATCCAACCGCTATCACCCATTTCTTCATCTTCATGTTCATCTCCTTTCATCCGTTGAAAAATTAATCCAATCCAATCGCATCAGCTCGCCTGCCCCGCCTTTGAAGGTCAGACACAGGCTATGGGGGCCGGCCGCGTTCTGCAGCACACAGGAAAAAGACCGGTACTGATCCCAGCCGCCCGAGGCAGGAACTTTGCAGGTGCCGAGCAGTTTCCCCTGCGCGCTCCCCTCGCGCACTTCGATGGTTCCGCCGTCCGGATTCCCCGAAGCCGCGCTGAATGTCATGACGGCATTCGGCGGCATGTTTTTCACATTGGGATAGACCAGCGAACTGCCGGTTTGCAGGCCGCGCACTTCAAAACCGCCCGCCGGACATTCCCGGACCTCCGCCTTCTCCAGCGCAAAATAATCCTCCGCTTCGATCCGGGGCTGAGCCGCGTCATACTGCCCAACCCCGATGGCGTCGAGGCGAATGGGCGCTATGTCGCCGTTGTCTTTGTAATGGACGTAGGCGAGACACGACTCACGAAAGAAACGGTGGCTCCCCGGCCGGCTAATGTCGCTGAACACATAATACCACTGATTATGCCAGGTGAAAAAATTCCCATGCCGATCATGCCACATGGCGTTCGGCCGGTGCTGCCTGTCGCCTGCTTTGCGGAATTCCGGCGCCAATCCTTCGGGCGTGATCACCGAGCCCTTGTAGGTGTAAGGACCATAGACATTCGTGGAAACGGCATAAAAACTCGACCAGGAGAGATAATAAATGCCGTTGCGCTTGTGCAGCGAGGGCTTGTCGTCGGTTTTGCCTTCGCCAAGGGGCCCGAATCTCCGGTCCAACTCCCCGCGGCGCGGGGATTCCGCCAGCGAAATCATATCGTCGTTCAGGCGCACGACGAAATAATCGAACGTGCCATAGATCAGGTATGCCTTGCCATCGTCGTCCATGAGGATGTCCGGATCACGTTGTTTGGTCGGTGTGAATCCGCGCGGCAGCAGCGGCTTCCCCAAAGGGTCCCGCCACGGCCCGGCTGGCGAATCGGACACGACCACGCCAACCTCATGCGGTCCGGCAGAAAAATACCAGTAATACTTGCCATTCCTGGCTACGCCAAACCCGGCCCAGCAGGCGTCGAACGGCCGCTTGAGAAAAGTATCCTCCGGCTTGAGCACCCCTTCCTGCTTCCAGTTCACCAGATCGGCGGAGGACCAGACCCACCAATCCTTCATCACGAAGCCGGTATTTTGCGGGGAACAATCGTGGGTGGCATACAAATAGACGCGGTCTCCATAAACCACGCCATGCGGATCGCACAGTCCGACTCCCGGGACAATCGGATTCCCGGCCAGGCCGGTGCGGGCCAGACACAACAGCGACAAACAAAGAAATACGCAGTTCTTCATAAATAACAGTCACCTGATCAGTTTCAGGTTCTATCAAAGCCCTCTTCCATGAATAACTGATCCACTGTGAGCATCACTGTAAATTGCGCCGGATTCAACGGCAAGCAAAATGTTCGTTTTTTTTATCATATCAAACAGTTGTGAAAACACCCGGCCTTTTTCCGCCGGCACCCCGTCAAGAAGTGTTCGCCAAACTCCCGTGATGAAACATTTGGATTGCAATCTTCAGGAAGACCGGCCATTTTTAAAAATATGAAAAATCTGCCCGGAAAAATTGCGCACAGCATTATTCAGGATGTCATTACGGCAAACGATCTTCAGCCCGGCGATCGCCTGCCGACCGTCCGGGATATCCAGACTCTCTTTGAAGTCTCCACATCAACCATCAAGAAAGCCTTTGAGCTGCTCGCAGATCAGGGATTGATTGATATTCATCACGGCTCCGGCTGCTTTTTGAAAAAAAAACCGTCCGTTCCCCGGCAAAAGAAAAAAGCTCTGTCCATAACGGCCGCCCTTCCGCATTATGCGAGATACTCGACGATCTCGACCATTGAATCCGGATTGATCGCATCTGCGAAACGGCACGGAATCAAGCTGCAGATACTGGGCTTCAACAGTTATACACAGGAGCGGGATCAAGTCACCGACCTTTTGGCCGATGGAACTATGAGCGGATTAATTGTTTACCCGATGCCGCGAACGGTCAAACAGCTGCGCACCGACTATCTTCATCAGACCGGATCCCTCATTCCCTTGATCTTAATCGATATGGGGGTTCAGGCGCATAAGCACCCGCAGATCCGGTTCGACAATTATGAGACCGGCTATGAGATCACCCGCCGTCTGCTCGCAGAGGGGCGCCAGCGCATTGTATTCAAACGCCTAAAAAGTAAACATAGAGAGATTTTATACCGCTCGAACGACGACCGGTTTCAAGGATACTGCCGGGCGCTTGCCGAAGCCGGCCTGCCTTGCCAGCCCTCGCTTTGCTGGCAGGAAGAGTTTTCATCCCAACCGGATTCCCCGCTCGGCCGGTCGGCGATCGACTTTATCGAACAATGGAAATCCCTGCCGGCCGCGCGCCGTCCGGATGCTGTCCTTTCGCTGGAAGATATGCATGCCGCAGCCCTGATCCGGGAGGCAAAACACAACGGCATTCGCGTCCCCGATGACCTCAAGGTCGTCGGCTTTGACAACCTTCCGGAAGCGGTCGAGCTGGCCGGACAAATTTTTCCAACCACTTTACCGGACTTTGCGCTGATGGGAACCATGGCGGTTTCCGCTCTGCTGCGCAGAATCTACGAGCCGCCGGCACCGGCAGAGACCTATATTCTGCCGGTACCGCTCAAATGGATTTAGATTCTTCGATAGAAGAATCTAACAGATACAGATATGGGAAGTCCAAGAGTCGGGAAAATCGGTTGACGAGAACGTCGACCTGCCTGCGCCGCAGCGCGGCAGACAGGCGAGAGCGGAACACGAGTTCAGCTTGTCAAAATCGTCCGCCGTCCGCGTCGCCCGCTCTCGTATGCCGAACATCGATTCTCGATTTGGATTTCGATTTCGACTCCGGACACTCAAGCCTCAAGTCTCAAGCCTTTCTCCTCCCTGCTCTCTGCTTGGCGGATATCTCCGCCGGCAGATTGCGTTCATCTATCCCAATATACTTCCACCGGCGAACGATTTCCACTCCTCCTCGCTGATCATGCCATCGCCATCTTTATCCATTTGCAGAATACGCTTGGCGGCCATTTATTTTTTAAACTCCGTCTCCTTCTTTTATTCCGCGGATTTTTCCGCGGGCGCGCCCATCTTGAACGGCTCAATGTTCTCCTTGTTCCAGAGATCCCACGCGGCTTTCATGGCGGCAACGCGTTCGGGATGCTCAGCGGCCAGATTTTTGCTCTCGCCGATATCGGCGGCGAGATTATAGAGGCCCATCGGCTCCATATGGGTCTTGACGAGCTTCCAATCGCCCTGGCGGATGGCCCACCGGTCATAAAACTCGGGATCGGTGGAAGCGCGGAAGCGCCAATAGAGGGTGTCGTGCGGCGCACCTTGCTTTTGTCCGGTCAGGAAAGGAAGCAGGTCCACCCCGTCGAGATTCCAGTCCGGCGGTGCCTCCACGCCGGCCGCCGCCAAGGCCGTGGGCAGAATGTCGAGGCTGATGACCGGCTGCCGGTAAACTTCCCCTGCGGGCAGGCGGCCTTTCCATTGCACGAGGAACGGCACGCGGAGACCGCCCTCCAGCATCTGACCCTTCCAGCCGCGGCACGGTTCGTTGCGGGAGGCGTTCTTGCGGGGCGTGCCGCCGTTGTCGCTGAGAAAGAAGACGAGCGTGTTCTCCTCGAGATTCGTCTCGCGCAGTTTGTCGAGCACACGACCCGTGTTTTCATCCAGCGAGGCCATCATGGCCAGCATGGTGCGCCGTTTCCCGTCGCGGATGTGGGCAAACTTTTCCAGATCCGAGGGCTTGGCCTCCAGCGGCTCGTGAGGGGGAACGAAGGCGACGTAGAGGAAAAACGGCTGGTCCCGGTGCCGCCCGATAAACTCCACCGCCTCACGTCCGAAGGCATCGGTCGAATACTCCTTCTCCTGCACCGGAGCCGGACCGCGATAGATGTCTTTGAGGAAACCTGTCTTCGGATCGGGCAGCAGCACGCCCCCGACCGGATGCCAGAACGTCTCGTCGAAACCGCGTTCAAAAGGCTTCGACCCCTCGAGGACGCTGCCCAGATGCCATTTGCCGATCATCCCCGTCACATAGCCCGCTGCCTTCAAGCGGTCGGCCATCGTCCGCTCGCTCACCGGCATGCCCAGCAGGCCGGCTGGATTGGCTGCGCTAAGGGGCTTGTTGGAGTCGTTCGAATCATAGCCGAACCGGTTCTGGTAACGTCCCGTCAGCAAGCCCGCGCGCGACGGAGCGCATTGCGAGGCCGTGATGTATCCGTCGGTGAAGCGTACGCCGTTGGCCGCGATGGAATCGATGTTCGGCGACGGCACATCCGCCGAGCCCTGGCACCCGAGGTCGGCGTAACCCAGGTCATCGGCGAGGAGGACGATGATGTTCGGGCGTCTGGTTTCCGCCGCGTGCGAAACCGCCAGCGGGGCGATCAGCAGGGCCGGGGAGAGCCGGCGGAACGGATCGCGCAGCGACCGGCAAAAAATATCCCAGGCAGATTTCATCAAGCAGCGAGTCATTTTCAACGGATGTTTCACAGGTTCCTCTAGGGTTCGGGTTGCCATTGCAAATGTTTTTTATTCGGCCATGCCGTAACTGCGGCCGGGCACCGTGAAAATCGCCCCTTTTTCTGAGAGCTGCGCGTCTGCGGAGCGGTTGAATTCCACAAAATCGGCCGGTGGCTCATCGGCCAGAATAAACCCCACCCGTTTCGGCTGCATCCCCTCGACGGTAATTTCCACCGGGCGGGGCGAGAGGTTCACCCAGAAAAGCCCGTCGCCCACCCGCACGGCCTGCACCGTGCCCGGCGCATCCGACTT
>JBILEA010000044.1:0-13865 GCA_044352355.1 Pontiellaceae bacterium | reverse complement strand
AGAACGATCTGGATATCCGCCCGGTCTATCACCAGAAAGACGACCGGATCGAATCGCATATCTTCGTATCGTTCCTGAGCTACTGCCTGCAAGTCACCTTGAAACAGCGGGCCAAAACCAAAGCGCCCGGGCTCACGCCACGCGCCATCCTCGAAAAGTTCAAAGCCATGCAGATGATCGATGTGCACCTGCCCACCACCGATGGACGCAACCTGATCCTATCGCGCTACACCCAGCCGGAGAAGGAGCTTCAGCTTTTATTGCACCAGCTGAGCCTGACCTTGCCGGAGCAACCGCCGCCGCGACTTGAAGAGCTGAAAAAGAAATGTAGTGAAGACCTTTGAGTCAAACTCGAAGAAAAAAGGCGGTTCAGCCCGCGAACAGCGAAAGACGGGCTATTGCCCAGCGGCGACGCCGAGAAAGTCGTAGCTGAGTTTTGTCTGGAAGGTGGAGATTTTTGCCAGCACGTTTTGCAGGTTCTGCCGCTCAATTTCCGTCAGGGATTCGATGTCGAGCTGGTCATGGGCGGACGGCGTGCCTTCCATGGCGATGAGCGGTGTGTAGAAGCGGAGTTGCCAGAGGTAGTCGAAGACATAATTCATTTCGCGGACGGTTTGCGGTTGCAGAATTTTAAGCTCCTGCAACCGTCGGATCCGTTCGAGCGTTCCAATCTCTGGAAGGTTGTGTTTGAGCGCATAGATACGGGCAAACGTTTCAATCGGTTTGAGACTTTCCTTGATGTTGATGGTTTTTTTGCCGTCCTGTTTCTGGGTTTTTAGATGGCCGAACAGGGTTAGCGGAGCTTTGTAATGCAGGAAGTTGTTGGTGTAATGGATGAAAAACTCGGGCCGCTTCTGTATCAGAGTCTGAATATACTCTTTAAGTTCCTGAACGAGTTCGTCGTTGCCGAACGCGCAATGGAGGTCAAAAAAGACATTTACATCGCGGATCGATTGCGGATCGGCCTCCACGATCCATGTCCGGAAATTATTTTTCCACTCAGATATGGAGAGGCACCATTTCGGGTTAGCCGCCATCAGGCCTCCGTGACAGTACGGGCAGCCCGCCTGTTTCAACCGGCTGCAGACTTCATCCCCGATGCGGAGAAACTGCCGCCGGGTTTCACTCAGACGGTTTGGCGGCACATCGGCAAAGATCAACGCATTATCCTGGTCGGAAAACAAGGTCATGTCGTGGCGTGCGTTGCTTCCTAGCGAAAGGAAGGCGAACGGAACCGGGGCAGGAGAGGTTTCCAGCGAAAGCTGAATGAAGCGGCGGATGGCGGCATCGAAGGATTCGCCGATAATGTGTCGCAGAAGTTCTGTACGGGTTCCCTGGTTGGTCAGGAGCCGAATTTGCGCGGGCAGTTCTTTTAAAACATGAACCACTTCGCCGGCGGTTCGGGTTTGTTCAATTTCGTTCGGCAGAGGGTTGAGCGGTTGTCCGGGCGGTGCGGACGGAGCGGTGTTGTGAAATTCGCGCAGGGTTTCTTCCGGACCGCGCGCCAGTTTTGAAAATAAAATGACGTGTCCGTGTTTCTGTGAAAAGAACAGTCGCGAGGTGGAAATCCAGACATCCAGTGTCCGCCCGCTTTTAGTTTGTAGAACGGCGGCAAAACCGGCTGAAGAGGCTGCTCCGGCGAAGAGTTTGTTCAAGTGATTGGCGGCGGAGAAATTGACTTCTGCATCCGGAGCCAGCAGGGAGCAGATATCCATACCCGCCAGTTCCTTTTCACTATACCCAGTCATGCGGTGGATGGCGTGGTTGGAGTAGACGGTTTTCCCGTCGACTTCAAGCATGGAGCCTTCGCCGGAGGCTTCGACCAGCGCCCGGTAACGATCTTTGGCCTCGCGCAGGCCGCTTTCGGCCTGCGTCCGATTCTGTTCAATCCGGCGGCTTTGAAAAATCAGGTTGCCAAGCAGTACGAAAAGGGTGATGGCAATTGAGCTGTCGGCAATTAGTAGTTTTCTGGAAAGGCGCGTCATTTCGGCCTCGATATCATGAATATAAATTCCGGTGCCGATGATCCAATCCCACTCGGGGATTCCTTGCACATAAGAGAGTTTCGGCGCGGTGCGGGTCGGGTCATCTTTCCACTGCCAGCGGTATTCTAGATAACCCTCGCCGCTGTTTTTCACTAGTTTCGTAAATTCCACAAACAGTTTTTTGCCGCTCTTGTTTTCGCTGTCGGTGTAATCGGATAGCTCTTTGCCATTCAGATCCGGGCGGTAGGGATGCATCACCATGTTTGGATGCATATCGGTAATCCAAAAATAATCTTTACGGTCGTTTCCGTAGCGCAACTGAGCCACTTCAGCGGCGGCTTCGGCCTGCGCGGTAGCGCGCGTCATTTGCCCGCTTTTTTCCTGATTTACATAAAAGGCAATCGCACTGGATGCGGTCTGTGTCAGTTCGCGAATCATGCCTTTTTTCTGATCCATCATGTTCTGGCGGAACAGCGGGACGATGATTGTAAACGTTGAGGCGGCGAACAGAATAGCGGTAATGACCGTCGGCCAGACAATCCGCCAGTAGAAGCCGGGGGAGAGTCGCGGGGACGGCTTCTCCGCCGTACCGTTTCCTTTAAAATACTCAGCCAGTTCCGCTTCGCTCAGGATCGCTTCGCGAAGATCCCGGCTTCCGTTTTCGTGATACTTTTCGGTAAAGGTGCCGTTTTCAAAATCTTCCTGATGCGGGATGTATCCGTTGTAATCGTCTTTCAGATGGTTTTCGAAAACGGCACGGATCTGCTCAGGGGTGTAGCGGTCTTCAAATTCCCTGATCGCGTCTTCGAGCGCTTCCGCGCAGTGCCGGTATTTGCGGTGATTGTAGGGATCGAAAGTTGGCGCGCGGCCAGATTTCTTAAAATCAGCATAACTTTCGGCATTGAAGAACGAGTCAATCCACCGGTGGATGTCCTCAGCCCGCAATCCGGTTCGCGCATCGCTTCGCTCAGCATGTTGAGCAATATTCATGGCCGGTATCATAAGCTCTTCGGGCGGGAGCTCAACTCAAAGATATAACGAAGGGGCGGATTACGCCGGTGGTATGGTTAGTTCCGACATCGATGGCTTGCGGATTGCTGAGGCCTCCGCACCCATAAAATATAAAATGAATCGAATAGATTCTCCGTTTGATGAATCGATTTCGTAAACGGGATTTTTTGACAGATTCACAAGATGAGATTGGAGTCCCGTTTGTCCGCAGATGCACGCAGCTGAACGCAGAAGGGCGAGGGAAGCTTGAATATCGAGATACAAACCGATTTGGATTTCAATTTTTGTAGGGAAATCCCATGTTTTTAAAAGCAAGATATGTCTTTTTATCGCTTGATATCTGCTTAAAACGAAATATCATGCGTTTTATATGAATGAAATCGTAGAGCTTGGGATGCGTATTCGCTATCAGAGAATTGCGATGGGACTTAAACAGAAAGAACTGTCGGATCGGGCCGCGGTCAGCCTGAGAACTCTTTCTGCGCTGGAAAACGGTCGACCGGTCACAACGGAGACGCTGGCGCGCGTCTTGCACGCGCTCGGTTATACGGAGGCATTAGCTGAGTTGCTGCCGGAACCGGTCGTCAGCCCGATCGACTTGCAAAAGCTGGAAGGTAAACAGCGGCAGAGGGTGCGTTAGATGGCAACAGTATTTACAAACGTGTTTTATCGAGGGAGGCAAATCGGGGTAGCCTATTGGGATGCGTCCAGACGAACTGCCATCTTTCAGTATCTGCCGGAATTTGTACGAAGCGGCGTTGAGTTGGCCCCGCTGATGATGCCTTTGCGTGAGGCCCCTTATCAGTTTGCCAATCGTCACGAATCGTTCAGTGGTCTGCCCGGCCTGTTGGCAGATTGTTTGCCGGATGTCTACGGCAATACATTGATTGATGATTGGCTTCGGCAGCAGAGGCGGTCTCCCGAAGAGTTTTCTCCGGTTGAACGGCTCTGCTATGTCGGCAACCGGGGAATGGGTGCGCTGGAATTCCGCCCCGGACTGAGGCCGGATCGGTCATCGGCGGAACAAGTTCATGTGGGTCGGCTTGTCGAGTTGGCCGCCAAGGTTCTTGCGGACCGAAAAGGATTAACCGTTGATCTGGATGAAGCGGGCCTGAATGAAATCCTTCGGGTTGGCACTTCCGCCGGCGGTGCACGGGCCAAGGCGGTTGTTGTGTGGAATGAACAGACGAATGAGGTCTGCTCCGGACAAGCGGATGCGCCGGAAGGATTTCAACACTGGCTCTTAAAATTTGACGGGGTATCGGAGGCCTTCGATGGAGTTCGCGACCCGCAGGGCTATGGCCGCATCGAGTACGCCTATTCTAAAATGGCAGGCGCGGCCGGCATCAACATGACGGAATGCCGACTGTATGAAGAGGGCGGGCGGGCGCACTTTATGACTCGTCGGTTCGATCGGTCTGATGATGGAGTGAAGGTGCATTGTGCGTCGCTTTTCGGTATCGCGCACAAACCGTACAGCGCACCGGGAACGCATAACCATTCCTATGAAAATTATTTTGATGTGATCGATAAACTGAAGCTGGCCCCGTTCGCAAAGCTGGAGGCGTTCCGGCGAATGGCTTTCAATGTTTTGGGCTGCAACCGGGATGATCATACAAAAAATTTCGGGTTTCTGCTGAATGAGGAAGAGCAATGGGATTTGAGTCCGGCCTATGACATAACCTATGCTCAAAATTTCCAGCCCGGCAAGTGGACTGCGACACAACAGATGTCCGTCATGGGAAAGCGGGAAAATTGTTCCCGGGAGGATCTGATTACGGTTGGACGTCAATGCTCGGTTGCCACCCTTCCGAAACTGAAACAGGCGATCAATCAGGTTTCTGATGCTCTTCAACAATGGCCGCGTTTCGCCGCAGAGGCTGGAGTTGGTGATGAGCAGACGACACAAATTGAAAAGGCTATTGCTGCTCAAGCCTCGCTGTGAGCTGCCTTTAGACTCTGAAATGGCGATCCTTTTTGAAAAGCAAAAAAAGGTGCCAAATGAAAGGCAGGTATGTAAACGACGGCTAAAACGTGAATCGGTCGGGAGCTCAACTCAAAGATGTAACGAAGGGGCGGATTACGCCGGTGGTATGGTTAGTTCCGACATCGATGGCTTGCGGATTGCTGAGGCCTCCGCACCCATAAAATATAAAATGAATCGAATAGATTCTCCGTTTGATGAATCTATTTCGTAAACGGGAGCTTTTTACGCATGACAGATGTAAAGCAAATTGCCTTGCTGCTGGACTACAATGACAACTACGCGAAGACGGTGGTCGATGGCGTGGCGAAGTTTTCGATGCAGAGTAATTGGCGTTTTATTACCCATCGCGGCGTTCCGTCGGTTACATTTGCACAATTAAAGAAGTGTCCCGGTGACGGGGTGATCGGTTATCTAACCCCGGAGTCTGCGGAGTGGCTTAATGCGCGCCGGATTCCGGCGGTGAATGTCAAGAGCGATTTTCCGGAGCTGCCGGCCTGTTCGGTGCTGACGGATAATATCGAAATCGGGCGGCGCGCGGCGGATTATTTTGTCGGCAAGGGTTTTCACCGGTTCACGTATGTCGCCGGGCCGGTGACCGGAATCTGTGCCCGTCTGAAATTTCAGGGATTTCAGGATCGGTTGATCGGGCTGGGTCAGATCTGTTCTGAGGCTTTTGCAGCAGAACAGGTTCCGGTTTTGTTTAAAATAGATCAAAAACAGCCTCTGGCCGTTTTTGCGGTGGAGGATTTTGTCGGTCGAATGGTGATCGAGGCCTGCGAGGATGCCGGGTTGCGGGTTCCGGAGGATGTGGCGGTGCTGGGGGTGAACAACAGTCCGTTTGTCTGCTGTATGCTGAAGCCGCAGATGTCGAGCATTGAACTGGGGGCGGAGCGCATCGGGTATCAGGCTGCGGTGCTTTTAGATCAGTTGATGCGCGGTGCGAAACCTCCGCGTGATCCGATGGTGATTGCACCGGAGGAGATTCTTGAACGGCATTCGACGGAGTTGAGTCGAACGGAGGATCGTGCGGTACAGGAAGCACTACGGTTCATTCGGGATCATCTTCACCGTCCGGTTCAGGTGGATGCCGTCGCCCGCGCCGCCGGATGCAGCCGCCGGGTTTTGGAGCTGCGGTTTAGCACGCTGTTGGGTCGCACCCCGCACGAAGAGATCCGGCGGGCCCGGATTCGTCAGGCCTGTGAGATGCTTCGTAAAACCGACACGATCATTGAAGTGCTGGCCGAATTGTGCGGTTATATGACCCGGGATCGGTTCAATGCGGCGTTTAAAAAAGAAACCGGCATGACTCCGTCGAAATATCGCAAGCAGTACCGATTCGCAAAACACTCGTAACTTAACGCAAAATGCGCGTGGTCACTCACATCGGATTATTATACGGTAATAAAAAGTAGAACGAGCGTCCCGCTCGTTTTCCACGGTGGGGAATCTGCCGCAGACAGAAAGCAAGCGGGACGCTTACTTTACATTTTAGAATTCGATAAACGGAACCGGAGGGTTAAAAATGAGTTCAATGAAGCTTAAACCGGCGGCGGAGTGCCGCTATGACATTCTTTCACTGGGCGAAGTGATGCTTCGTCTCGATCCCGGCGAGGGGCGTATCCGCACAACGCGGCAATTCCAGGCATGGGAAGGCGGCGGCGAATATAACGTGGCCCGCGGACTGCGTCGTTGCTTCGGTCAGCGTGCCGCCATCGTAACTGCTTTCGCCAAAAATGAAGTCGGCCTGCTGATGGAAGACTTTATCCTGCAAGGCGGTGTCGATACCTCGCT
This sequence comes from Pontiellaceae bacterium, assembly GCA_044352355.1. GTDB lineage: Bacteria > Verrucomicrobiota > Kiritimatiellia > Kiritimatiellales > Tichowtungiaceae > Tichowtungia. The sequence goes on along the minus strand of JBILEA010000044.1, from coordinate 7,091 downwards.
GATCAAATGGGTGGATTATGATGGGATTGGCCGCACGGTTCGTAACGGTCTCAATTTTACCGAGCGCGGCTTCGGTATTCGCGGAGCGGTCGGTTGTTCTGATCGCGGCAACACCGCCGCATCGCAACTCAAAGTCGGCGACATCGATTGGGAAACCATTTTCGGCAAGCTTGGCGTGCGCTGGCTGCATACCGGCGGCATTTTCGCCGCGCTTTCTGAAGCGACCGGTCCGCTGGTGATCGAAGCGGCCAAGACCGCTAAAAAATACGGCACGATGGTTTCGTACGATCTGAACTACCGTCCGTCGCTCTGGAAGGGTTTCGGCGGACTGAAAAAATGTCAGGAGATTAACCGCGAGATCGCCCAATATGTCGATGTCATGATCGGCAATGAAGAGGATTTTACCGCCTGTCTAGGCTTTGAGATCGAAGGCGCTGATCACAATCTGACCGATCTCGAAGTCGAAGCATTCAAGAAAATGATCGCCAAGGCCGTCAAAGAATTCCCGAACTTCAAAGCCACGGCTACCACGATGCGCGGTGTGAAAAGCGCGACTGTCAACGACTGGGGTGCCATGTGCTGGTGCGATGGGAAATTCTATACCGCGACCCACCGTCCGAATCTGGAAATCATGGATCGCGTCGGCGGCGGCGACAGCTTTGCTTCCGGTTTTATTTATGGATTGATGGAGTTGGGCGACCCTCAACTGGCGGTGGAGTATGGCGCGGCACACGGTGCGCTGGCGATGACCACGCCCGGCGACACGACGATGGCGTCACTGTCTGAAGTGAAAAAACTGGTCGGCGGCGGCGGTGCTCGGGTTGACCGATAAGTCGCGTAATTTAACACAAAGGCTCTAAGAGCTCTAAGGATCGGTAAAGTCAGGCTTCTTAGTGAACTTTGTGTCTTAGTGTTTAAAATGTCCTAGTTAAGGAGAATGTAATGTTAAATGAACTGTTGAAACGCCCGGTGATTCCGGTGATTGTGATTGATAACGCGAACGATGCCGAGCCGCTGGCCGAAGCGCTACTCAAAGGCGGGATGGATGTGATTGAAGTCACCTGTCGAACTGCCGCCGCGCCCGAAGCACTCAAGCGGATTAAAAAATCCTTCCCTGAAATGCTGGTCGGCGCGGGCACGGTGGTGACGCCGGATCAGGCAAAGATGTGTATCGACATCGGAGTCAGTTTCGGCCTCGCGCCGGGATTGAATCCTGACACCGTAAAGTTCTTCCAGCAGAACAAAACGCTGTTTATTCCCGGCATCATGACACCGTCGGAAATCGAGCAGGGGCTGTCGCTCGGTTGTAAGATGCTGAAGTTTTTTCCAGCGGGCGCGGCCGGCGGCATTAATATGCTGAAAAACATGGCCGCACCCTATATTTCGTTGGGCGTTAAATTCTGTCCGACCGGCGGCGTCAGTCTGGAGAATATGAACGAGTGGCTTGCGCTTCCAATGGTCAGCGCCATTGGCGGATCATGGCTTGCCACACAAAAGCAGATTGCCGATAAGCAATGGGATGTCATTACGGCACAGGTGAAAGCGGCTGTGGCCAAGGCAAAGACGGTTTAAAACTGATTTTTAGGCCGCTCATTTTTTGCATCTGTCTGGTTGCGGATAGTTGCAGATTTCGCATATAGTGCGCTCCTTTATCCGGAGGATGCTTGCATGAATCATGAAATCATGACGATTGAAGAGGTGGCTGTTTATCTGCGCGTGTCGGAACGGACAGTTTATGACTGGGCGCAGAAGGGGCAGTTGCCTGGCGGTAAACTGGGTACGACCTGGCGTTTTAAGCGCAGTGATATTGAGGGCTGGGTAAATCGTCGCATCGGAAATTCAGTAACGCCTGTTGCGATGCCTACTTCTCCGGGTGCCGGTGTGCTTAGCCGGAGTCTTTCGCCCGAACGGGTTGTTTTCTTTGACACGGATAAAAAAGAAGACGCGTTGAAGACGCTATGTGCTGTGCTTGGAACGTCTATGCTGGTTCATAATGAGGCCGAACTGGAAGAGGCTATCTTCCGGCGTGAGGATCTGATGAGTACCGGAATCGGCTCTGGAGTCGGCGTGCCGCACGTACGACTTGATACGGTGGATGATCTTATCATGGCTCTTGGTATTGCACGTAAACCGCTCGACGATTATTCCTCGCTTGACGATATTCCAGTTCAAATCGTCTGCATGGTGGCGGCCAGCGGTACGCAGCATCCTCAATATATTCGCGCGCTGTCGGCGATCAGTTCACGTCTTAAAGATGAAACGGTGCGCAAGGCGATGATCGGGGCGAAGGATGCGGTTGCGGTATTTAATATTTTCACCAGCGGTGAAGCGAGCTGATGTTCTGTTGGTTTTATTTATAAATCACTTGGTTTAAATAGAGTGGTTCTTATAATGCCGCAACAAGCAGGTTTTTTAGTTGACCCGTGTGGAGGCCCTTTATGGACTCAAGTGAAAAAACAAAACCGGAAAAGAGTATGACAGCCAAAAACATTTCGGTCGAAAGATCTGGTGTGATCATCGGTTCGTTCATTTTGGGTGCAATGGTTGCTGTTTTGGTTTTGCGTGCCATGCAGGGCGGCGTTGAGACAATTTCTACAGCAACGCTGATCGGGCTTCTTTTTATAACGGGACTTGCCGTTGCAGCGATCGTTCTGGCAATCGTGGCGATCTCGATCAGTCGAACGACCGAACGCGCTATCGTGAAAAAGTCGGATGAGATGCATGCTGTACAGGCAGAAATGGTCGCGCAGACGCTGATGGTCATTGAACGCATGGAATCAGCTGTCCAGCATATCGGAGAGGAAATGGCGGACACGATTTACGATAATTTTGAAATGCTCGCCGAAGAAATTCAGGAAAATCTGCCGTCACGCGAGATCTTGCGTGCCGATGTCACTGAAGCGATAAAAGGTTCGTTAGTTGACGAGATGTTCGCAGTTGAACAGCAGGAAGAACCTGCCTTGGAAGAAACGGCATCGATACAGGCAATTGAAATTGTGCCGCAGGAACCGGTTGTTACGACTGACGAGCCGCCTGCGGCAGCGCCGGAGCCGGTCGTGGTGGAAGAGATATCTGTCATTGCGGTTGAAGAGCAACCTGCTGCCATAGCGGTTTGTGAACCGGAGCCGCCGGTTCAGGTGGTGCATGATCCGGTTGCCGATGAATTACGCGAGAAGGCCGATAAAAAATATGGCGAATTTAAAGACATCGTTTTGCTGGGTATCTCCAATTATCCGGGCGTTATCGCCCGTAAAATCGGTGAAGGTCAGTATCGTACGCAGGGTGACGATCTGGCGGATGGCGTGTTTATTATCCAAAATCAAAAGGTCGCCGTTTGCACTTTCTGCACGAATGAAAGCATCACCGAGCGCTTTATGGGTGAATCGGGCGACAGTTTTAATGTTTTTCTGCGTTCGCTGGTTAATGAACTTAAATGCGGCCATTTCACACGCGTTTTTCTGGCGTTTGATGGAAAGCTTACTAACGCCAGTTTGTATGCTCACGCATTGAATAAACTAAGTGGGAAGATTGATTCTGAAGCATTCGCCTGTCTTGAATTATTTGAAGGCTCACCGGATGTTATTATTCCTGAACTGACGGAGCGTGTCAGTCAACTGATGGATGCCGGTTGTGAATCCCCGGCGGAAGAGGACGATGCCCCGGACCTTTCGTTTCGCCGACAGATCAGTGCATAAGTTCAGGAAACGGTAAAAGACGGCTCGCATTTTTTCCACGGTTTGGAAACACTGACGGGCTGTATGAATAACAGCCGGTCAATCTCATCCTCTTATCGTGTTTTGTTGCGGTTGGCGGTTCCGCTGATTATCACTTCGGTGTTTTTTACCGTACAAAACTTTTGCGATCGCTTGTTTCTGGCGTGGTACAGTCCGGTAGCGTTGCAGGCAGCTGTCCCGGCAGGTATTTTGTTTTTCACGCTGGTGTGCGGATTCATGTCAACCGCCGCGCTGGCCAATAGTCTGGTGTCTCAATATTATGGAAGCGGGGACCTGCACAGTTGCAGTCGTTCGGTGGCGCAAGCCGTTTTGCTGGCACTTTTTTCTTTCCCGCTTATTTTACTGCTGATTCCGGTTGGACGATGGATGCTTACTCTCAGCGGTCATGCGCCGGAGGTGATGGCTGCTGAAAAAACCTATCTCACTATTTTGATGAGCGGCGGACTGTTTTTACCGCTTTCTTCTGCGGTCAGCAGTTTTTTTTCCGGGCGCGGGTTGACCCGTGTAATCATGATTTGTGCACTGCTTGGAACGTGCGTAAACCTGCTGTTGAACTGGCTGCTGATTTTCGGTGTCGGTCCGTTTCCGGAAATGGGGGTGGCCGGCGCGGCGCTGGCCTCGGTAATTTCGGGTTTCGTTTCACCCGTCATCATGCTGGTCATCTACTTTTCAAAGAAAAATAATCGGCTCTACGACACGCGCCGTCTTTTCTATTTTGACGCGCCGCTTTTCCGGCGGCTTCTTCGTTTCGGCATCCCGTCGGGTGTTCACATGGCACTGGATATCGGGGCCTTTTCGCTTTTTGTTCTACTGGTGGGACGGCTGGGCGAGACCGCTTTCATGGCGGCTAATATTGCATTGAGCGTCAACATGATTGCTTTTATGCCTGCTGTTGGTATCGGCCAGGCTGCGGGTATATTAGTGGGACAGCATATAGGACGGCGCGACCTGGACGGAGCCTCCGCCGTCGGCTGGCGGGCCGTGCATGTCGGGTTGATTTATACTGCCTTTGTCGCGTTGACCTTCGTGTTGATGCCTGAAGTTTATATCCGTCTTTTTGCACACGGCGATGCGCCGTTTGAGGATATTTTACATCTCGCCCGCATACTGCTCGGGTTTGCCGCCGGCTGGGGATTGATGGATGCCACCAATCTGATTATTTCCGGTGCGTTGCGCGGAGCAGGGGATACCCATTTTGTGATGTGGTACGAAACCTCGATGGCGTGGTTTTTCTTTGCAGCGGGCGAATTATTGATCGTGCTGGTATGGAAGTGGGGTGTGCTGGCAGCCTGGGCCTGGGCGCTGGTCTACATCGGTCTGCTGGCCTTTGGCATGATTGCGCGTTTCCGCTCAAAACGTTGGCAACTGATTGAACTGATTGAACGCCGAGAGACGATCGTAGCAGCGGTGAACGGAATGCCGATTGATTAAAGGGTCTTCTTTTCCCAGTTCCGGATGGTTTGCATAATCTCGCGCACCCAAACGCACTCGCATTCAACCGGACAGGGTTCCAGTTCACCGCGACGCACGCAAAGTGCTGAGCAACCGGATTCCGGTTGCTTGCCTCGTGAGGTGAGAATGGGCCGTGTGCTTAATGCAGTAAATGCTCCGACAGGAACGGCGAGTGTGGTTCCGCAATCTCTGTGCAGATGGTTGAAATAAAACAGACCGCCTTTTAGATCCGCAAAGTTAACCTGATAGCCCGACAGTTCCAGTTCAGGGTCGGCTAGAAAAGCTTCCAGCGTTTTCCAGGATTTGGAACAGGTCGGGCAGATTTTGAAAGGAGCTGTGTTCATGTTGGTGGCCTGATGTAAAGGGCGGCCTGTGCGGCCGCCCTTGCGGGCAATCAGTGGTGGACGTGAACTTTTGCTCCTTTGGTCTGGCCGATGGCGGACAGCAGCTTGCCGAACCATTTGACATCAATGTCAAACGGCTTGCCGCCTTTGATGCGCGGGAACTCAATGGCACGCAACGTATCGCCTTGATCTTCGTCTTCACCCACCACGCCGCTGATGCGCTTGAGAGCGCACTCGACCGCTTTATTGGCGCAGCGTTTGATCAGCTTGAGATCTTCTTTGTTAGCTGCTGCAGCACGGGCAAAATAGCCGCTCTTCTGCACCAGCACTTTCTCAGCGTTGAGCATTTCTGCAAACTGTTTACCGAACCACTTGCCGGGGTTGATCGTGTCCAGTTTGACGTGACCGAAGGCATCACGTGTAACTTCTTCGCCCGCAGCCTGCATTTGAGCGACGATGGCTTCTACGCCGGCACCTTCGGATATGAAGATGTTCACACAGTCGTGTTCATCCATAATTTTCTTTAGTCGCACAGCCTCGGCTTTAAAGTCGATCGCCATTTCGGGAACAAAGATGGCGTGAACATCCTTACGCATTTTGCTCAAGCCGATGCTGGGCACAAAGTCCATTTTGGCCAAACGATCGCGGTAAACCTGTGCGGTGTAAGCCGTCAGCCAGCCGCAGTTGCGTCCCATCACTTCATGAATGATCAGCATGCGAGGGTTGGCGTTATGTTCCGCCACTACGTTTTCAAAATATTTCGCCCCTTCTTCAGCGGCGGTCCAGGCTCCGAGACTTTGGCGGATCGGGAACACATCGTTATCAATCGTCTTGGGCAGGCCGACCACGGTCAGGTCGTAATTATTGTCTTTAAGGTAAGCCGCCAGATCAGCCGCCGTGGTATTGGTATCGTCGCCGCCAATAGTATGCAGGACATCTACGCCATCTTTCACCAGCTGCCGCGCCGCAACTTCCAGCGGATTTTCACCTTCTTTAACGAGTCCGCGTTTCACGCAATCCTTGACGTTGGTGAGCTTCACGCGGCTGTTGCCGATCGGGCTTCCGCCGTGCTTGTGCAAAACGGCGGCATTTTTGCGTATTTTGGCATCTACGGTAATCGATTCGCCGAGCAGCAGCCCCTTGTAGCCGCTGGTGTAGCAGATAATTTTTACTTTCGGGGCAGCTGTTGTGTAGCGTTCGATCAGGCCGCCGACCGCGGAGGATAGACAGGGGGCCAGGCCGCCTGCGGTGAGAATCGCAACTTTCTTCACATCGTTCATGGTACAAATCCTTTCCTTGGTTTTCCGTTTCAAAAATGAGCGCCCATGATGGGAATTTATGACCTCAAGGCAAGGCAAATTTATCAGCACATTCGAATAGTCTGGTGGTATAAGGCGATTAGTTTTTCCAATAAAAGAGTCGCATAAAAGGGGTCGTAACAGTTTAGCGGAATCCGGACGGGTTAAGAACTGTTTGTGATCGGCAGTTTTTCTGGCCGGTAGAGTTTTTCGAGGGGAATCTCCGCGCCCTTGAGCAGGATGGTTTTGATTAGATCAACGGG
>JBILEA010000253.1:0-4078 GCA_044352355.1 Pontiellaceae bacterium | reverse complement strand
GACGGCAGCGGCCATCAGGTTTTTCACCAGCTCCTCGCGGGCCGCAGCAACCTTGGGCGTTTCGACGGTGTACAGCTCGTTGATCTTCGCACGGCTCATCGCGACAAACGTTTTTTCGGTCAGCCCAGCTAAAGTCGTACCAGACGGTTTCACCCACAGCGTGGTGTCATTCTTGACCGACGTGTTGCCGCCGCCGCCTTTGACATAATCAACGGTTCCAAATTCATGTGACAGCTCTACAATAATTTCCAGATCGGTCATGGTTCGTTTCGTCATCATTTTTTGCACCTTATCCTGATTCTTGCTCAGTGGCTTCCGTTCCCGAAGCGGTAAATTCAGCACATCCCCTCCGGGGATTTTTAAATTTCGCAAAGCGAAATTTAATCCATATGAAACACTTCGGCGAGCGGCTTAAAGACCGGCATGTTATTTGGATGAACCTCCATGAGATCCGCCATATAATCCCACCACTTTTTGACAATCGCCAGATTCTTCAAATCGCCCGCCGTATTGTCATCCGACAGCTTCTGAAAGGCGAAAAGGATCAGCGACTCCTCATCAAAATAGATCGAGTAGTCAAAGATGCCGGCCTCGGAATGCGCCTTCGCCAGTTCCGGCCAGATTTCATCGTGCCGCTTTTTATACTCTTCCACACAGCCCGGTTTCAGCTTCATCTTGAAGGCATTACGGATCATACGGTCTCCTTTTCACGACCCATCCAGCACAGTGCGCTGACAAACCAGACGATCGTTGCTGTATTAAGAATGATTTTCATCGCATCCAGAGAAACTCTCCCCGTGTAGAACAGTACTGGCGCAATCAGTACGGCAACAAGCGAAACGCCCGATACCCCCATCATGATTTTTTTCATCGAACGGTTCCTTTCTGCTGCAATTTACTAAGCACCGTGTAAATCGCCGAGGCGATAAACCAGCCGGGCAGCGCTACAAAATAGAGCTGAAAAATCGGATTACCCGATTTCACAAGACCGATACAAATGGCTAGCGTTAAAAACCAGGCCAGCCCGGCCGCCCAGTTAATTTTTAGTCCGCGGCGCTCCGCATAATACGGCGCCAGTCCAAGCTTTGGAAAAATCCAAAAGTCGGTAAAGATCACCGCGCCCATGGGCATCAGCAATAAACCGTACATCGCTACGAAACCGAGCAGGCGCATGGCAATAGCCGGGAACATCCCCGCCAGCGTAGCCAGCAGGCCGGTGCCGATCGTGACGGCAAAGCGCGATTTTTTCGGCATAATCGCCTGAAAAGCCAGCCCCGCACGATAAATGGTCGGATTAGCCGTGGTCCAGCCCGCCACAATCACGCAAATTAATCCGGTAACGCCCGCCGCACGATACGCCAAGGGCCCCGGGAGCACGTCGGTGTTGGCAGGATCAAGGTGAAGTTGCAACGCATAAAGCACCGAAGCGGCCAACCAGGCCATAAAATGGCCGACATACATCCCGGCACCGGAAGCAATTCCGTACCATGACTTTTTAGCAAACCGGAATACGGTGAGATCCGACATACCGACATGCATCGCCATATTACAAAACCAGGCAAAAAACGTGACGTGCCAGAAGGTAAACTTAATCTGGCCCGGCAGCGGATCGCCGCCCTTCCAGATCGCGGTGCTGCAAAGATTCCAAAGATCGGAAAATGAACGGATTTCCGCGCCGGTTATTTCGATGAACTGCCGCAGCCCGATTATTCCAAAGGCCAGAAAAACCAGCACCATCCACGGCGCGGCAATATTGGCGACTTTGGAAACCATACTGTAACCGTAGGCCGCCACCACAGAAATCATCGCACCGATGGCAAGAACCGCCAGCACCCAGCCGATACTGTTAGGATAAAGGTCGTTCAGCCCGGGCATCGGGAACTTGAACCACACCCCCAGCGCCGTCGCCGACACGGTGATCATTGATCCGGCCAGGAAGCAAAACATCACCCCGTTCGCCAGATTGTAAAGCGTGACCAGATTGCGTCCGCAGATCTTTTCCAACTGACAATAAAGCGTCAGCCGGGCGCGCACGGCAATCGGCGCACAGAGAAACATCCAGCTCAGCACCGCCAGCAGATTGCCTAATAACAGGCCGAACACCACATCAAAGGCACTGACTCCGGCCGCCACAAACAGCGGGCCAATCATCAATTCCGTCCCGGCGCAGTGCTCGCCGGCATACATCCCGACAAACGCCTTTAATCCCTGCCAGGCGTTGGCCGGAACCGGCTCGCGCTCATATTCATTAACCGTCGTCTGCTGCGGTTCGCTCATAGATGTCCTTTCGTTAAAACACTTCGTTCGTTAAACCGGCCTGCGGCCTCGTTCAAACCGTTTAACGACTTCAACGAGCGTCCGCATTTCAACGTTCAAGACTACCGCTTCGACTGCACCTTCGCTTCGTATTTTTCCATCTCGGCGATCCACGCGGTGCCGACCGGCACGCCGGCTTTTTCACAGAGCATATCCCAGACCGCACCGAACGGCATGGATTTAAATTCCTCCATCATCGCCAAACGCTGTGCGTTTTTACCTTCGGATTCATACTTCTGAAGCTGAGCCGTCGGATCAAGCAACGCAAAGAGAATCCCTTTGCGCGCTGCCCGGGTCCCGGTGACATAAGCGCCGATCCGGTTGATCGAGGCATCAAAGAAGTCGAGCGCCAGCACTACTCGATCCCAGGCTTTGCCGCGCTGGATTTCGAGGAACACGTTTTTCAGATCGTCGTTGAAAATCACCACGTGGTCGGAGTCCCAACGGATCGGACGGCTGACGTGCAGCAGGATTTTGTCCATGAACGTCAGATGGCTTGAAATCTTGCCGTCAATGGTTTCCGTCGGATGAAAGTGGCCCATATCGAGACAGAGACCCATCTTGCGGCTGACGGCGTAGTCGGCGCAAAACTCAGCCGAGCTGACCACATAGGATTCAGAGCCGATGCCGAACAGTTTGCTTTCGATAAAGTCCACGCACTTCTTCCGGTCAATGGACTTATCCTTCATGATCGCGTCATAGGATTCCATCATCCGTTTGCGCGGGCCCCAGCTGTCCGCCGGAATATCTTTGCTTCCGTCCGGTGTCCACCAGTTAACGTAGCAGGGCGAGCCCTGATTTTCGGCCATTGCCTGAGCAATCTTGCGACAGGCTTTGCCGTGCTTGACCCAGAAGGCACGAATAGCGGCATCCTGGTGCGACAGCGTAAATCCGTCCTGTGATTTCGGATGGGAAAAAAATGTCGGATTGAAGTCGAGGCAGATTTTCTTCGCTTTGGCCCAGTCCATCCACTTCTTAAAGCAGGAGGCATCCATCTTATCGCGATCAACAAACTTATCCGTTTCGGAATAACAGGCGTGAACATTCACGCGCTGGACACCGGGAATCAGCGACATGGTTTTTTCGAGGTCGGCGCGGGCTTCCGCTCCGTTGCGGGCGCGGCCAGGATAATTGCCGGTCGCCATAATGCCGCCACCGGACAGTCCGTCGGGCTTGGTTTCAAATCCGCCGACATCGTCGCTCTGCCAGCAGTGCAAAGAAATCGGAAGCTTCAGCGCCTGCTTAATCGCTGCATCTGTATCAATACCGAATTGCGCATAGCGCTCTTTTGCCAGCTTGTATGCTTTATCCACGCTCATGAGACCTCCTGTTGAATTTAAAAAACGTTGCCGATAAAGTAGCAGAACGTCGTCAGCAATTCCTTGACGATTTGGACATTGTTTAGCACGATCACGCCGTAAATTCTCCAGAGAGAATTTATACCGATCCAAGGCAGCGGAGCCGCAACCAAAGTCTGAAGAATCTTCGGTAGAAGGTCCCGTTGAAATCAGGCGGCCCGCATTCCGATGCGGAGTCGTTTCCGGCGAGGCATCTCGACGCAAAGATTCATAAGTGGGTTATAGATCGCCTTGCCGTATTTTTTATATAGGATGTCGTAAGAAAGGGTCTCTACTTCCATGAGATACAGCACCTATGCGATTAAACCGGGGAAGCTGCACAAAACGCAGCTGAATAATTTTCTTATTGCGGTGACGGACGTCCCCGAACACCCCGACTATCCGGAACACAGCCACGAATTCAC
>JBILEA010000043.1:0-13911 GCA_044352355.1 Pontiellaceae bacterium | reverse complement strand
GGAGAGGAGCTGCTGCATCAGCCCCTTTTTGATGAGCCGCTTTTTCGCTATTTTTAATTCTAAATTCCTAATTCCCCGGTCCCAGCACTCCAGCACCTTCGCAATTGCTTCCTGCTCGGGGAGCGGGGGGAGGGCCAGTTCCATAGATTGCAATTCTTGAAGATCAAGCTTCCCTGCACCGATCCCAGTTCCGCCGACCATTCCTAACAGACGTTGCTCATGCCCTAAAAGCCAGCACAAAAGGTATTCCGACGAAACGGCTTTTGTGTCAGGAATAATGGATTTTACATCCTGATTGAACGCCACATCCCGTTCGGCGATTCCAACAGGGATTTTTTTAAACAACATGCTCCCGCGAACCAAAAGAAGAAGACTGTTTTGTGGCGCCAACCGTGAGCCAGCTTTCAGTCCTTCTTTAGTTATTTTTAATTCTGAATCGGAGAATCGTGTTGTGTGCATGGAAATTGCACTTATCCAAGGAATGTCGCCGTTCCAGAAGGAATCATTTGCTTTCGATGGAGTTCCTCCCGAACCCCATTTTGTGAAATCGCCCAAAGAAGACTCTTCCCACCCCTCAGGAATCCATCCGACTTTGGTTTTTTTGTAACTGGGTCTGTTTTCGTTTTTGTGCATAGGTTCAGTTATCCGTTAAAGGTTATTTGTTGTCAGTTTTTTGCGTTCTCTGCGCTCTTTTGTGGCCAACCCATCTTTTCTTGCACAGCCAGTTCCTTCACCAGCCGGTCGAGCATGCCGCCGGGAGTCACATGAGGCAGCCAGAGTCTATCGGCCTGTTCGAGCACAAAGCGGTTGCGTTGCTCCGCCGCCGCCAGTGTTGCCGGGGCGAAAGATTTTTCTCCCATACGCATTTCCAGAATCAACATGCGGTTGTCTTCCAGTGCCTCGCGCACGCCGAGGGTAAACGCCGCCCGATCCAGCCCCCACGCCGGGCACCAGATGATGTTAGGGGCGAAAGATGTTTCGCCCTTGCTGCCCTTGCAGAGCAGTTTGGCGAGAATCTCCTTCTCCATCGGGGAGTGGAAGCCGCTGAAATAGGCGGCGGCTTTCGGGAGGCTTGTCGGGCGCGGTGCGTTGCGGCTGCAGAGCACGCCCAGTTTCTCCGCACTCCACAGCGACGGATTGCCCATGCCGCGCAGTCCATTGCCGAAATCCATCACGCACCGCCATGGATTCATCCGTATATATTGCGTGATTTTCTTCTCTGCCTCCGCATCCCGCACAATCATTTCGTAGTAGTTCCGGTGCCAGACATCCTGCACGTCTGTGTTTTCCCGAACCCACTTGGTCACGCCCACTTTAAAACCGCGCACCACCGAACCCAGCGTTTGAGATGTTCCACACGGGCGGCCCTGTGCGGGCGAGGGTATGGGCGAGGGTATGGGCGAAAAATCTTTCGCCCTTACCGCCCCTACCGCCGCCTCTTCCGCACGTACCATGCGGATGAGCCCGTGCACATGGTCGGGCATGACAGCCAGTTCCTTTGGCTCAACTCCCGGGAAATGTTCAGGGATGGCCCGCCAGCATTTTTCAACGGTTAACCCCGCCTCTGTCAACTGAACCTTTCCATATTCCATGCGCCCGAACAACTGTTGCCGGTTATGCGTGCAAAGCGTCACAAAATACAACCCGCCCCCCGCATAATCATGCCCCTTCAACCGGATCGACCGCCGGTGGTGGATGTCTGGATTGTATTGGCTCGGGCTCATGTTTTTTTACAACAGTTCGTAGAAGGATTCTTTTCCAATGTGCGGAACGTATTTTTCCAGCAGGGGGATTAACGAGTCCTCCTCTAAAAACATCCACTCCGGTTCACCCATCCAGCACATGCGGAACGCCGCGAAGGTGCGGCTCTCTTTGTCGGAGAGTTCGAATTTCAGCATCGGCTGGAACGGGATATTGGCAGCCAGAAAGGCGAGATCCTCGCCGCGATGCATCGGCAGGTGTTTGGCAATGCGGTCAATCCGCGAGGTCTCCTTAAAATGAATGATCAGCGCCTTTTTCTTCACTTCTGTGAAAAGCACTCGTTGACGGCTGGCCAATTCTTGCACGAGGTTTCGAGCCAGAGCAGCCTCCTCCGGGAGAAGTTCCCTCTGTACTTTCGTGCGGCACGACACCTGTCCATTTGGCGACTCGACAATTTCGTGCGTCTGCGGAATGGCCGCCAGATCACTCGCCGATTCCTTTTGCGAGCAGATGATCTGCGTCCCGCGCTTGTCCGTCACCTCGCGGAAAAAATAAACCTGCCCCTTGCTGTTTGTGTGCGTGAGATTTTTACTCATTTTCTTCTCCATCACTCAGGAATCCAGCCGCCTTTGGTTTTTTTGCAACCGGGTCTGTTTTCGTTTTTGTGCATAGGAATGCCTTAGGCTATTGCTTCTGTGAGCTCCATGATTTTAGGATACGCAGAGGTTCTGTCATAGTTGTGGAACCAGTCTTCAATGATATACAATGTTTCGTTTTCTATTCGTTGTTGCGGAGATATGGCCCCCATTATTTCCCGACGGTCATCCAACATATCCCGAACCTCATCTGGAGAACTTTTTAGCAAGGTGGCATATAGAGATTCCTGCCACATGCTGCTTGGCACTCTAAGAGAAATTGTCTGCCCGCCATAGATAAATGCCTCATAGTCTTGTTGGTCTCTCAGTCTTATAATCGCAAGAAGGCACAGACATGTGAAGTGGAGCCGTTGGTCTCTTATCAACTTGATATTTGGTATGACAGCTATGAGGCGACGGAATATCTGTTGTTGGGTACGGAGATTCAGCCCGTATTGTTTGCAAAGATATCCGAATGTATATTGCGGAGTTCTTTCTACAAACCAGCGATTTTTCCAATCATCAGCACTTGTAAAGTACCCCTCAAACAACATATCTGCATATTCCATCGGGCTGTGGCAGGGCAATTTGAATGTCTGATCGAAAAACCGATGCAGATAGGTGGCGGCATCAAATTCCTGCCCATAAACCGCTCGGATTGAATGAGTCAGCTGCTCGGTATCGGTGGAGATAATGAATTTTATTCCGTCTACGTGAAACAGGTGTTTGACCCGCTCCAGCAGTTCAATGGCAAACGTCGGGCGGCAACGATCCAGCTCATCGATGAAAATGAAGAGCGGAAGCTTATGAGTTCCACCATTTTGAATTCCTGCCACAAATTCTCCCAGAACCTCTTTTAACCCATTGGATGCTTTCTGTTTTTCCAGCTGCTCATCGACATAGTTGCCGGCCAATTTTATGAGTTCATTTTCCGCTCCGCTGGAGAGCAGATCATTCACTTTATCCACACCCTTTTCACCGACAAGATGCTTCAGTCCCGCCCGGACAATCAGCCCTCCGCCCGCCAACAGGAATTTGCCGCAGTTATCTTTTATCTTTTGCCGCAATGGAGCGGGACACAAATTCTCCTGCTGTTTCAGAATAGAGGCAATCAATGGAGCAAGTGGATCTTCAGCGGAATCGTTCTCCCATGCATTAAATTCGACAACCGGGTGTTTCTTCTGTCGCAAGGCTTCCGCCCAACGCTGAACAAAGAACGATTTCCCCGTGCCCCAAGCGCCATTCACGTTCAGAACGAAATTCTTCGTGTTAGCCGTCAGCGCATTGGTCAAAAAGTTCGCGTTTTTTTCCAATGTTTGGAACGCGTCATCACCCCAGACATTATCAAGGTCAATCTGCTTCTCGTCGTGTCGTTTAAATCCGCTCATAATTTCACCTCATTCCAAAATTCATCACTGCGCCGGTTTCCAATCCTTTGGAAATTCCGTGTGTTCGATGTATTCCGTGGTTCGAAACGTTCCAATGCTTGGAAAACCCACCCCGCCGTTCGGCACCCCTCCACGGGAGGGGATTTCCATTCGCGGCCTTTAGCGTCCATTCGCGGTTCAAAAATCTTCATCTTCCGCCCTCCAGAAGCTGCTTCCCTTTGGCTGTGAGCCGGTATTTTTGTTTGCTGCTGCGCGGCTTGTCCGGAATGGTCATTTCCAGCAGTTTTTCTTCCAGCAATGGGTTCAGCACTTGGTTCCTGAACTTGGTGCGGTCAGAACGGCCTTCGATCATCATTAATTCTCCGATTGCCTTTTCCGTCAGGCAGTTACGAAGAATTTCAACTTGGTGCCCACTTGGTGCCAACTTGGTGCCGACTTGGGCCCCGACTTGGGCCTGACTTGGGCCCGAGCCTGCTTCGATCACTGCTTCATCAGCCAGCGGGATGGTCAGTTCAAACCCATGCCGGGTTTCGTTAAACACCGGTTTTGCTCCATTGGCGTAGAACGGCAGGTATTTGTTGATGTTGGTTACGCCGGAGCCGAGCTGGTCGAAGCGGCCAAGCTGGATCATGAATTTACAGATAGTCGGGTTTTTCGAGAACGGGCGCAGGTTGGCCGGGGTGATTTCGCCGAAGTGGTGCAGGGTGCAGGGGTTGTCGAGGATGACTTTGTCGCGGTAGATCATCAGCCGGGCTGGTGCGCCACCGGTGTATTCGCGGTGTGAAATGATGTTGGAGATGGCTTCGCGAAAGATTTTATCGCGTAGGCTTACGCGATTTGCCTTTTCGTCCTGATAGAACGGATCGTTGAGGTGTTTTTCAATGAATTCCATCATCCGGTCATAGGCATCGATCAGATTGGTGTAAATCATGACCCGATCATCGTAGCGGTCGACGTTGTCGCGCCGGAGCAGGCAGTCGAATTTGTAGGCGGGAACAGCCTGCTGAATGGCCAGATCGGTTCCGAACATCAGCACGGCGGCCAGCGTGAAGCAGGTTTTGCCGGTTTGATGATCCTGCGCATAGAATCCGCCGATCTGCAGAAGCTCTTCGTTGCTGAGGTCGGCCCACGGATGTTTTGAGTTGTAAGAACGCATGAGCCGCCTTGCGCGGTCGAACAGCTCGGGCCGCAACTGTTCCATGGTGACAAAAGGCAGTGCCCGCTGTTCGGTAAACAGGCTTAATTTGCGGTTGATGAGTCCGGCGAGCTGATGCGTTCCCTGTACACGGTAGTCGCCGTCCTCGCTACGCAGAAAAATTTCGCCGCCGGTTTTGTGCAGTTGCGAGCTGAGCGGGACCTGCACGGCAATGATGGTTTTGTCGTCGATCTGAAATTCGTAAGGAAAGAGCAAATAGGGTGGATCAACCTTTTGCGGGTTGTTGGAGAGGTTGGCCAGATCGGATTTCATCCGTTCCACGGCATCGGGGTTAACTCCTGTGACGGTGCCGTCATCGGCAACGCCCAGCAGAACGGTTCCGCCGTCCGTGTTCAGGAAAGCGCAGACGGTTTCAAACAGATTGCGCGGCAACTGACTGCCCGCTTCTTTAAATTCGCGGTGCAGCCCTTCGCCTTGCGCAATGTCTTCCTGTATCTGCTTCAGGTTCATTTCTCTCTCCGCGTGATTTCACTCAGCAATCATCACTCAGCATTCATCATTCAAACTTATCCCCCAATCCCCAGCGCTTTGAGGTGCTTTTGCATTTCGACTTCCAACCCCGCCAGCTCGGCATCGACTTTCGCCAGTTCCTTTATATTGGCTTCGATGTCAACTTCCTCTTCTTCCTCGAAGGTATCCACATAGCGGGTGATGTTTAGGTTGTAGTCGTTTTCTTTAATCTCTTCCGGTGTTACCGTTCGGCAAAATTTTGGACTGTCTTTGCGTTTTTCGACGGCTTCTAGGATTTTCAGGATGTGTTCTTCATCCATGAAGTTCATCGCCTTGCCGGGTTTGAATTCTTTGGAGGCTTCGACGAAGAGAACGTCTTTGCGGCTTTCATTTTTTCCGCCCGGTTCGCGGGAGCGGTCGAGAATCAGGATGGCGACCGGGATCCCGGTGGTCTGGAAGAGTCCGGCAGGCAGGCCGATGACGGTATCGACGATGTTTTCTTCGAGCAGGCTCTGGCGAATCCGGCCTTCCGCCGCGCCACGGAACAGCACACCGTGCGGGACGATGACGGCGACTCTGCCTTCTTTGGCCTTCGCAGTTTCGACCATGTGGGTGACAAAGGCGTAGTCGCCTTTGGTTGCGGGCGGCATTCCGCGCCAGAACCGTTTGTATTTATCGTTCTCGATGTTTTCGCCCATCCATTGTTTGAGAGAGAAAGGCGGGTTGGCGATGACGAGGTCGAATTTCATCAGCGCATCGTTTTCTTTGAGTTGCGGGTTGTTGATGGTGTCGCCCTGTTCAATACGGGCGGAGTCTTTGCCGTGCAGGAACATGTTCATGCGGGCGAGGTTGTAGGTGCCCATGTTGCTTTCCTGCCCGTAGAGCGCGTAATCTTTGGAGCCCTGTTTTTCAATCTCTTCACCGGCCAGCAGCAGGAGTCCCGCCGATCCGCATGCCGGATCGCAGATGCGCCAGCCCGGCAACGGTTTGGCCAGCCGCGCCAGCAGTTCCGCCACCGATTTCGGGGTGAAAAATTCGCCAGCCTTTTTGCCGGCATCCGATCCGAAGCGTTCGATCATGTACATGTAGGCGTTGCCGATGACATCGTCGCCCGCTTCGGTCAGATCAATTTTGGAGAAGTTGGTCATGAGGTTGCGCAGCATTTTGTTGCGCTGTTCGGTTTTGCCGAGGATGGCGTCGGAGTTGAAATCGACCGTGAGGATGCCTTCGAGCCGTGAGCCGTTGGCGTCTTCAATTTTGTGCAGGGAGACGTTAATCAGTTCGCCCAGGTTGTCGGCTTCCATTTTTTTGAAGAGGTCGAAGAAGCTGGTGCCTTCGGGAATGATGAAGCGTTCGTTTTTCAGGCGCAGGGCGATGCGGTCGGGATCGTCTCCGTAGCGTTCTTTGAGTTTGTCGATGGTGTGCTGGTGGAGGTCGCTGATGTATTTATAAAAGAGCAGCAGCAGGACGTAATCTTTGTAAACGCCGCCGTCCACGGTTCCGCGTGAGGAGTCCGCAGCAGACCAAAGCGTTTTGTTGAGTTCTTCCTGAGTGTATTTTTTGATTCCGGTCATGGGTTTCTCCTTATTTAAATCCGTTGGTGGTTGTCAGTTGCTGGTTGATGATGCGGTTCAGAAGTTCCGTTTTGCGGGCGGTCAGTTGAGCAAAGCGCTGTTTGGCCTGTTCCAGAGCCACCAGCTTTTGCTGCATGTCCATCGCCGGGACGGGGATCACAATGGATTCCACATTGCTGAGGCTGATAAACGGGATGGTCGTGGTTTCGTTGAGACGCTTTAAAATGGTCTGTCCTTCGGCCGAGTTCAGGAAGAGTGCCAGATAGACCGGCAGAAGTTGCGCTGGGTTTTTGGGGGTGAGAATCAGAAAAGCAGAAGTCGCGACACAGGGCATCCCGAGGTTGTTTTCAAATACGCAGGCGGTAAACCGCCCCCGGTTGATCAGCAGGACATCACCTTCACTAAGTTTTTTTTCGGCGGTGAAGTTGACGCGGCATGGTTTTTCGACTTTTAAAATTCCGGCAGAGGTGACATCCTTCGGCTGTATGACCAGCGCGTTTCCATCCTCTATGCAAGCAGGTGCTCCACGGAAGGAGTATCCCATCCTCGCCGCGCACAGCTCATTAATCTGTAAAAAACTCGATCTCATAACTGCACTATACAGGTATGGCAGCTAGAAGTAAAGTTTTTACACTATAAAAATATTGCAGTATATACAACGCTTGCGGCGGCAACCTTTCCATAAAACATGATCATAATATAGGTAGATTTTTTCGATTTATACTTTACTTATATTATAAACAAACTCATATATAGGCACAGTCAATGGGGGTGAGCGCAGTGAATAAGGCCTTTTTAAAGGAAAATATTGAGAAAATTCAGCCGGAGCTGAGCGGATTTAATCCGTTGCAGGTGTTGCAATGGGTCGAAAAAAATATCGATCAGCCGGTATTTGCCAGTTCGCTGGGGCAGGAGGATCAGGTGATTCTGCATCTGATTGCCGCTCATCAGCTGGCGATTCCGGTCATTACGCTGGATACAGGCCGGTTGTTCCCGCAGACCTATGACCTGATTGCCGAGAGTGAAGAGCGTTTCGGTATTAAAATTCAGATTCTTTTTCCTGACGCGGCGGAAGTGGAGGCGATGGTCGCAGCGGAAGGTATCAATCTTTTTCTCAACGGAGTCGAACAACGCAAGCACTGCTGTCAGGTGCGGAAGATCAATCCGTTGCGACGGGCGCTTCGGCAGTCGGGCGGTTGGGTTTGCGGATTGCGGCGCGAGCAGTCGGCTACGCGAACGGAATTGCAAGTGGTCGAGTGGGATGCCGTCAACGCGATACCCAAGATCAACCCTTTGTTTAATTGGTCACTGGAACAGGTGACCGCTTATCTGAAAGAAAACGATGTTCCGTATAATCCGTTGCATGATCAGGGTTTTATCAGTATTGGTTGCGCCTGCTGTACCCGGGCGGTTCAGCCGGGCGAAGATATCCGTGCGGGCCGCTGGTGGTGGGAGACGCCTGAACAGAAAGAATGCGGATTGCATTTGGTGAATGGAAAGTTGGTACGGAGCAAAGAGTTGGAGAAACGTCATGAGTAATTATCAGTTAAGTCAGCTTAAACAATTGGAGGCCGAAAGTATCCGGATCATCCGCGATGCCTATAGTCAGTTTGAAAATCCGGTTATGCTTTATTCCATCGGCAAGGATTCCGGCGTGATGGTGCGGCTGGCGCAAAAAGCCTTCTATCCAGGGCGGGTTCCGTTTCCACTGTTGCATGTGGATACCACCTTTAAGTTCCGCGAGATGATTAAATTCCGTGATCAGTTCTGCCGCGATAACGGGTTGGATTTACTGGTGCATACCAATGAAGAAGGGCGCGCCGCCGGAGCGACCCCGTTTACATTGGGTAGCCGCAAGTACACGGACGTGATGAAAACGCAGGCGCTGTTACAGGCATTGAATAAGCACAAGTTTGATTGCGCCTTCGGCGGAGCCCGCCGCGATGAAGAGAAGTCGCGCGCCAAGGAACGGATTTTTTCGTTCCGCGACCGGCATCATCAGTGGGATCCGAAAAATCAGCGTCCGGAACTCTGGTCGAATTTTAATGCGCGGGTGAATCCGGGCGAAAGCGTACGGGTGTTTCCGCTCTCGAACTGGACCGAGCTCGATATCTGGCAGTACATC
Organism: Pontiellaceae bacterium; assembly: GCA_044352355.1. Classification (GTDB taxonomy): domain Bacteria; phylum Verrucomicrobiota; class Kiritimatiellia; order Kiritimatiellales; family Tichowtungiaceae; genus Tichowtungia. The sequence goes on along the minus strand of JBILEA010000043.1, from coordinate 4,822 downwards.
CGGCTGGAGAAACTTCCGCTGGTTCCGCTCTATCTGGCGGCGAAGCGTCCGGTGGTCGAACGCGACGGCGTACTGATCATGATCGATGACGAGCGGTTTCCGCTGGAGCCGGGCGAAAAGCCGAAAGACGTTCTGGTGCGGTTCCGTACACTCGGCTGCTATCCGCTGACTGGTGCGATTGAGTCGGATGCCGACACCGTCGATAAGATCGTTGAGGAAATGATGACCACGCGTCTGAGCGAACGCTCGACCCGCATTATCGACAAAGACGGTGATTCCTCCATGGAAGAAAAGAAGAAGGAAGGGTACTTTTAGTTTAAAAATAAATGTTTCGTGAAGGTCAAAATGGAAGCAGCAATTTTTACAGAATTAACATGGCAGGCCTGGCTGACGCTGGGTCTGGTCGGGATTATTTTTGCATTACTGGTTTTTACACGGCTTCCGTCCGACTTTGTTTTCATGGGTGTGCTGGTGGTGCTGCTTGTGACAGGCGTGCTGCATCCGCACGAGGCGTTGAGTGGATTTGCTTCGGAAGGAATGATCACAGTCGGGATGCTTTATGTCGTGGTTTCCGGATTGCAGGCAACCGGCGGACTATGCTGGATAACGCGCCACATTCTCGGCGTGCCTAAAACTGATTTTGCCGCACGGTCCCGGCTGATGCTGCCGGTTGCGGGAATCAGTGCATTTCTCAATAACACGCCGGTGGTTGCCATGTTTATTCCGGCGGTTAATCAATGGGTGAAAAATATCAGAATCAGGCCGTCGCAGGTTATGATTCCGTTGAGCTATGCCGCGATTCTCGGCGGGATATGCACGCTGATTGGAACCAGTACGAACCTTGTCGTGAACGGTTTGTATCAAAGCCGGTTCGGCAACGATGGGATCGGAATGTTTGAAATTACGAAGCTGGGTCTGCCGTGCGCGATGGTCGGGGTGCTGTTTATTATCTTTGCCGGACGGAAGCTTTTGCCGAACCGGGGCGGTGCCGGCAAGGCGTTCGACAATCCCCGTCAGTACACGCTGGAACTGTTAGTGAATGAAGGCAGTCCGTTGGCCGGAAAAACGGTTGAAGAGGCGGGGCTCGATGATTTTGCCGGCGGTTTGCTGGCGGAGCTTATCCGGGGTGAACGGATTATTTCTGTAGTGCGGCCCAAAGAAGTTCTGCAGGAAAGTGACCGGCTTGTTTTTGTCGGAGTGGTCGATGCAGTCAAAGAACTCCGTAATGTGAAAGGTCTGACGATCGCCGACGATCAGTTGTTTAAACTGGAAACTCCGCGCCATGAACGGAGTCTGGTGGAGGTTGTGGTTTCAAATACCTGCCCGCTGGTAGGAAAAACGATCAGTGAAGGAGAGTTTCGAAGTGTGTATAATGCAGTCGTACTGGCCATTGCCCGGAACGGAGAACGTCTGACTGGAAAAATTGCCGACATTAAACTTCGTCCCGGCGATACGTTGCTGGTGGAATCTCATGCCGGATTTATCCCCCGTCAGCGTGACTCGCGTGACTTCTTTCTGGTTAGTGCGATTGAAGATTCCATCCCGGTGCAGGCCGAAAAGGCCCCGCTGGCTTTGGTGATTCTCATATTGATGGTCGTTTTTGCTGCCTTTAACTGGCTGTCTATGCTGAAAGCCGCCATGCTGGCCGCTGCGGCTATGCTGGCTACGGGATGCTGCTCGTTCGGGCAGGCGCGCAAAAGCGTTGAATGGAACGTATTGATTGTCATTGCGGCCGCGCTAGGACTGGGCCGGGCCCTGGATAAAACCGGTGCTGCGGAAACCGTCGCGACCGGTATGCTCTCGCTGGCCGGAAATAATCCGCATCTGGCGCTCGCGCTGGTATATATCGTGGCCGCAGTTTTCACCGAAGTGATTACGAATAATGCCGTGGCGGCTCTGATTTTTCCGGTCGCCATGAGCACGGCCGTGCGGCTGGGCGTCAATCCGATGCCGTTTGTGATATGCCTCATGATCGCGGCTTCTGCCAGCTTTTGTACGCCGATCGGCTATCAGACCAACATGATGGTGTATGGGCCCGGCGGATACCGGTTCAGCGATTATTTCAAAATAGGGATTCCCCTGACGGTGATTATCGGCATCATCACGGTGGTGTTTGCGCCGTTGATCTGGCCGTTCTGAAACAAATTTTTAATGGATGGAGCGTAAATATGAACATAGACAAATTTTTAAATGAGCATGAAAACAAAAGCCTGCTGCGGTTTTTGACTTGCGGCTCGGTGGACGACGGCAAGTCCACGCTGATCGGGCGGCTGTTGTACGACAGTAAGCTGTTGTTCGATGACCAGCTGAGTGCGCTGGAGCGTGACAGCGCTCGCGAAGGCAACGCCGGCGAAGGCGAAATCGACTACGCGTTGCTGCTGGACGGTCTGAAAGCCGAGCGCGAGCAGGGGATCACCATCGACGTGGCCTACCGCTACTTCACCACGCCGCACCGCAAATTCATCATCGCCGACACCCCCGGCCATGAACAGTACACCCGCAACATGGCCACCGGCGCATCGTCCGCCGATCTCGCCATCGTCCTGATCGATGCCCGCAAAGGCGTCATTACGCAGACGCGGCGGCACAGCTTTATTGTGTCGCTGCTGGGCATCCGCCACGTCGTCGTGGCGGTGAATAAAATGGATCTGGTGGATTTCAGCAAGGAACGGTTTGAAGAAATTCGCGCCGAGTACGAAGTGCTCAGCAAAGAGCTTTCAATCCCGGACATCCGCTTTGTTCCGCTGTCGGCGCTGAAAGGGGATAACATCGTCGATTTATCCGCCCGGATGCCGTGGTACGACGGGCCGTCGTTGCTGAACATTCTGGAAACCGTGGACATTTCCGCCGACCGCAATCTCGGCGATTTCCGGTTCCCGGTGCAGTTTGTCAGCCGTCCGAATCTGGACTTCCGGGGCTTTGCAGGCAGTGTGGCGTCAGGTGTAATTCGTAAAGGCGACCGCATCAAAGCGCTGCCTTCGCTGAAGGAATCCACGGTAAAACGGATTGTCACGGCGGATGGCGAGTTGGATGAAGCCTTTGTTCCGCAGGCGATAACCATTGAGCTGAACGACGAGATTGACATCAGTGTCGGCGAAATGATTGTCCATGCCGAAAATATTCCGAATGTGGCGACTCATTTTGAAGCGATGATTCTGTGGCTTTCCGAAACGCCGATGAACCGGAATACCACCTATCTGCTGCGTCACACTTCGCATACAACCAAGGCGCGGGTTGCGGAGTTGGAATATCGTGTGGACGTCAACACGATGGAGAAACAGTCGGCGGAGAGTTTAAAGCTCAACGAAATAGGCCGGGCGAATATCACGACGCATCAGCCGTTGTTTTTCGATGCGTATCGCGACTGCCGCGAAACGGGAAGCTTTATTCTGATCGATCCGATCAGCAATAACACGGTGGCCGCCGCCATGATCGAACGTCCGCAGGTGACCACCGGCGACCGGGCGCCGCTGGAAGCGCGGGTTGACCGGCGCGAATTTCTTTGGGAGCGGGGATTGGTCTCGCCCGAAGTCCGCGTAAGCCGGAATCAGCATCGTGGCAAAACCGTTCTGTTCGTCGGACCGTCTGGCAGCGGCAAGCGGGATCTGGCTCGGCACCTTGAATTGAAGCTTTTCGACAAAGGGTTGCAGGCCTACTACCTTGGCATTTCCAGTCTGCTGGAAGGGCTGGATGCCGATATCGGACAGAACTTCCGTGACCGCGATGAACACATCCGCCGCGTCGGCGAACTCGCGCGCATCATGACCGATGCCGGACTGATCTTCATCAGTTCGCTGGAACGGGCCGATGAGTATGATCTGCAACGGCTGAAAATATTGAACTCACCGAACGAGCTGTTTGTCGTCAGCATCGGCGGAAATCCGTTTAAAAATTATCCGGTCGATTTGGTGATTGAGCCGGGCGTTCCGCCGACCGAAGCCGTACAGTTGGTTCTGCGCGAACTCACCCGCGCTCAGGTTATCATCGAGTACTGCATTTAATAAGTTTCCTGCGGATTAAAAGCATTCGACACCCTCGGAAATACGTAAAAGGTGGAGCACGATCTCCGAGCGTGCTTATCTGAACGAGCTTGAAAATCGCGTTCCACCAACTTCTCATTAAAAACATCTACCCAAAACCGGGCTGAACGGTTAGCTTCAGTCCCGTGATGCGAACGCATTGGAGTCTTTAGATGAAACCGAAAGTATATATCGAAACATCCGTTATCAGCTACCTGACCGCCCGTCCCAGCCGGGATATTGTTGTTGCCGCCAGACAGGCCATTACTCAGGACTGGTGGGAAAATCATCGGGAACGCTTTGAATTACGCATTTCAATTGTGGTTGAGGAGGAGATTGCGAAAGGCGATCCTGTGGCGGTAAAACGGCGCATTGAGAAAGTGGCGGGTATTGAGAGTCTGGCATCGTCAAATGAAGCGGAAAATCTCGCAGTGCTTCTCTTGGAAAAAGGAACGGTTCCGGAGGGAAGTGAAGAAGATGCTGCGCATATCGCCATAGCTTCCGCTCAAGGGATGGATTATCTGCTGACATGGAATTTTAAACACATCAACAACGCCGAACGAAAAGCCGCCATCACCCGGGTGGTCGAATCTTGCGGATTTAACTGTCCCGCGCTATGCTCACCCGAAGAACTGGGGGGATTGAACTATGTTTGACGATCCGATTGTTGAAGAAATTCGGCGTTACCGGAAAGAACACGCCGCAAAATACGGCAATGATATTCACCGTATTTTTGAAGCTTTCCGGGAGCTGGAAAGGCAGTCAGGTCATGGTTTCCTGAATCCTGGCCCGAAACGGCTGTC
>JBILEA010000042.1:0-13979 GCA_044352355.1 Pontiellaceae bacterium | reverse complement strand
AGTCGTCATCAGATAATAGATTTTTGCCTCCGGCGCGCCGGCCAGGAAACACTCAGCCAGATCCGCATAACGTTTATGGACAATTTCATCGGAAACCGTTTCCGGGGTCCAGGTCAGAGAGTGAAGACCGTTGTTGAAAACGACGGCATCGAACTTAAAACGCCCGGCCATTTCGGTCAGCGCTTCCTTAGGCACCTCACCGCCCACGAAATGCACGCAGTGAAAAACGTAAACCTGCTGCTTCAGCAGTTCGGGAATGAGCTGGTCGCGATACCCATGCGAAATCGAATCGCCGTATATCAACACCTTCGGCCACTCTTCATTTTCAACTCCGGGCATATCCAAAGCCCACCCCTTGCCCGCCACCGCGCCTCGCGTACTCCCGCCTTTGCCCTCCTTCGGAGACACATACCTGAAGGACGGGCCATAAACCTTGACCTCTCTGACCACCACGTCCATCGGCTTCGTCCGGTCTGCCGGACTCTTCCCGATCCACATCGGCTCGTTGTTGGGAATCATCTGCATGTAGCATTTCTGGTACGGGTGGTCATTGAGATAGAACGACGCGTAGCCATCGCGAACGGCCACGGTAAACGTGTAGGGCGTGTCGACCTGCGGCGCTTGCCTGCGCCAGATAAATGCGGATTCCTGCCCGAACGACATGTAGATGTTATTCACGTAGGAAGCGATACGGCGACCAGGAACGATTTCCCGATAGTTGGCATCAACGGTAAATCCGTCATCCCTGTCATTGCTCTGCTTGCTCATAACCGTCAGCAGGGTATTCTCGACCAGATCGATGAGCGACACCGTCACCTGAACCGTGAAATTCATCGGATCGGGAAAAGCTTCGGGCGGCACCGCGAATGCGGCCCCGTCAAGCAGCCTGACCTTCCCATCGATCTTTTCGACCGTACCCGCCTTCAGACCAGGCGGGATGTCATTCTTCGCCAGATCCCATAGCGGTATTTCCGCAGCCATCCCTCCGCTGTGAAGCCCCATTGCGACCGCCATAAACCAAAACACTTTCTTCATCGTACTTTTTCCTTTCCTTTCCTGCGCAGATACGGCTCCGCCGATTCCAGTAAAAACCAGTGACAGTGCCGCTGCAATGTTCATCCATTTCTGCATGTTCAAATCTTTCGCCCAAATCTTTCGCCTTACTCTTTTACCTAAATCTTTCACCCTAATCTTTCGCCCAAATCTTTCGCCTTACTCTGCGCCGGGGAGAAAGAAGATTAGGGCGAACGATTAGGGGGAACGATTAGGGGGAACGATTAAGGGAACAGCGGGATTCTGCCCAAATCTTTCGCCCTAATCTTTCGCCTTACTCTTTCACCCTAATCTTTCGCCTTAATCTGCCCCCTAGTCGTCATAATACAATGGTTGCGGACAGCGGGGCGCTCCCCGCGAGCGACACGGAGCGCGCATCCGGCTGGGTCCCGCCGACGGAAAGTGTAACCGTTCCGGCATGCAGAGTCTGCCGGCCCGCAGGGTCGGTCAGCAGGAAACGGGCTTCGTCCACATGCAGCTCCACAACCCGGCTCTGCCCGGCTTGCAGGCCAACCCGCTGAAAAGCCGCCAGGCTGCGGAGCGGCGTACGGAATTCCGCCTGACAGGCGGCATACACCTGGACGACTTCGTCGCCGGCGCGGTCGCCGGTATTGGTCACTGTGACGCGCACCGCCACCCCCTTCTCCTGTTTCTCCACCTTCAGATCGCTATACCCGAATCGGGTGTAGGAAAGCCCGAACCCGAACGGATACGCGGGCTCACCCTGGAAAAACCGATAGGTGCGCCCCTCCATGGCGTAGCTTTCGAAAGGCGGCAAATCCGTGGTGCTGCGATAGAAGGTGACGGGGAGCCGTCCGCCGGGATTGTACTCTCCGAAAAGGGTTTCTGCGATGGCGGCACCGCCCTCGGCACCGGGGTACCAGCAATGAATCATGGCCCGGGCATGCGCCTCGACCTCCGGACTGATGACCGCAGACCCGGCGACCATGAGAACGACCATGGGCTTGCCGGTGGCGGCGATGCGGCGCACCAGTTCCTCTTGCGGGGCGGACAGCTCCAGTCCCGCCTTGTCGCCGGCAGCCTCGGCATTGAACAAATCGCCAGCCTCGCCCTCGATGGACGGGGAAAGCCCCAGGCAGAGCAAGACCACGTCGCAGCGCTGTGCCACGGAGACGGCTTCGGCGTAGCGGTCGTGATCCTCAGCGCACTGTTCGGTACGCGGGGAAACGAGCTCGCAGCCACGGGCATACCAGACCCGGCAATCGGGACCCGCCGCCTGCTGGATTCCCTGCAAGATGGTGAACTGACGGGTCGGCGTGCCGCAGTAGTTGGCGAGCAAAATGTCGCGGGCGTCGGCGTTGGGCCCGATCACCGCTATGTTACGCAGGGAGTCCCGATTCAGAGGCAGCAGTGCGCCCTCGTTTTTCAGCAGCACAAGGGATTCACGCGAAGCCTGCCGCGCCTCTGCAAGATGTGCGGCGCTCTCGATGATCTCGAGCGGCATATCTGCCAGCGGCACCGCTGCCGGATCATCGAAAAACCCGAGACGGAATTTGATCAGGAGCTGATTGTAGACGGCCCGGTCGAGATCGCACGGGTCGATCAGTCCGCGCTCCCAGGCCTCCTCAACGCCCGCTTCCCAGTCGACGAGCACGTCGATGCCGCACCGCAGTTCTTTCGCCACTGCTTCAGGATAGTCGGTGGCCGTCTTATGTTTCTTGTACAGCGCCTCACCCGCGCCGGCATCTGTGACCACCGCGCCGGAAAAACCCCACTCCTCCCGCAGAATCTGCTGAACCAGATAACCGTTGATGGAGCATGGCACTCCGTTGCAGCCGTTGTAGGCGGTCATCACCGACTGCGCCCCGGCCGCGAAACAGGCTTGGAATGCCGGCAGGTAGGTTTCGCGCAAGTCGCGTTCGTCCACGATCGAGTTAAACGAAAGGCGCGTCAGCTCAGGGCCGGAATGTACGGCGAAATGCTTGGGTGTAGCCACCGCCTGCAGGAACCTGGGATGTTCGCCCTGTACCCCCTTGACGAAGGCCGCGCCCAGCTCTCCGGTAAGGAAGGGATCCTCACCGTAAGTTTCATGGCCCCGCCCCCAGCGCGGATCGCGGAAGATGTTGACGTTAGGGGCCCAATAGGTCAGCCCCTTATACGTTCCAAAATCCCCCTGACGGACGGATTCATGATGCTTGGCGCGTCCCTCTCTGGCGATGATATCGCCCATTTTGCGGAGCCGCAGCGAGTTGAAGGTCGCCGCCAGGCCGATCGCCTGCGGAAAGACCGTCGCCGCGCCGGCGCGCGCCAGTCCATGCAAGGCTTCGTTCCACCACACGTAGGCGTTCATCCCCAGCCGGGGGATGGCCGGGTTGCGATAGTTGATCTGACTCAGCTTTTCCTCCGCCGTCATGGCGGCCAATAGCCGTCGTGCCCGCTCCTCGAAGGATTCATTCCCGTCCATCCACGCCGGATCCGTCATTGCAACCACCCCGTTAAACTCAACCTTTTCATCATTCATCGAACAGCGCCTCAATATTTGCCGGAGGAATATCCGGCAGAATCGCTTCATGACTCGGAGAAATGATCAGCCCGGTCGGAAAAATCCGCCGCAGTTCCCGGACTTTTTCGCGGACTTCATCCGGCGTGCCGTTGACCAGCAGATTCTGGGCATCCACCCCGCCGCAAAAAGAGATCCGGCCTGAAAAATCGTCGTGCAATCCCTGAGGCTCCATGCCGGCGGCCAATGCCTGAATCGGATGAATCACATCCGCACCCGCTTCGACCAGATCGGGGATCACTTTCCGAACCGCCCCGCAGGAATGATGAATCACCTTCATACCGTGCGCATGCGCCTGATCAATTATTTTTTTCGTTCCCGGAAAAACAAACTGGCGCAGCAGATCCGGACTGACCATCAGCCCCGTCTGGCTGCCGAAATCGTTTCCGATCAGCACGGCCTCGACCCGCCCCTGCGCGGCCTGATAAAAAATCTCATTGGCTTGCACATAGAATTCGGTGATGCGGTCAATCACCGCCTGGAACATTTCCGGCTCTGTCAACATCACCATCATGGCGTTTTCCATGCCAAACGCCGCGCAGGCATCCTGAAAGTGGGCCGACCAGAGCACGCCAAGCTTCACAAAGCCTTCAGGCACTTCATCAATCGCTTTGCGGCAGGCCGCGACACTCATGTGCTCTTTCGGATCGGGCCAGGCGAATTCCTTGATGCAGGCCGGATCGGTTTTATCGGCGAACCAGCCGGCGTGCGTCAGCGTGCGCTCGTCATAATCCGTCGCGGAGGCAAAATCAAAGGCGCAGGCAATATGGTTGGCTGGCGGATGATCATACGGCACCTCGACCGGCCAGATATCATCACCGATAATCCGCTTCAACTGCGCCATATTCGACGCGCCAAAGTGTTCATAGAGCGCGGGCAGTGCATGCGGATCGGGAATCCCGAGCCAGCAGGCCGGCCGATCCACCGGCCGGCGTTCGATCGTTGCATAAAAGCGTTCAATTGAATTCATGTTTTTCCCGTTTTTTAATTCAACACCACGATATCCACTAATGATGTGCGCATTTTTTCAGAAACCGAAATAGAAAATCCGCCGGACTCTTCAATCACCGGCAGGGGTTCACCCGTCCGCAGCAGACGGGCCGCCGTTGGCACGGGTGCGGATGCATCCACACGAATCTCTCCGGATGTTCCCGGCAAAAGATGCAAATAGCGGCGCGTGCCGCGCTTGGTCATCGGCACATTGGCCGGATTCGGCTCCGGCCCGCCGTCGGTGCCAATGACCGCTTCCTTGGAGTGCGCCATCCAAGCGGCCACATCGGCCAGCCGTTCATAGGCGGACTCCGGCAGGTCGCCGTCCGGGCCCGGGCCGATATTGATCAGCAGATTGCCGCCCCAGGCCCGCAGTTTGCACAGATGCTCCAGCATCCAGGCTGCTGACTTGAATTTTTCGGCGGCCAGATACCCCCACACATCGACGAAGCCGCCGTTCGGCATGGGAATATCGCAGGCCTGCCAGCAGTGACAGGCTTCAAACCATTGGCTCTTCGGACGTTCCTTAGGCAGCTTGCATTCGGTGTCGTTGTAATCGCCAATGCAGGCCCGGTTGTTAATGACGATGTGAGGCTGAACGGCCCGCGCCTTGTCCCGCAGTCTGTTGTCGAATCCTCCGCCGTCGAACCAGAGCAGATCGATCCGGCCGTAGCGGGTCAGCAGCTCCATCGTGCGACCGTGCCAGTTTGCCCGCCACTGGGCCGCCAGTTCGGGAGTCCGTTTTTTCAGCCGGGCCCGTTCATGCCGCTCATTAAGCCCGAACTCGGCATTGAGATCGCCGTTCATCGAGCTCTCCGGGCAAAAGCCGAAACCGCGGTATTCCCGTTCGGCATGCCAATCCGGCGGTGAGACATAGAGACCGACTTTCAATCCATGCTTGCGGCACGCTTCGACATAGGGCCTCACCAGATCGCGTCCGCCCAGATGGGTATGGGTGCCGATCTCGCTATATTCGGAGGGCCAGAGGGTGTAACCGTCATGATGCATCGCTACGAGGACGGCGTATTGGAACCCGGCCGCCTTGGCGGCACGGATCCATTTGTCAGGATCGTAATTTTGCGGATCAAAGCGCCCGGCCAGCTTCCAGTATTCCTCCGGCGTCACCTTGTTTTCCGGCGCGCCGGCGGCATCCCAAGTCGTGTTGGCGATCATCCCCCACGAAAGCTCGAGATTGCCGTGAACCGAGGCGATGCCCCAGGTAAGAAACAGCCCCAACCCGGCCTTGGGAAACCACTGGGCTTCCGGATGGCTCGACGGCACCGCCACATTCTCCAGGCTCAGCCCCAACAGCGAATGCTGGCCCTCGACATTGCTGATATTTTCTTCGTTTACTTCCGTTGTCATGTTCTTAGTTCCAAATATTAATTTTCATTGCACCAGTCAGGTGCAGATTAAGGCGAAAGATTAGGGTTAGATCGCAGATTCCTTAATCTTTCCCCCTAATCTCTTTGTTGAAGTCATTTAACTGCTTTCATTTCATTACTCTTCATTCCCCTCACGGCTTCAGCGGCGGCAGGATCAACGCGTCCTTCAATCCGCTGCCGGTGTAGCCGGTCATGCCGGGTGCCGCGAGCCGGTTGTTGCGCAGCCACACGCGCTCCGAATTAACCACCGAGATGGTGCTGTGCGGACTGCGCAGTTCGCAGTCTTCCACGATCACATCCAGATTGCCCTTGTTGGAAATAATGATCGTTCCGAAATTATCTTCAGCCAGCAAATGGCGACGGTGCACCGTGCAGCGCGTGACCGGAGCCGGCCCCCGGTTGGACCACCCGCCGGAGGTGCGTATCCAGCTGTTGCCTTCGTAAAACTCATTGTCCAAATACTGAACATACCAGCTCGGCGAGTAGGGGCGCACCGGGCGCAGACCGGTGACCGGGTCGGGCTCCCCGGGCCAGCCGCTTAACATTTCCTGGTTGCCGTGTGATCCAGTGAGAAGTCCCTCCTGCCGCTCGCCGCCGTAATTGAGCATCTCGGTCATATTCCAGGTCTTCGTGTTGGCGCAAATGACGTCCACGCCGATATCATACCCCGGAACCACCCAGTCATAATTTTTGTAGGAGTTCCCGTCCATGATCCAGCGCGCCACCCCGGGAAGCAGGAACAGGAAGGAATCCGAATCCGGCTCTACCTCAAACGGCCGCTCCAGAACCACATCCCGGCCGTCGAAGGAGGCCACCTCGCGCCACTGGCCGGCGCCGCGCCCGTCCTGAATCACCACCATCGGCCGGGTCCAGCCCGCCGTCGTGCGCCAGTTTTTCCAATGCGGAAGATCGGGGTCAAAGGATAAAGTGACCCGGATTCCCTCAACCTTGCAGTCGCGTCCGGCAAAAGCCGCCCCGCTCAAGTCGCTGGTAAAATGCGAAATGGCCTGCGGGCCGTAGGGTGACTCGTGCTCGTTGCGCGCATAGTAAATATGCCGCGCGTAGCCGGTGATATTTAAATAGGTTCTCGGCGCCGTGGCGAGGAAGCGGTTGTCTTCGAGGATCATCTCTCGCGCTGAACCGTAGCTGATGAAACAGGTGTTGGCCGCGATCGTATTGCCCACAACAACGCCGTAGCGACCCACCTCCGTACTGGTCCGTCCCGACCAGATGGCCGTCTTGGAAGCCATCAGGTCGCAATCAGTGATCTGGTAATTGCTCTTGGGCTTGATGAGGTAACTGGCGGGACTGTATTCCATGGCTTCATTGCCTTTCAGCAGCCAGCCGCGGTCCACCCGCACCAGCACTTTGTTCATGCGGAAACGCCCGGTGGCGGAGATGGCTTCCTTATAGGCGAAGGGGACGAACAACCCGATGTTTTCAATGCCGTAGTCGCTGCCTCGCAGGGCATCGACCTGCTTCAGCCCCAGCAGTTCCCCCGCCTTCTTGGGGTCTTCGTTGACATCCGCGTAAAACTTGTTTTCCAGCCCCTTCTCGCCCCACCAGAGCAGCGACATATTCTGCCCGGCCCCCCGGATCACTGTGCGCGGCGGGATGTCAAGCCGCTCGGTGATCAGGTATTTGCCAGGGGGAAAATAGACGATCCCCCCGCCGTTCGCTTTGGCCTTGGCCAGCGCCGCGCGGATGCCTTCCATGCGATCCATGAACGGCTGATAGCGCTGACGGCTTTTGATCGCCTCCTCGACCGCTTTGGATCCATAGAAATCCAGCACGCTGAACACCTCCTGCGGCCACTGCACCGGCGGATCAATCCGCACGTTGGCAATCTCGCGCCACGCCGCATCGCCGCCCAGGCCGTTATGCATCGCAGCCTGATACGTCCCCGGCGCAAGGTCGGAGGGGATCTCAAAAGATGCCGCAAACGCGTCCGCCTTCTCCGCATCGACCAAGTGTGTCTTTCCGGACTGATCGGTCAGCCGCAGGCTCGATTTTCCGCCGAAATTCAGTGATTTGCCAAAGGCGCGCAGCCAGCCGCCCGGCGTGGCCGACTCCCCCTCGTCGCCCTGCGTCCACCACACATCCGGCGAATTGATCAGCCACTCCTTAGAAGCCTTTCCGTCTTTCCCCGTGACCCTCAGTGCATAAACGCCCTGCTGCCAATTTGCCGGAACGATGAATTTCAACGAACTCTCCGATCCTTGCGCAATGGGAATGTCCGACCATTTCTTGTCCCGGCCAAGTTGCTGCACCTCCACCTTGGCCCCTTCAAATTCCGACCCTTGCACGAGCACCGTCTCGTCCGGACGCACCGGATCAGAGGCCCAGAAAATATGGGGCGTTTCCGCCCGGAGCGCCGCCGCGCCCAGCAGCAGGGCCGTTCCGGAAATGAGTTGAATTAAATGATGTCTGTAGATTTGGTATTTCATGGGTTTCTCCTGATTGACTCCTTCGATCCGTTTTAAAATCAACGCATGGCCGCCTATTCGGCATCCGGCTTGAGCAGGTACTCTTTTCCCTTCTCCGTCACAAATTCCATTAGACCGTTCTCTACAGTCTTGGTCGCAACCCGTTTGCCGCCTTGCATTACCGTTAGGGATGCCGCTGAACGAACCCGGCACATTTGGCCTTGCTCTGAACGAATGACCGCTTGAGACAGTTTTCCATCCGCCCAGTCCATATCCACTTCGAATGCCCCACGGGCACGAATGCCTTTAACTTGTCCGTTTGCCCAGACATCCGGCAGCGCGGGCAGAAGATGGATTTCTCCCATATGGGATTGGATGAGCATTTCGCATAGGCCGGCCGCACGCCCGGAGTTGCCGTCGAGGCAGTTGTTATGGGTCAGGTTGTTGTGAAAACAGTTTTTGAGGTGCGCGTTGAGTATCTTGTACGCACGGTTGCCGTCATGCAGGCGCGCCCAGATGCTGGCTTTCCATGCATAGGGGAAGCCTTCACCTTGTTGCTTGCCTTCGCTTCCATCGCCGCGGGCGTTCACGGAGACCTTGGCCGCTTCGGCAAGTTTCGGCGTTGTGAAGGGCGAAATCTGCCGACCGGGCATGACGGCGATCAAGTGGGAGAGGTGCCGGTGATCGTCGTTAGGGTCGTCCCGGTCAACCATCCACTCCTGAAGCTGACCCCATTTGCCGATCCGCGGCCCCAGCAGTTTCCCCTTCATGGACGCAACCTTCTCGCGATACTCCTTGTCCACCCCGAGCGCCGAGGATCCTTCGATGTAGTTAGTAAAGACGTCCCAGGCAAGTTGCTGATCAAACGAAACCCCATCCTCCTCAGGACCATGCTCGGGAGAATACCCGTCGGGAGAGACCAGCGTTCCATCCGGAAGCTCTATTAAAGTGTCTTCCCAAAATTCGCACAATTCTTTCATGACAGGGTAGGCTCGTGTGCGAAGATAGTCCTCGTCCAAGGTAAAGGCGTAATGATCCCACAGATTCTGGGCGAGCCATGACGATGAACCCCTGGACCATTTCCACTTTGAACCGCCAAAAATGTTGCCGTTGTGCTGTGTAATCCAGCCCCTCACATTGAGAGCTTCTCGCGTTTTCTCTGTGCGAACGGGACGAATCGAATGGATGTATTCGGAATATGGCTGGAAGCACTCCGCCAGATTAGCCGGATCCACGATCCAGTAGGTCATCTGGAAGTTGATGTCGGTGTGATAGTCGCTTCCCCATGACGGGAAATTTCTGGGATTCCAAAGCCCCTGCAGGTTTGCCGGCAATGAACCGGGACGCGAAGAGCTTATCATCAGATACCGCGCGTAATTAAACAACAACTCTTCAAATTCGAAATCCGGAGCCCCCGTCTTGTAAGCCTTAAGACGAGCGTCTGTGGGCTGCTGGGCTATGTTTCCGGGTGTTGCACCGAGTTTCAGCGAGAAGCGGTTGAACAGCTTCTGATAGTCTTCGATATGCTCCTTTCGCAGCGCATCGAAGGACTTCTTTGAAGCGGCGGCGAGATTCGCCTTGAGGCGCTCATGCGGATGTTCGCCGTGCCAACCCTGGTCCCTGCGGTTTATGTAATCCGTACCGGCGGCGAGCATGAGGGTCAGGCTGTCGCAGTTATCGAAAGTAATGCTGGTATCGGCAGTGTTCAGGGAGCCGCCCTGGTTTAGAACAAGAAGCTGAGCTTCGTACTGCAAAGGAATATTTGCCGGGGGACCCACCACACCTGAGGAAACGATTCTATTTCCTTCCGCCTTGATTTTCCCTTCCTGCGCATCCGTGAGAGAAATTTTCCCGCTATACGCTCCCTTTTTATCCGCCGTAAAATGGAAAACCATCACATTGGCAGGATAACTGGAAAAAGACTCACGAGAATAGGTCGTGTCGCCAATCGTGTACGTTGTGGTATGCACGGCATTACCGAGATCCAATTGTCGCCGGTATTTTGTGGCATCCGTATCCTTATGTGACATCTCGACATAAATATCGCCAAAAGCTTGATAGTCTCCTCTATTATCTTCATTGGCACGCCAAAGGCTGTCCTCGTTGAAGAAGATATGCTCTTTGGATACCCCTCCAAAAATCATCCCGCCCAAGCGGCCATTGCCTATGGGCAAAGCCTCCCGCCAATACTGATTAAACTCAGGCTTGTTCCTCGCCTCCTTAAGATTGTCTAAGGGCCAGGTAGGAGCTGGTTTATCGTACCACAGCAAGCGATCGCCTTCGCCGGCATCCCGCGTTCTCTCGGCGGCCTGCGCCGAAAGGCCCAGTCCCATCAGCACTGCTGCCAAGGCACTCATCAACATTTTTCTGCTGTTCATGGTTCTCATGCTACTCTCCTTTTCTGTTGCTGTTTCCTCGACGTTCAAACGACCTCAGTGCCGCCTGCAAGGAAACCCGCCGAGGCCCCCCGCTGTATTGCAGCGTCAACACACATGCTTTCATATTTCCTGACACTCTCCGTGCGGGGGCATTCTTTCGGCTACCGCCGGAATGCCCCCGCACTCCGACGTTTAAGGGAGGTTGGGAGCAGTCCTCTGGAGGCGGAAGCCCAGGGGGCCCAGGGTGCCGTCGGGGAACTCTGGCAGGTCCTTGCCACGGCTCGCCGACCGGCAGACCATCGCGCTGCTGCTGCAGGAACCGCCCCGGCTGACGCGGCTGGTCTGGACCGTGTCCAGCGGTTCGGTCACACTCTCCTCAATCACACTCTTCGAACCGTAATCCCCGTACAAGTCCTGCACCCACTCGCACACGTTCCCGTGCATGTCGTAGAGGCCGAAGGCATTAGGCTTGAACTGCCCAACCGGCGTCGTGGTCCGCCGGTTTGGCCCTTTCGGCGCCCCCCCATACGGGTGGTTCCCGTTGATGTTCGCCATCGTTGAGTCCAGACGATCCCCGAAATAGAACGGAGTCTGCGTTCCAGCCCGGCAGGCATACTCCCACTGCGCTTCGGTCAGCATCCGGTACGTCCCCTGCGGGACCCCTTCGAGTTCGCACAGCTTCCTCAAGAATTCCTGGCAGTCATTCCAACTCACACTCTCCACTGGCGCATCGCTCCCCGCTTTATTGAAGCGCGACGGTGTCTTCCCCATCACCTGCTGCCACTGCCCCTGCGTCACCGGAAACTGGCCGCAATAGAAGGGCTTCGAGATCGTCACCGTATGCTGCGGATGTTCCCGGTCAACAAAGCTGCGACTTGCACCATGCGCTACGGCTTGATCCTGCTCGCTTTTCGAACTCCCTCTCGTGTAACTCCCCGCCGGAACCAGCCGGAAGGCGATCCCCGTCTTCGCGCTCTTCACTTCCAATGGCAGTCCCGTCTCCGCCACCGCCGTCTTCTGCCGGTCCTGTGCGGCTGAACTGCCCGATGCCAGCCCGCTCAAACTCGCAGGCGACGCTCCCGACACCTCCACCAGATCGGAAGGAAGTCGCTCCAGCCCGTCCCGAGCATTCCCCTCATATGCAAACAACCCTATGCACAAAATCCATGCCGCCATACCCGCCTTACGCCATTCCGTTTTCGTAATCATCTCATCTACTCCTTTGTTCTGGTTTCTATTTCTCTTCCCGAATCCGTTAGACCCAGTGAGGCGGGAGGGCCCCCTCAGCGATGAGGGAGCCTATCCCGATCGGCATTCCAGTCCTATTCGGCACCCGGCTTGAGCAGGTACTCTTTTCCCTTCTCTGTCGGAAATTCGATCAGACCGGCATCTACCGTCTTGGTCGCAACCCTTTTGCCGCCTTGCATGACCGTCAGGGGCGCCGCTGAACGAAGCCGGCACATTTGGCCTTGCTCTGAACGAATGACCGTTTGAGACAGTTTTCCATCTGTCCAGTCCATATCAACTTCGAATGCACCACGTGCACGAATGCCTTTTACTTGTCCGTTCGCCCAGGTATCCGGCAGCGCGGGCAGAAGATGGATTTCCCCCATATGGGATTGCATGAGCATTTCGCATATGCCGGCCGCATACCCGGAGTTGCCGTCGAGGCAGTTTATATGGGTCAGGTTCTTGGAAAAACATTTTTTGAGGTGCGCATTGAGTATCTTGTACGCACGGTTGCCATCATGCAGGCGCGCCCAGATGCTGACTTTCCATGCATAGGGAAAGCCTTCAGTAATCACGCCTTCGCCTCCATCGCCGCGGGCGCTCACGGAGACCTTGGCCGCTTCGGCAAGTTTCGGCGTTGTGAAAGGCGAAATCTGCCGACCGGGCATGACGGCGATCAAGTGGGAGACGCACCGGTGATCGTTTTTGGGATCGTCCCGGTCAACCATCCACTCCTGAAGCTGCCCCCATTTGCCGATCTTTGGCCCCAGCAGTTTCCCTTTCATGGACGCAACCTTCTCTCGATACTCCTTGTCCACCCCGAGCGCCGAGGCTCCTTCGATATAGTTGTTAAAGACATCCCAGGCAAGTTGCTGATCAAACGAAACCCCATCCTCCTCAGGACCCTGCTCAGGAGAATACCCGTCGGGAGAGACAAGCGTTCCATCCGGATACTCTATCAAAAGGTCTTCCCAGAATTCGCACAATTCTTTCATGACAGGGTAGGCTCGTGTGCGAAGATAGTCCTTGTCCAAGGTAAAGGCGTAATGATCCCACAGATTCTGGGCGAGCCATGACGATGAACCCCTTGACCATTTCCACTTTGAACCGCCAAAAATATTGCCGTTGTGCTGTGTCGTCCAGCCCCTCACATTGAGGCCCTCTCGCGTTTTCTCTATGCGAGTGGGACGAATCGAATGGATGTATTCAGCATAGGGCTGGAAGCACTCCGCCAGATTGGCGGGATCCACGATCCAGTAGGTCATCTGGAAGTTGATGTCGGTGTGATAGTCGCTTCCCCAGTTCGGGTTATTTCTAGGGTTCCAAAGCCCCTGAAGGTTTGCCGGCAATGAACCGGGACGCGAAGAGCTTATCATCAGATACCGGGCGTAATTAAACAACAACTCTTCAAATTCGAAATCCGGGGTCCCCGTCCGGTAAGCCTTAAGACGAGCGTCTGTGGGCTGTTGCGCTATATTTGCGGGTGTAGCACCGAGTTTCAGCGAGAAGCGGTTGAACAGCTTCTGATAGTCTTCGATATGCTCCTTTCGCAGCAGATCGAAGGACTTCTTTGAAGCGACTGCGAGATTAGCCTTGATGCGCTCATGCGGATATTCGCCGTGCCAACCCTGGTCCCTGCGGTTTATGTAATCCGTACCGGCTGCGAGCATGAGGGTCAGGCTGTCGCAGTTATCGAAAGCAATGCTGTTATCGGCCGTGTTCAGGGTGCCGCCCTGGTTTAGAACAAGAAGCTGAGCTTCGTACTGCAAAGGAATATTTGCCGGGGGACCCACCACACCTGAGGAAACGATTCTATTTCCTTCCGCCTTGATTTTCCCTTCCTGCGCATCCGTGAGAGAAATTTTCCCACTATACGCTCCCTTTTTATCCGCCGTAAAATGGAAAACCATCACATTGGCAGGATAACTGGAAAAAGACTCACGAGAATAGGTCGTGTCGCCAATCGTGTACGTTGTGGTATGCACGGCATTACCGA
>JBILEA010000252.1:0-4103 GCA_044352355.1 Pontiellaceae bacterium | reverse complement strand
GTTTGCCGTGTAGGAATCGAGCAACGCATTAATACCTCCGGTCGAAGGAGGGATGCGCACGGCATAGGCAGCCTGATGCAAGAAAAAATCCAGATGGTTCGAGCGCAACAGTTGCGAGACCGAGGTGTTGTCGCGGCGGTGTCCGCCATCACCGCCAGAAGCCCCCACGATGACTTTTTCCGTGGCGGCGTTTTTAACGGCTTCGGCCAGGACATCAAGAAACTCAGCCCGGCCCTCGGCCAAAAAGCGCTTCCAATCATAGGCTCTCATCTCGGTTGAGGGATTATGAAAAGCGCTGACGCCCGTCAGATCCGCTGCGGGCGGCGGAGCCGCCTGCGCAAAATCAGTCAGGCTAACGTCCCACGACTGATTCAGATTCGTCACCTGGCCCGCATACTTCCCACTGAGCCACCCAATAAAAGCGTTTGTGGCCGCCGGAGAATAATCTCCCCAGTTGTCCGGCGTGTTCTTCAATGAATCATTCGGAGGCGACCACGAATACATCTGCATGTCCTGTCCTCCGCCGATCAGATAACCGATGACATGGGCCCCGTACGGACTCGCCTCAACCGTTCTGATAAATTCAGCCAGCATGGCGGAACATTCCTGCCGGTACTGTTGCGAAAAAAACGAAATGCCATAGCGTTCTTGATTGCTAGTGACCGGCGGCACAGAGTCGAAACGGAGGAAATGGCCATCTGCGATCAGGGCTTCCCCTTTGTCATTCCTAATAACCTCATCGGGATAATTAACCCCAAATGCCGGATATGCCTCGATCGCCAGCCAAACCATGATTTTGCAGTTCGGGTGGTTCGTCACCGCCTCTGCGAGGATCTTATTAACGTCTGAATCGTTATATTGAGCGGGCCCCGTCCAGAACGGGCGCATGTGCTCGATCGGGGCAACGTACCCGAGAGCCGATGAATAAAAGCCGAGGTTTGCAAAAACCGTAACCGTTTTCACACCCGAATCCCGGAAGGCGCGAACCGCCGGGGCAGGATATGTATGCCAGGCGAGTCCGGTCACTAGCGGTGCCGGGGCGCCGTCAATCTTGAGCATGGGACGACCCGCACCGTCCAACCCGAGCTCAGCCTCTGACACCGCGTAACCTTTCAGTAGAATAAGAAAGGCCGATCCAGAACAAGGGGCAAAGCAACCTGCCAGCAGGACGGCCCAAGCCAAAAGCGGACATGCTATTCGTTTTTTAATCATGGACTAACCCGTAGAATCTTTTTTGGACCGGTGCAGACGATTTTCATCCTCAGGCCTCCATCTTTGTCAGCACAAAACCTGCCGGCAATAAAAAGGCCGGCCAAAAAGAAGTGTACCCCACTCGCTTTTCGCCGGCCGGTCAGGACGTTGTGCTCGTCCGTTCTTACATCATTAACTTGCGACGGATCACCAACGTGATCAGCGCACCCAGTCCCAGCATTCCGATCGTCGCCGGCTCAGGAATTGCGGAGACCTGAATGTTGTCGATCATTCTAGTATTGCCTGATGTATCTGCCCCCAAGCGCAAAAGGACCGTATTCCAGCCCGCCTCGTCACCCGCTTCCGTATAGACGCGCGTGGCGTTTCCCGCACCAAAATACTGTTGCACAGCGGCACCGCCATCCGTCAGGTTGGTCAGCCACACATCGGTAATGGTGTTGTTGGCCAGCGTGAAGTTGGCGGTGACGTTATACCACTTGCCCGTGGCCAACGCCGTTGTTGTGCCGCTTCCATTGACCATCGCCGTCATACCGCCGGCACCTGAACCGGGACGATACTGAAGGGAGGTTGTATTCATATAAAACCCAAGATAATTAGTGGTGCCTTTGCCAATCCCGACGTAGCCGACATTGTTTGCTGTGCCACCGATGTAGGTATCGAATGATAACGAACCTTTGGTGTTCGCGCCCCAAGACAGGGTGATTGCGTTCGTGGCGATATTGTCAGTGGTTCCATTGCTTACCACCTTGGTCGTATTGGTTCCAACACCCTGGATGACTTTAGGATTACCGGCGGCGGTCCAGCTGCCCTGGGCGTTTAGGGTCACGCCCGTGTTGTAGGTCTCGAAGTTTTCGGTGTAGATCACACTTGCTTTCGCAGAAAGCGCCGCAACACACACCAATACCATTATGCTTAATCTCATCTTCATCTCTCCACTCTCCTTTTTTGTTCCCTGAGTGCACCCTGCGCTCAAGTTGTTTCCTGTTTTGCCCACCGGTCACACCCTGTTCCCGATGGGTACTCTGTTCACTGCTTAAAAATGTATCACGGGCGCACCGGCATTGATATACCGTTTTTCGGCCAAGTATAACGTTTTTAGACCGCGCTAAAAACGACAGAAAACGGCCCATAATAACGCCAGAGGCTCTGTATTCCGGTAAAATCAAATGCGCGCCGCCGACAGACTCTTATGCACACCCACCGCTATTGTGAGCTCTCCTTCGTGACCGGGGACCCGATGAATTATTATACCGCAGACACGGATATTACGGTGGAGAACGGACAGGTTTTTCTTATGCCTCCCGGCATACAACACCGGTGGGACCACCGCGGTAAAAGCGATGTCTTTGGCTTTATGCTGGAAGTCGGACATGAAAGAACCACAGACGGACGCCTCCTTGAGCAGGCCGCCGCCGCCATGAACTATCACTGGACCCCCAACGAGGAGACCCTGAACCTATTTCGGATTTTCATCCAGGATGCCACCCGCACCGATGAATTCATCCCAGCCTCCTGTTCCGCTCTGGCTCAGGCCCTCGTAACGAGCGTCCTGAAAGAAGCCTTCCAACAGCTCCCGAAAAAGCGTGTCAGCCGGGCAGAATTTCCGGTGACCCGCGAACTGCTTCTCGATGAGGCGGAAAATTACATGAAGGTGCACCTGTCGCATTCGCCACGGGCACCTGAAGTGGCGCAGCATCTCGGCATCAGCGTCCGACAGCTGACTCGCATGTTCCAGGCCAAATACGGCGTACCGCTGGGCGAATGGTCTCTCAACGAACGACTGGTTCTCGCCCAGTCATTGCTGGCGAACGAACGCAGCATGCCGGTCAAGGTCGTTGCCGCTGAATGCGGCTTCTCCAACGTCTCCAATTTCTGTCTCCGATTCGGCCGGAGTTTTCACTACACGCCCGCCCGTTACCGGGCTCACTGTCAGCAAGAATCAGGAAAACAGCCGGCACAGAAAAATCCGAAACAAAAAAAATAACGGTTCCCTCTGGTTTACGGGACATCGCTGGAAAACCGAATGTCCTGATATTTCTCATAGTTATGAAACCAGGTCAGTGGACCGGGCATAGACGTCAGGAGAAAAGGATCTTCCAGCGACTTTGAGTAATCGTAGCGGAAAGCCCCGAAGGTCCAAATGCTGTTTTCAGCGGGTCGGCCTTCAGAAAAAGCAGCCCATGGAATGGCCATTTCCACGCAGTACCCCTGATCGGAATCTTCGCAGTTGCCGTCCGTTCCCTTGACCCCCGTGGCGATCCGCGCCCCGGACGACCAGGATTTGAAGCGGTTGCTGCCGCCGGCCCCGCGGCTGGGATAACGGGTGTCATACAGCGCTCCATTCGGGGCGACGATGAACTCGTAATAGTTCTTCGCCTCACGACTGGGCTTAAGGAACAGTTCGGCCACATCCCCTGACCACAGGGTGTCATCGGCCCGGCTGCTGAACGACCAGATGTCGTCATCTATGCAGGTGAAACCGACGTACAGATAATCTCGATCCCACAACAGCCGCACCGTGGTCTCGGGAGGTGGAACGGTGTACTTCTCAGGCTTAAATACGTAGCGGATGGCCAGCGTTTCAGCGTGTTGCCACGCCGATTCATCCAACCTCCCGTCGACAACAATCGCGGTACCGGCAGGTCGGCAAACATACGGCCCCGGGGCAACCTCCTGCACAACCGGCGGCCGCGAAGCGCACCCAGCCATCAGGAAACTGCACAGAAAAATTAAAAATCGTATTTTCATATCTTCCCTTATTTTAACGGCTCTTTATGCAACTCCGTAAAAACCGCTTCGTGGCGTACCGTTCACCAGCAGATTCTGGGCATCCACCCCGCCGCAGAACGACGTAGTTGCGCTAAAATCATCGTGCAGCCCCTGCGGCTCCA
>JBILEA010000251.1:0-4118 GCA_044352355.1 Pontiellaceae bacterium | reverse complement strand
CGGACATTAACCGAAACGCTTTCCGAACTTCCGACGCGTTCAAAGGTTCTCTCCTGCAGGACCCTCAGAAGCCGCACCTGTACGGCCGGAGAAATGTCGCCGATTTCGTCAAGGAAAATGGTTCCGCCATTGGCCATTTCAAAACGGCCTTTGCGCTGCTGGGTGGCTCCGGTGAAAGCCCCTTTTTCATGGCCAAAAAGTTCACTTTCAATCAGATTTTCCGGCAGTGCCGCGCAGTTGACGCTGATAAAAGCATTATTGCGCCGCTCACTGCCGAAGTGGATAGCGCGGGCAACCAGTTCTTTACCGGTTCCGCTCTCGCCGCGGATCAAAACAGTGGCCGTACTGTTAGCTACTTGAACAATCTGTTCATAAACCGAACGCATGGCTCCGCAATTACCAATAATGTTATGCATCCGGTAGCGGTCGCCAAGCTGCCGGCGCAGCTTTTCGTTTTCAGAAATCAGCCCTTCACGTTCTTCAAGCTCCTCCCGGATACTGGCCACCGCTTCGGCCAAAATGTTGGCCACCAGCTCAAGAAAGCGCTGATAGCGGCGCAGGGCTTCAATATCCGTAGTAATCGACAGGTCGATACTCATCGTGCCGATCACGGCTTTGCGATAGATAACCGGAACACAGATAAAGGCGGTCGGATTCCCCGTGCGCGATTTGGTGAGGTTCAAGAAGCGGGGATCTTTACTGATATCCGGAATAAGCGCCGACTGGCCGGTTTGCGCCACCCGTCCGGTAATCCCCTCGCCCAGTTTGTATTGCCCGCGCTTTTTCTCTTCTGCCGTCAATCCGCGCGAGGCTTCGATCACAAAGATTTCGGTGTCCGGCTTGCGCAACGTGAAGGTTCCGCGCGACACGCTGAGCTCGGTTTCCATAATATCGAGCACTTCAATCAGCAGCTCGGAAACGGTATGCGGATGGGTCGCCGCCGCCTGAGAAATCTGATAGAGGATCGCTAATTCCTTCTCGCTTTGTCCCGCATAGTCGGCTGATGTCGGCATAATTTATTCCTAATTTGTATTACAGGCATATTTTATAGACAATAATGTAGCTGAATTCCAGCTTTTTGTCGGATTTTTTATACAACAACTAGTTCGATCGGATTTTACGATCGAGCTTGGTCGATTAATTTTTAAACGCCCTTATTGTTAATGGTTTAAAAACTTAGTACAAAAATGTAACACGGTGGTTATTGACGACACAAGTGTATTATTTTTCATTTTTGATGGGTTGACTATCAATGAAAAAGGAGTACAGTCCAAGAGCTTGATTCAGCGAGGTCCTTATATGAATAAAAAAGAAGAGTTTCAAAAATGTTTCCCGGAGCCGCAGGGCATGTACCATCCAGAAAACGAGCACGATGCTTGCGGCGTCGGTTTCATCTGCAACCTGCACGGAAAAAAGTCGCATGATATTATTCATCATGCGCTGGAAATTCTGGTGCGCCTCACCCATCGTGGCGCCTGCGGTTGCGACCCGCTGACCGGCGACGGCGCCGGCATCCTTCTCCAAATCCCCCACGCTTTCTATAAAAAGGAATGTGAAAAGCTCGGCATCAATCTCCCCGCCGAACAGGAATACGGCACCGGGCTGGTTTTCCTCCCGCAGGACGAAGTTCAGCGTAAAACCTGTATCGAAATGCTTGAACAAGCGATCAACGAAGAAGGACAAAAGTTGCTCGGCTGGCGTACCGTTCCAACCTGCAACCGGCTGATCGGCGAGACCGCCCGCGCTTCCGAACCGCATATCATGCAGGTCTTCATCGGTCGCGGCAAAGGGGTCAGCGATGCCCGCACCTTTGACCGCATGCTCTATATTATCCGTAAGGTCGCCGAAAACCGGATCTTCCACTCCGATCTCAAGGATAAAGCTGACTTTTATATCCCGACCCTCACCTGCCGCATTATCATCTACAAGGGACTGCTCCTGCCTGAGCAGATGGAATTTTACTACCCCGACCTGCTGGACGATGATTTCACCAGCGCGCTCGCGCTCGTACATCAGCGCTACAGTACCAACACCTTCCCGGCCTGGAAGCTGGCTCAACCGTTCCATGTCCTTTGTCATAACGGCGAAATCAATACCCTGCGCGGAAACTTCAACTGGATGAACGCGCGGCAGGGTCTCTTGAAATCGCGACTCTTCGGAGAAAATATCGACCGCCTCTTCCCGATCATTCAGCCCGGGCTCTCCGACTCGGCTTCGCTCGACCAGGCCGTCGAACTGCTCTATCACGGCGGGCGCTCGCTCCCGCATATCATGAGCATGCTCATTCCCGAAGCCTGGCAGAACCACAAAACCATGAGCGCCGAGAAAAAAGCGTTCTACGAATATCACTCCTGTCTGATGGAACCCTGGGATGGCCCCGCTTCTATTCCATTCACTGACGGCACCTGTCTCGGTGCCATTCTCGACCGCAACGGCCTGCGTCCGTCGCGCTACATCGTTACCAAAGACGGCTACGTTATCATGGGTTCCGAAACCGGTATTGTAGACATCGATCCGGCCAACGTGGAACGCAAAGGCCGCCTCGAACCGGGCCGCATGTTCCTCGTCGATATGGAAAAGGGGCGCATCGTGCCCGACGAAGAAATCAAACACGAAATCGCCGCCGGACAGCCCTATGAAAAATGGCTCAGCGAAAATCTTGTTCCGCTCTCCAGTCTGCCGCCGGAAGAAGCGACCGGATGTGATCCCGAAACGCTGCTGCAACGCGAACGGATGTTCGGCTATACGATGGAGGATCTAAACCAAATTCTGGCGCCCATGGCTAAAGAAGGTGCCGAACCGAGCGGTTCAATGGGCATAGACACTCCGCTGGCCATTCTCGCCGAAAAGCCGCAACTGCTTTACAACTATTTCAAACAGCTCTTCGCGCAGGTCACCAACCCGCCGCTCGATGCCATCCGCGAAGAACTGGTCACCTCGCTCGTCACCAATATCGGTGCCGAACAGGATCTGTTCGCGGAAACGCCAAAACATTGCAGCCAGCTCAAGCTCGATCATCCGATCATCACCAACGACGAGCTAGCTCGCATTCGCAAACTCAAACACAACAATCTTAAAGCCTTCACCCTGCCCATGCTCTACACGTTGGCAGAAGGCGGCGAAGGATTGCGCGCCGCACTCGAAAAACTCTGCGCCGATGCCTCGCAGGCGATTGAGAAAGGCAACACCCTGCTGATTCTTTCCGACCGGGAAGCCGATCAGGAAAATGCCCCGATTCCGGCTCTGCTCGCAACCGCCGCCGTGCATCACCATCTGATCAAAAAACTTCAGCGCACCCGTTGCGGACTGATTGTCGAATCCGGCGAACCGCGCGAAGTCCACCACTTCGCCCTGCTGATCGGCTACGGCGCCGGTGCGATTAATCCGTACATGGTCGGCCAGATCATGAACGACATGATTAAGCAGGAACTGCTCACCGGCCTCGATTGGAAATCCGCCAAGAAGAATTTTGTTAAGGCCATCAATAAGGGCCTGCTCAAGGTCATGTCCAAGATGGGCATCTCCACATTGCACAGCTACCGCGGCGCGCAGATCTTCGAAGCCGTCGGCTTGAACAGTAGCGTCATTGATGCTTACTTTGCCGGCACGGCCTCGCGCATCGGCGGCATCGGTCTCGACGGCATCGCCCGTGAAGTCAGCGCACGCCACCAGGCCGCCTTTCCGAAACGGGCTTCCGACAAAAATCTGCCGCTCGATATCGGCGGCGCTTACAAGTGGCGGCGCAACGGCGAAGATCACCTGCTCAACCCGCTGGCCATTGCCAAACTGCAGGAAGCTGTCCGTACCGACAATGCCGAACGGTTCAAAGAATTTTCAGACCTGGTCAATCACGACAACCGCACCATCTACACATTGCGCGGGCTTTTTGAATTTAAAAAAGATCGCGCCGCTATCCCGCTCAGCGAGGTCGAACCGTGGACAGCCATCGTCAAACGCTTTAAAACCGGCGCGATGTCGTACGGCTCGATCAGTCAGGAAGCCCACGAAACACTCGCGATTGCCATGAACCGCATCGGCGGCAAGAGCAACTGCGGCGAAGGCGGCGAAGACGAAGATCGCTTTCTGCCGGATGAAAATGGCGATCTGCGCCGCTCGGC
>JBILEA010000250.1:0-4129 GCA_044352355.1 Pontiellaceae bacterium | reverse complement strand
TACGGCATGCCGGCCACCAACCAATGGTCCGAGCTGATTCCAAACACCCCGGACTACCGCCCGGTCGCACTGGTTCAAAGCACGAATCCACCGGCGCCGGACATCCTGAGTCTGGATACCGTGTCCAGTGTGGAGGCTGAATTTGAGTACAGTGTCACCAATGGAGTAAACCAGGCCTTTGTCTATCAGGACAGCCGCAGGCTGATTGTGATGAATCCATCCGAGAACATGCCCGCCACAGCTTTGTTTGATCGGTCGATCGACGTTGCAGGAACGCCGGTTCGCCTGTCGGGAAACATGGCCGTGCATTCGTATATGATCGGTGTGTGGAGCAATAACATGCTGTATCTGCACATCAACGGACGCTGGGACGGGGACTCTTCCGGGCTTGAGATCTCGCGAGGCGGTTCGTCAAAGGTTTTTGAGTTGCATCCTGAAACGTTCCCGCTTGAGCTGGATATCAATATGGCCACCTTGGCCGTGACCGAGCGGTCTTATTACAATCCGGCTGACCGTCCGGTTCCGGAGGGATTCGTCACTCTTTCCTCTCCAGGCAATGCGGCCGATACCAACGGGTTCGGCCGGGTGGATTACGAATACAAGATTGGGGAAACCGAAGTCACCGTGGCGGACTGGACCCTTTTTTACAATAACCGGATGACGGCCGGTGTAAAGGGGCCCTTGAACTCCGGATATGCCTCATGGGCGGCCTCTGCCGGAACGAACGCTCCAGCAGTGAGCATCAGTTTCCATCAGGCGGCGCAGTACTGTAACTGGCTGACCACCGGCAGCGCGACGGACGGTGCATACTCAATCAGCAGCGCCGGGCTGGTCACATCGGTAAACCGGGATTTCCGGAATGCCCAGGGGGTGGTTTATCTGCTGCCGACCGAAGATGAATGGTATAAAGCGGCGTACTTTAAGCCGGACGGCGGCGGCTATTCCGCATACCCGTTTGGAACGAATACCGCGCCGACGGCGGGGGCCAACAGTTGCTTTAGCACGAATTCTCCGTGGTCCGTCGCAAGCGGAACGATCGAGCAGAACGGAACCTTCGATTTGTCGGGCAATGTGTTTGAATGGGTGGAGAGTCAGGCCGGGGTGCGTTACGGGGGGGCGTACAACAGTGCCGTGTCGGAACTGAGCGCGGACGGCTGCCGGTTTACCAATCTGGTTGCAACGACCGAAAACGGGGCGATCGGCTTCCGGGTGTGTGTGTTGGCCGGCCTTTGGGATCGGTTCGAGCGCTATCCCGTGGGGACTTCGCCTGCCGGACAGAACGGCTGGACGACCCTGAATGTGCAAACAAGCGAGACAACCAACCAGAATGTGCTGGTGGTCAGCACCACCGGAATCGGCGGCGGGCCGACTCAGGCCGTCCAGATCAAAGATGATTGGCATGAGGGTGGAAATCTTCAGCTGAGAAACAATTTTTCCAATCAGTCGTCTTTCCAGATCACGTATGATGTGAAACTCACAGCATTGCAAGGGCCTGTTCTGAATTTAAACGGGGTGAATGGTGCGACAAATGTGGTCTCCGGATTGCAACTCGCCCTGGACGGCGGAAACTCTATCAAATTCGGATATAACGATGGAACCTGGAAAACCGTCACGATTTCCGGGGATGCCGACGGACGGCTCGATATCGGATCCTGGTACACAATCCAGCTTTCCGCGGCCAATCTGACCGGCAACAAGGCGACCGATACGTGGTCGCTGGTGGTCAAGAACGCCGCAGGCATAACCGTCGTCAATGCAACAGGACTTGCCTTCAAGGCCGGTATGACCGCGTTGAACACCGCGATTTTCCAGTTTAATGTGAACAGCTGCGGCGGGGATATGCTGATCGATAATTATTCTCTTTTCAGATTCGATTGATGTGAATGCGTTCGCTGTGACCGATGGATTGCAGTTTTGCCGGATGAGGAAACGGTTGCCGGGTTCGTTCATTACAGGGAGGCAGGAAAATACAACCGGAAGTGAAGAGATGAAAAAAAGAATAGGATGCGTAATCGGTGCGGTGCTGGTTCTGGCGACGATCGTACAGGCGGATTCAAATCTCAAAAAAGTGCTGCTGCTTGGCGATGCAGTCATGCAGGCCTATCGGCCGGAAGTGATCCGGATTCTGGGGGGAAAGGCTGACTGCACGTTTGTCACCATGCCGGAAACCGGCAGCCCGGACTGGGATGCGTTTTGCACCGCCCATGTCGATCCCGGAACCTGGGATGTGATTCATTTTTCTTACGGCCGCGAGCTGATGTTTCACACGAACGGGGTGCCGCGTGCCGCCGCCGGCGTGGTGTCCGGAATTTATTCCGGACTGGTGGCCCGGTTGCAGGGGGCGGCCCCGGCTCTGATCGGATGCACCATTACGCCCGTGCGAGGAACGATGGCGGAGTATGTGAGTGCGGTGGATGCCGATTATGCCGCGAAGTTCAAGCAGGTCATTACCGACGCCGGATTGCAGATCGACGATCTGGCCGATTATACGCAGACCCGGATTGCGGAGATGGTTAAACTGAATTCCAATCTGCCGACGGGTTTGGGGGTTCAGCTGATGGGGGAGACGGTGGCAATCAGTATTCTTGAGGCGCTGAATGGCCCATCGCACGCTAAGATTTTGGTTGCCGGAGATTCTGTTGCGAGCGGATACAGTATCCCTCTGATCTATTGTTTTGCCGGCGAGGCGGCTGTTTATAACCGTGGCACGACCTACAACACTCCCAATCCGAACTGGGGGCGGATTGTGGACGATTATATTACTGACGGTGGATCAAACGGATGGGATGTCATCCAGTTCAACTGGGGGTTGCATGCCGTTAAATACGTGGATGAACAAAACCGCGACAGCAAGCCCGGGCCCGGTGCGCATATCCAGTTCACGGTGGAGGAGTATGCCCGGCAGATGGAACTTTTCGTCAATGAACTTAAACGCACCGGTGCGAAGCTGGTATTTGCCACGACCACCCCGATACCGAAAGGCGCTTCGGGATCGATTCAGTACATCGATTTGACCCCATATAACGACGCGGCTAAGGCCATCATGGCGACGAACGGGATTGCGGTGAATGATCTGTATGAGTTTGCTTATCCCCGCCTGACCGAGTTGCAGATCGCAAGCAACGTGCATTTCACGGCGTACGGGTCGAGCGAACTGGCACGCAAGACTCATGATTTCTTATCATCGTTGGTTCCGCCCTATGGTGAACTGTTTCATTATGGGACCCGGCCGGTGTATACCTGGCCGCTGCTGGATCCCAATTCGCCGGATTCGCACCCTTTTTTTGCGGGGATGAATCCTTTTTCCCGCATGACCCTGCCTCAGAATCCATTTCTGTCCGGCGATGCCCTCGCCGCAGCCGAATGGTCGGCGGCGGACTCCTCGGGGCGCATATCCAACGGCTCGCTGGAGCTTCGTTTTCAGAACGGGAAGCTGACCGCCGGTCCGCCAGTGCTGATTGCCGGATCTCCGTTAGGAACCAACTCCATGATCGGCCCGGTCTGCTTCAGCGGAACCGTGAACGGACGGGTCGGGAAACTCAGCACGGCTGATTTTTCTTCCGTGAGCGGGAGTGCCGATCAAGCGGTCGGAGCACCCCGGATGGTCCTTAAAAAAACCTTAACGGGGGCGGGCGCCGGCGTGGAGTCAACCGAACGGTTGACCTTGCATCCTTATTATCCGGCTGTGGATTATTCCATCACCCTGTCCAACACGACCGCTGAAACGATCACGATCCTGCAGAACAATTCGTCCGGCTCGGTTACGATTCCGTACTGCGGTGACTTTGGTGTCGGCCGGAAAGTCTTGCGGATTGACCGCGGTGCTTCTTCTATTGAGGGTGTGATCGACTCCGAGACCCTGTCGACAAGAGCTTCTTATTTCAGCCCGTGTGCCTGGGCGACGATTGAGGACGATAACGGCTATGTGCTGGGGGCATCAACCGCGAAGAACTACCGGACTCTTTTTTTGGATAGCACATTCTGGAAGTTTTCCGACAGCCGGATGGTGCTCGACTTGCCCGCAGAGGTGGAGGTGGGGAAAAAAGGCCGTCCGATGGTTATTCCGCCGCACGGTTCGGTGACGACCGGACTCCGGGTCGATCTGCTGCCGCCGGGGGGCTGCCGGTTT
>JBILEA010000004.1:0-42169 GCA_044352355.1 Pontiellaceae bacterium | reverse complement strand
GACGATCTTGGCGTTTTCTGCCGGTTCGCCTCCAGTAATGTCGGTGGTGCGGGCCGGAGCTAATCCAAGTCCGGCGGGCTGGATTTCGTAGGTTTCCAGTTTTCCGCGCCGGATTTCGGTGACGAGGGTTGTGGTGGTAGTCGTGATTTCGTCGAGCCCGTCATTGCCGCGGACGACAAACAGGTAGCTGGCGCCGAGCTGAGCGCAGGCATCGGCAATGACCGGCACCAGTTCTTTCGAAAAGACGCCGAGTACGCCGTTTTTGACTCCCGCCGGATTGCAGAGCGGACCGAGAATGTTGAACAAACTCCAGAAACCCAGTTCCTTGCGCGGTGCGGCGGCATATTTCATCGCCGGATGCAGGGTCGGCGCAAACAGGAACGCAATGCCGATTTTATTGAGGCATTCTTCCATTTTCTGCGGACTGTACTGGAGGTTAATGCCGAGTTCTCCCAGGACGTTGGCGGCGCCGCACTTGCTGGAGACGCCGTAGCTTCCGTGCTTGGCGACGGTGACGCCCGCTCCGGCGGTGACGAAGGCGGCAGCGGTGGAAATATTGAAGGTGTGCGCGCCGTCGCCGCCGGTACCGACGATATCCACGGCATTCGGGTCGTCACAGCGGATTTTAACCATGTTCTCACGCATGGCCTGTGCGGCTCCGGCGATAATTTCCGGCGTTTCGCCGTGCATCCGGACGGCGGTGATAAACCCGCCGATTTGTGCAGGAGTCGCTTCGCCCCGCATAATCCCCATGATGGCCTGATACGCCCCGTCAAGGCTCAGCGTCCCTCCTGCAACCAAGGTTCGTATTGTGTCCTGAATCATATGCGTCCTTTTTTACGCTTGTTTCACTTCGACGGGAACGTATCATGAACTAGGTTTTTTTACAGAAGGAAACGAAGGAAAACGAAGCGTTATTGTAATGTTGCACGGCCCTCTTTTTCCTTTGTTACCTTCTGTTAAATTTCCTGTTTCGGTAAACAGAAGGAGTCTTATGTCTGTGTCCCCATTTGCCTGTACCAGTCCCGATGACGAAAAAGCGATGCTTGAATCCATCGGCGCAAAGACGTTTGACGATCTTTTCGCGCACATTCCGGCAGAGTTTCAGTCGGATGAATTCAACCTGCCGGACGGTCTCTCCGAAATGGAGATGATGCAGCAGATCCGCGCGGTTGCCCGGAAAAACTCGTCCGACCTGACCAACTTCTGTGGTGCCGGGTTTTACGACCATTTCATTCCCGCCGCCGTCAACTCGCTAACGTCGCGCGGCGAGTTTTTCACCGCCTACACGCCATACCAGCCGGAAGCGGCGCAGGGTACGTTGCAGGCAATGTTTGAATACCAGACCGCCATCACGCGTCTGACGAACATGGAAGTTTCCAACGCGTCGCTTTACGACGGCGGTACCGCGCTGTTCGAAGGGATGATGATGGCGCTGCGCATCACCAAGCGCAACCGCGTGCTGGTCGATGAAGGCGTCAGCCCGATCTATCGCACGATGCTCCGCAGTTATACTCGCAACCTGAAAATCGAATACCGCGAAGTTCCGATGAGTGGCGGTTTGGCCGATCGCGCCGCCTTTGCTAAACAGCTCGACAGCACCGTCGGTGCGGTGTTGTTGCAAAATCCTAACTTTTTCGGCTGTCTCGACGATCTGACCGATGTGATTGCTCAGACGCACAGCGCCGGAGCGGTTGCCGTTGTTTCGGCCTATCCGATTTCGCTCGGCATCGTCAAAACACCCGGTGAAATGGACGCGGACATTGTCACTGGCGACGGCCAAAGCCTCGGCCTGCCGCTGTCGTTCGGCGGTCCATATCTTGGCTTCATGGCGACCAAGAAAAAATATGTTCGCAACATGCCGGGACGTATCGTCGGTGCGACGAAAGACGGGCAGGGACGGCGTGGCTATGTGCTGACGTTGCAGGCGCGTGAACAGCATATCCGCCGTGAAAAAGCCGCATCCAACATCTGCACCAATATGCAGCTCTGCGCGCTTCGCTCGGTCATTTATCTTTCGCTGCTCGGTAAGCACGGTTTCGCCGATGTTGCCCGCCAGTGCATGGAT
The DNA here is from genome assembly GCA_044352355.1 of Pontiellaceae bacterium. Taxonomy (GTDB): domain Bacteria; phylum Verrucomicrobiota; class Kiritimatiellia; order Kiritimatiellales; family Tichowtungiaceae; genus Tichowtungia. The sequence goes on along the minus strand of JBILEA010000004.1, from coordinate 40,101 downwards.
CGCGCCGGTTATGCGTGGACGCGACTCAAATCAATCAAAGGGGTCGAGCCGCTGTATGACCGTCCGTTCTTCAACGAGTTTGCGCTGAAGCTACCGAAGGACGCTGGCGAAGTGGTTAGCGACCTGATCAGCGAAGGCATCGCCGCCGGCTTCCCCGCGGGTCGCTATTACGAAGGAATGGAAAACGTCCTGCTCGTCGCCTGCACAGAGAAACGAACGAAGAAGGAAATTGATATTCTGGCCGCGAAGCTCGAAGCGGTGCTTTAGGGAACTTTTAACCGCGAATGGACGCGAATCGCCGCGAATAAGAATGTGGAATAGGCTTCCAGCCTGTTCATTATGAGCTGGCCGCAAAGAAGGACCGCAGAGAACGCAAGGGAAAGAGTTTTGACAGGATAACTGGATCGACAGGATGAGAGTTTCCAACCATTGGAAAAAAGACTGAAAAGTTCTAGAGTTTGGAAAGTTTTCAGAAAAGGCGCGTTGAACGAAGACAGGATTATTGGAAAGGGGTGTTTATGGTAAATTTTATTGCGTCCTTGTTGTTTTTTATCATGGCTTTGATCTTGGCGTTCTCAGCCGAAATGCCCCCTGAATTCCTCGCTGGTGCGATTCTTTTTTTTGCGCTCTTCTGGATAGTTGGTCTTATTCCGCCGTTGCTGATCCGGTTTATGTTCTTCCGGAAGTCTCTGTCGAGAGGTGCCGCTTTTGGTTTTACCATCTTGCTCTGGTTTGTGGACGCTTTTATTCTGGCCATGCTTCGCGGTCAAAATATGACTTCTGGCCACGGAGCGGATCTCTGGTTGGTCTGTTTGACATTCTGCACATACAACATCCTTCGCACGAAGGGTCAGGAAGACGCTGATATTTCGATTCCGGCGCAGACAGCTAAGACTGTGGGTTCTGGTGCGTCCGATCCGGTCTCTTGTGACAAAGATGAGGGCGTTTCATCTACAAAGGAAAACTCAACTGTTATGAACGACGACGCATTTTACGACGAAGTGGCCAAAGAGATTCAGGAAAACCGGCTGGTTCCGGGTGTCTGGGCCCGCGCATTCGCAGAAGCGCATGGCGATGAAAACCGCGCCAAGGCTATTTATATCAAGTTAAGGGTTACGCAGTTGACTAAAGCAGCGAGGCCAACGGGCGGCGACACAACAGCGGTTTCATGGGAAGTCGTGAACGAACGCTGGGTAAAAAACACCTATGTAAATGGCGATGTCACCATGAGTGACAAAAATACGGGCAGAATGTGGATTTGTAACGCAAACCAGCGCGGGAAAACGAGGTGGGCTCATGCCGCAGCCGTTTGCAATAATCTGACCTATGCTGGATATTCTGACTGGTATGTACCTGATGTGGATACGCTTAAGGCGCAGTTTCGTCAAAAAGGTTTCTTCACCGGTGTGCAGAGTGGCTATTACTGGTCAAGTACGTCAAACTCTAACAATAAAGACTTTGCGTGGTGTGTAGATATGGATGATTGTAGGGTGGACTACGACCAAACAGCCGGTAACCACTACGTGTGGCCGGTGCGCGGCGGACAACGGTAGCTCTAAAGTTTTGATTAGTCCTGCGTTGATGGAGGATGTCTTTTAATCGGGAAAGGAATTAATGAAAATTAAGACAGTTGGATTGAGTGATCTCTTTTTATTCTCCACTTTTCAAAAAGAAGTTGAAGGATGTTTGGCCGCAGTTGATTCATGCGGTTATCCGGTTTGTATTCAGATTTTTCCGGGGGACAATCCAGATAATGTTGTTCTTATGCTGAGGAAAGAAGACGGGGGAGAATTTCCGGATTCACCTCAGTACGGGCAGTTTATACTTCCACTGAGTGCGTATGAAGGAGAAGTCTCATCCCAGCAAGAAGCGCGGCAGACAATAAGGTCATTTATCACGGTGGTTAAAAAAGTTTTGAATGGTCACAAAAGCTGAAATTCCAATGATTGGAAACGGAGAAGAAATATAAATTCGCGTACATTAGCGTTCATTCGCGGTTAAGAAATACGCAGTACGAAATACGGGGTGCGACAGATGAAACTGATTTATGAATTGAGTTCAAAAGGATGCGGCGGGGTGTTGATTCTGCGGTGAGTGGAAAATGAAAGAGCTTTACATCATTGGCGGTTCAAATGGCGCGGGAAAGACGACTTTTGCAAAGGAGTTTTTGCTGGGCTATGTGCATTGCCCCCGCTTCGTAAACCCCGACTTGATTGCCGCCGGACTTTCTCCTTTCAGCCCGGAAGCCGTTGCTGCCCGTGCGGGACGATTGATGCTGGAAGAGGTTGGAAGTCTGATCCGCAACGGAAAATCGTTTGCGTTTGAATCAACGCTTTCGGGAAAAACCTATCTCCATTTGATCAAGCAGGCAAAAGCTGCCGGGTATGTGATCCACCTTTTCTATCTTTGGATTCCCGATCCGTCACTGGCTGTGGCCCGGATTCGCGACCGGGTCGACAGCGGTGGTCACGATGTGCCGGAGCTGGATGTTCGCAGACGTTATGAGCGGACACTACGCAACTTTTTTGATATGTATCGGTTGAATGCCGATTCAGTTCATTTTTTTAATAACACGGGATCAGAACCGGAGTTGGTGTTCAAGGATGATGATGGAGATACAGAGGTTTACAACCCGGTTTTATATCGGGAGTTGGTAACTCAATGGAGCCGGATATGAAAAAGGAAGCGCAGACGTTAACGGAAAAAGCCGTAGAGGCAATGCAGGCATCTGTCCGGATTGTAATGGACGATCACCGCCGGCGAAATCGGCCTTTTGCCACGTGGGAGGATGGAAAGGTGGTATATAGGGATGCTGACAGCGGGCAGACCGTTCGTGAGGATTCCGTGCAATACGCAACGAAATCAAAGGAAAAAAGGACCCTGTAATTTGATACGCAGTACGGAGTACGATTTATGAAACTGATTTATGAATTGAGTTCAAAAGGACGGGGCGGAGTGAGGATTCCGGAGGACCGGATTTCCGAGCACGACATTATCAGCAAGAATCTGTTGCGCGCGGCACCTGCCGAGCTGCCGGAGGTTTCCGAAAGCGAAGTGGTGCGGCATTACACCAAGCTGTCGCGCCTGAATTATTCGGTCGATACGCACTTTTATCCACTCGGCTCCTGCACAATGAAGCATAATCCGCGCGCCTGCGAAGCCGCCGCGTCACTTCCTGATCTGTGCGAAACCCATCCGCTCTGGCCGCAACTTCGTCACGGTGGACTGCTGACACAGGGTTCGCTCCAGATTCTTTATTCGCTGGAGCGCATGCTTTCCGAGATTACCGGTCTGGCTGAGTTCACGCTTCAGCCGATGGCCGGTTCGCATGGCGAGCTGACAGCCGTCATGATGATGGCGGCGTATCACCGCGATCGCGGCAATAAGAAGACGCACATCATTATTCCCGACTCGGCACACGGAACCAATCCGGCCAGCGCGGCGCTCGGCGGTTATGAAGTCGTCACGATTCCGTCCGACGCCAGCGGTGACATGGATATTGAGCTGTTCAAAAAGGCGCTCAACGACGAAACCGCCGGTGTCATGCTGACGCTTCCCAGCACGCTCGGCGTGTTTAATCCGCGCGTGAAAGAGATCATCAAAGCGGTGCATGAAGTGGACGGCCTGATGTATTACGACGGTGCGAACTTCAACGCCATCATGGGTCGCATCAAGCCCGGCGAGCTCGGTTTTGATATCTGTCATTTAAATCTGCATAAATCGTTCTCGACACCGCACGGCGGCGGCGGCCCCGGTACCGGTCCGGTCGGCGTCTGTGAAAAACTGCGTCCGTTCCTGCCGATTTCGCGCGTCGCTAAAACTAAGGATGGAACCTACACGCTCGACTACGATTTCCCAAAGAGCATCGGCTATATCGCGCCGTTCTACGGTAACTTTGCTATTCTCGTGCGTGCCTACGCCTACCTGCTGATGCTCGGCCGCGACGGCTTGCGCGCCACCAGTGACCGTGCGGTGCTGAACGCCAACTATGTGCAGGAAAAACTACGTCCGTATTTTTCAGCGGTCACCAAAGGACGTTGCATGCACGAATGCGTCTTCAGCGGCAAAACGCTGGGAGAAGGCGTTCATACGCTCGACCTTGCGAAGGCGCTGCTCGACCGCGGCTACCACGCGCCGACGATCTATTTCCCGCTCAACGTTCCGGAAGCCATCATGATCGAGCCGACGGAAACCGAAACGCGCGAAACACTCGACCAGTTCTGCACCGACATGATCGAGATTTTTGAGCTTTCAAAAACCGATCCGGATGCACTGCATCATGCGCCGGTCACCACGCCGGTCGGCCGTCTCGACGAAGTTGCCGCCGCCAAGAATATGGAACTGACCTTTGTTCAGCCTGTGGCTGCGGGATGATGCTATAACGGATTATTGGATTGCTGCTCTGGTTGACCGTCTACTAACCCGAGTTCGCCAGTTGGGCGGCTTTTGAAGTCGTAAGTCGTTGGAAATCAACAAAACGATCTCGGAAGTCTTGACAACATTTCCAGTTTCAGTGGCACATTCGGAAGTCTCAATTTCAGTCGCCCCAGCAGGACAGCCAGCTCCTTTTCCGGTTTTGATACAACACGGAACCTGATCGTCGGCCCTTGCTTGGTCGGCAGGTGAATGTTCATGGAATGAAGCTGTCTCATCTCGAGCAGGAACTGTCGGGCATCATCCCCCAGATCGCTGATGTCCATCCAGTGCTCCAGCGTCCGCCACAAGCACAGGGAAGGGAGAGGAAGCATACGGCATAAGAGAAACTGAGGGGCACCGGACAGATGCCCTGATCGGAAATAAATCCAACACGCATTTCATCCCGTCTCATTACCCCGCTTTTCCCGCGAATCATGGAAAAAATGAATAATAAAAAAAACTCCCAACTGCCTGGATGGGAGTGACTTAAGATGGTGGGCGGTACAAGACTCGAACTTGTGACCTCTTCCATGTCAAGGAAGCGCTCTAACCAACTGAGCTAATCGCCCGAAAAGTGAACGTGAAAAGTATAGAACTCGCTGCGGTGTGTCAATCTGCAGAAATGCTTTTTATTTGGCTGCGCGCACGGTGGAGAAAAAACGGTCTTCGTAGCGTTCAAACAGGCCGTTTCGCTTGAGCAGGTCGGCTAGGTCGGGGACTTTGGCAGAATTTCGTGCGGCTTCTAAAAATGCTTGTTCAATTTGATGGTAAAGTTGTGTCTTCCGGTCGCGTTGCTGCTGGCGGATATCCTGAATATTACCGGCCACGGAGTGTTGCACCAGTTCGACCATCAGCTTGAGCAGGCAGACTTCCCACGGACGGTCTACGCCGACCAGCACTGCTCCCAGCGGGTCGTTGCGGCCAGCGACGTCATTTTTTACCCGTTCAACGACGGTCTCCAGCGGATCGCTCAGGATATAGTCGTTGACCTCTTGTTTCTGCACCTTAAATCCATATTTTAGAATCTGCATTTCCTGTGCGTTTTTGTGGAGCCAGTCGGCGTAGTTGCGGGCATCATGACCGAAGCCTTCCAGCATCATTTCATCGATGGATTGCGGCGTAATGATTTCAGGGCGGAATGCCTTCAGTTTTCCTTCACGCACGCGCACTTTGTTAACGGAATCTAACAATTCCGTAACCAGATGATAATTCACCATCGTTGCACCGAACGTTTCTAGACGTTTTTCAGGCACGGAGATTACCTCGGTGTTGTTTACCGCATACCAGAAATCAAATTGTGGGTTGTTTTCCATAGAACCTCATTGTAGCAGATTCTGTTTTATTTCGAACTAGATACTTAAAAATAAACCTGAAAAGAGGGGATTTTCCGATCCTGCTGATTTTAAGATACTTAGATCGATTTTTTTACGGTTTCGCTGGATGAATTATTGGATTGAAAAATTGAACCTATAAATTAATGATCGGAAAATTCCGGCAAGCTTCATTTAATGGTTATAATAATATCATTTTTGTCTATTCCCGGGTTTTGTATTTCCGTGATTGAAGGTTTTTTTATCATGGGGCATAGTTTGACACCTAAGGAGAAAACCATGTTGCAAGGAGCCCATACCGCGATTGTCACCCCGTTCTGCAAGGACGGCTCGGTGGATTATGTTCGTTACCGCGAATTGATCGAATTTCAGATTGATAATGGCATTGATGGGATTGTGCCGGTTGGCACGACCGGAGAATCGCCAACGCTTAATAATGATGAGCATATGAAGGTGATTGAGGAAACGATCAGAGCAGTCCATGGTCGTGTGCTGGTTATTGCAGGGACAGGGGCCAATTCCACGGCCGAGGCCGTTGAGCTGACAACGCTCGCCAAGGAACTGGGTGTCGATGCCACGTTGCAAGTAACTCCTTATTACAACAAGCCCAATCAGGAAGGGCTTTATCGCCATTTTTCGATGGTTGCTGACATAGGATTACCGGTGGTTCTTTATAATGTGCCGGGCCGTACAGCTCGTGAAATAGCCATCGAAACCGTGGCGCGGCTGGCTGTTCATCCCAATATTGTGGCGGTTAAAGAAGCCGGTGGAAAAGTGGAACGCGTCCGGCAAACACTGGATGTCTGCGATCTCGAAGTGCTTTCCGGTGATGATGCCTTGGCGCTGCCGATGATGCGCGATGGTGCGATCGGCTTGATCAGTGTTGCCTCGAATGTGGTGCCGGGTGTTGTGGCTTCGCTTATTCACACGGCGCTGGAAGGTAACTGGGATGCCGCGCAACTGCTGCATAATCAGTATGTAAAACTGTTCGATACGATGTTTATTGATACCAATCCGATTCCTGTAAAAGCCGCGCTGGCGTTAATGGGGAAAATCGAGGAGGTCTACCGTTTACCGCTTTGCGAAATGAGCGCGACGGACAAAGAAGTCTTACGGAAGGTGATGACAGCGGCCAATCTGGTTTGAGAGGTCGACTGATCTAAAATTTTATCCGTGCTTGCCGCAGGGGAGCTGTCTCATTATAATCTAATACGTAAACTGCGATTTACATCAACAGGAGGGATGATACATGGCTACCGTTAGTAAACTGCTCGAGAAAAAAAGCAAAGAACTTATTTCCGTTTCTCCCGACACGGGCGTACGTGATGCAATTGCCAAAATGGCCGAAAAATCAGCCGGTACGGCGTTGGTTATGGACGGCAATAAACTGGTAGGTATTTTTTCAGAGCGCGACTTTATCCGTAAGATTTATTTAAAAGATAAATGTGGCAAGAGCACCAAAGTAAGCGAGATTATGTCGACCAGTCTCACCACAGTAGCCGCCGACACAGCGCTTGAAAGTTGCATGGAAATAATGACCGAAAAACGTATTCGTCATCTCCCTGTGCTGGACGGTGATCGTGTAGTAGGAATCGTTTCTATCGGCGATATTGTGAAGCATATGGTTAACGAAAAAGATTTCGTAATCAAAAATTTACAGAGTTACATCGCCGGACCCGGAATGTAGAGGGGTCGATCTTGTAAAATTCTGTTCGCCGGATTCCTAAGATAAGGAATCCGGCTTTATATTTTTATGCCAGCAGTTTGTTGATTGCGGCGGCGGCGCGGCGGCCTTCGCCCATGGCGAGAATAACGGTGGCGGCACCGAGTACGATGTCGCCGCCGGCAAAGACGCGGTCAAGCGAGGTTTTGCCGGTGTTATCGACAATGAGAGTACCCCATTTACTGGTTTCCAGTCCGGGCGTGGTTTGACGGATGAGCGGGTTGGATTCATTGCCAATGGCGACGATAACCGTATCAACGTCCATTTCAAATTCACTACCTTTGACTTCAACCGGACGCCGACGTCCGGAACTGTCGGGTTCGCCTAGTTCGTAGCGAAGAACCTGCATGCCGGTCACCCAGCCCCGTTCGTCGGAGCGTATTTTGACTGGGTTTTGCAATAGGTGGAAAATAACGCCTTCTTCTTTGGCGTGGGCGACTTCTTCGATACGGGCGGGCATTTCGGCTTCGGTGCGGCGGTAGATGAGATGGACTTCTTCCGCGCCGAGACGGATGGCACTGCGGGCGGCGTCCATGGCAACATTGCCGCCGCCGAGTACAGCGACTTTTTTGGATGGGAAAATCGGGGTGGCGGCACGAGTATCGTAGCCTTTCATGAGATTGGCGCGGGTCAGATATTCGTTAGCGGAGAAGACTCCAACGAGGTTTTCACCGTCGATATTCATGAATTTAGGCAGGCCGGCGCCGGTGCCGATAAAGAGGGCGTCGTAGCCGTCTTTTTCGAGCAGGTCGGTCAGGCGGCGTGTGCGTCCGATGACGAAGTCGGTTTTGATCTCAACGCCCATTGCTTTGAGGCTGCTGATTTCCTGATCCACAATGGCTTTCGGCAGGCGGAATTCAGGAATGCCGTAAAGCAATACGCCGCCGGGGCGGTGGAAGGCTTCAAAGATGGTTACGTCATGGCCTTCGCGGCGTACGTCGGCGGCGACGGTGATACTGGCGGGGCCGCTACCAATGATACCGACTTTTTTGCCAGTAGCCGGTTTTACCGCAGCTGGTTGCATTAGTCCGTTCTCGCGTTCCCAGTCGGCGACGTAGCGTTCGAGCCGACCGATGGAGACGGCTTTATCGATCGATTTCAAGGCTTTTCCGACTGTGCAAGGTGCCTGACATTGGCTTTCTTGCGGGCAAACTCGGCCACAAACGGCGGGAAGTAAACTGCTTTCGCGGATGATGCCAATTGAGGCTTTGTAGTCGCCGTCGGCGATTTTCTGAATGAAAGCGGGAATATCGATGCCGACCGGACAACCTTTGATGCAGGGTTTGGTCGGGCATTGCAGGCAGCGTTCGGCTTCGAGTTTTGCCTGTTCTTCTGAATAGCCGAGGGCGACTTCCTGCATATTGCCGCGACGAACAGAGGGATCTTGTGCTGGCATTTCCTGTGCCGGAATGGCCAGTCGTTGTTTTGGCGAAAGCGGTTTGGTGAGTCCGGCCAGCGCAACGCGGGCGGCATCAGCAAGTTGTGAAGGTGTTAAATGTTCAGAGTTCATGGTTGTTTGAGTTCCAGCATTCCAATCATCCGCTAATCCATCATTCCAGTTCTTTGATTGCTTTTTCAAGGTGGCATTGATGATGATCGGCATCTTCGCGGGGTTTGTAGGCTTTCAGCCGGCTGATCATGTTGTCGAAATCTACCAGATGACCGTCAAATTCAGGTCCATCCACGCAAACAAATTTGGTTTCTGTACCAACGGTTACGCGGCAACCACCGCACATGCCGGTTCCGTCGACCATGATCGTGTTGAGTGAAACCATCGTATGTACGCCGTACGGACGGGTGGTTTCTGCGCAGAATTTCATCATCACGGGCGGGCCGATGGCAACAGCCAAGGCCGGTTTCGGATCGGCCTCGCAAAGTTCTTTGAGCGGAGCGGTGACGAGAGCTTTGCGCCCGTAGGAACCGTCGTCGGTGCAGATAATGAGTTCGTCGGCGATTTTGCGCATTTCGTCTTCGAGTATCAGAAGCTGTTTGTTGCGGGCTCCCATAATGATGATCACTTCGTTGCCGGCGGCCTTCATGGCTTGTGCAATGGGGTGGAGCGGAGCCACACCGATGCCGCCGCCTACGCAGATGACGCGTCCGAACTTTTCAATATGTGTCGGTTGACCGAGCGGTCCGACGAGATGTTCGACCGTGTCACCGACGTTTTTCTGCGCCAGCAGGTGAGTGGTGCGGCCCACCGCCTGAAAAATGATTGTGATTGAGCCTTCGACCGGGTCGGCATCAGCAATGGTCAGCGGAATGCGTTCGCCGAAGTGGCTGTTCAATTGGACGATAACAAACTGTCCGGCGCGCCGCTCGCTGGCGATCAGCGGAGCTTCAATGCGCATCTGGAACACTTCATCGGAGAGCTGTTTTTTAAAAATTATACGGTTCATAGGGGGCGGATACTAAGATAGGGATGTTGAAATGTGAAACCTGAAACCTGAAAAAGTTCAGAGTCAGGCAGGAACACGCTCCCTGCTGAAATTTGAAGACTGTTCTGGAAAACCGTCGTACAGGTGCGTATGGTGCCCCGTTTTCAGTCTGGATATCCGAGGGGATTCAATGTATCCTCTACCGATTGATTGAGCAGGTGAAGAAGGGGATGGGACGATGACGATAACAATGCTGAAGTCCAAGATTCATATGGCGACACTGACCGGTACGGAACTGTACTACGAAGGCAGTATTTCTATCGATCAGGATTTGCTGGACGCTGCCGGAATTCTGGTTGGCGAGCAGGTGCATGTGGTTAATTTGAATAATGGCAGTCGTTTAGTCACTTATACCATTTCCGGCAAACGCGGTTCGGGTATTGTTGAGTTGAATGGCCCGGCGGCCCGACTTGGCTATATCGGCGACAAGGTGGTCATCATTACTTACGCTCAGATGGAAGAGGCTGAAGCGCTTAAGCGTAAGCCCGTGGTTATTCATGTAGATGAAAAGAACGCTGTCCGCAAGCCGTAGCGTGTTGTTTCCGCATAGCGGCTTACTTTTTCCAATGGGCCAGAAACTCGACGTTGCCTTTGGGTCCCTTGAGCGGCGAAGTCGCCAGGCCGAGCCATTGGAGACCCAGTTTTTCAGTGCCGAATTTTTGAATTTTTGAAACAACGGCTTCATGAATTGCCGGGTCAGTGATAACGCCTCGCCCTTTATCAACTTCTTCTTTGCCGGCTTCAAATTGCGGCTTAATGAGAGAAACGATTTCTCCGCCGGGCTTCAGGAGTCCCTTCGTGGCGGGCAGGATGTTGGTGAGAGAAATGAACGAGGTATCGATACTGGCGAAGTCGGCCAGTTCGGGCAGGTCGGCAGATGTCAGGTAGCGGGCGTTGACGCCTTCCATAACGACAACTCGCGGATCTTCGCGCAGTTTCCAGTGAAGCTGACCTTTGCCGACATCAATAGCGTAAACCTTGGTTGCGCCGTGCTGGAGCATACAATCGGTGAATCCGCCCGTGGATGAGCCAATATCGAGGCAGACTTTACCGGTTAAATCCAATTTGAAGGCCTCCATGGCTCCTTCAAGTTTATCGCCGCCCCGGCTGACAAACCGTTCAACTTCTTTAACTGTGATTTTGTGATCTGCATTCAGGGTTTGCCCCGGCTTGGGGGAATCATATCCTTCGACGAGAATCTGTCCGGCGACAATCAGTCGTCGGGCCTTTTCACGGCTCTCGGCGAGGCCTTTTTCCACCAGCAGTTGATCGAGTCTGATTTTTTTCATACAACCCACGAATACCACGAATTACCGCGAATGCGAAGCCGGGAACTGATCGAAGAAGAAAACCACTTCGGCGAGCTTCCAACGTTTGGAAGAATCCGGTAGAAACTCGAGACGAATGTCGAAAGAGGCCGGAGCATGGCGACGGCAATGAAACGAAGTACAATGGCAATGAAACCAAATGCTCCAAGGGTGAGATATGAACGAGCTGATTAAACGGGACGGGATCGCCGGGAAGATTTATCAGATTCGGGACGTGCAGGTGATGCTCGACAGGGATCTGGCCGAGTTGTATCAGGTGGAAACCAAAGTGTTGAATCAGGCTGTAAAACGAAATGCTTCCCGTTTTCCCCCGGCCTTTATGTTCCAGCTTTCTGATCGCGAGTTTTTAGATTGGAGGTCACAAATTGTGACTTCCAATTCTGACAAGATGGGTCTGCGGCGTTCTCCATACGCCTTTACAGAACAAGGGGTTGCTATGCTGTCGGCCGTCCTTCGCAGCAAAACCGCAGTTGATGTCAGCGTTCAAATCATGCAGGCCTTCGTGGCGATGCGCCGGTTTATGCTGTCGAATGCGGAGATGTTCCGGCGGATCGATTCACTCGAAATTCGTCAGCTTCAGACCGAGAAGAAGGTCGGTCAGGTGCTGGATGCCATCGGCTCGCAGGAACTGGAACCGAAGCAGGGTGTTTTTTTCAACGGACAGATTTTCGATGCCTATTCGTTTGTCTCCAAGCTGGTACGCAAGGCGAAAAGTTCGCTTTTTCTGAGATTGAAAAGGACGCGCTCCGCATCATTGAGCGGCTTCCAACGATTGGAAGAATCCGGTAGAAACTTCCCACCCGAGACGAATGTCGAAAGAGGCCGGAGCATGGCGACGGCAATGAAACGAAGTGCAATGGCAATGTTTGGAAAAACGCCGGAGTAAAACGGAGAAAACAGCGTGAACAATCTGGTTCTATTTGAGGAAAAGCAGGTGCGGCGCGTTTGGCATGAAGAGGAGTGGTGGTTTGTCATTACTGACGTGGTGGCTGTGCTGACCGATTCCGCTGATCCGGTGCAGTATCTGAAAAAGATGCGTCGCCGCGACTCGGAGCTGAATGAGCTTTTCAAAGGGGGGGTACAATTTGTCCCCCCCCTTGCATTGCCCTTTGATACCGGGAATGCCCGCAAGGAGCTGGAGAAAAAGAGCGGCCGCAAGGTTTCAACCCGCACGAACTACAAGGAACTCCCCGAGAGTCGCCGTCGGTTGAAGGATCAGTCTGGAGCGGAAAGCTGACCGTTACCTTTATGTCGGGTCTGTACATCCATATTCCGTTCTGCGAGCGCAAGTGTTCCTATTGCGCGTTTTATTCTTTTTCCAAGCCTTGGAAGAATGTTCCGGCATTTTTCCAATCGTTGGAATCTGAGATTGGAAATTTAAAAAGTCGGTATCCAGACTTTTTACCGGAGACGGTATTTATCGGCGGCGGCACACCGACGGCGCCGGATATCCAAACATTGGAAAGATTTTTTCCGATGCTTGGACATTTCGCTCCGCAGGAATTTTCGTGCGAGATGAATCCTGGAACTGTGGATGCTGAGAAGCTGGCTTTGTTGAAACGAAGCGGCGTGAACCGACTTTCGATCGGCATTCAGTCATTTGATTCCCAATGCTTGGAAATGCTGGGCCGGATTCATTCAGCAAAAGAGGCGGAAAACGCTTTCCGGCTGGCGCGGGTGGCGGGTTTTGAAAATAGTAGCCTCGATCTGATTTTCGGTGTGCCGGGACAAACCATGGAAATGGTGGAGTCCGATCTCGACCGGGCGCTGGCTCTCGGGCCGGAGCATATTTCAATTTATAATCTGATGTATGAAGAAGGCACTCCGTTAGCTGCCCGCAATCCGGATAAACTGGATGAGGGCTTGGAAAGGGAGATGTATGATCGGATACGCCAGCGGCTGACGGCTGCGGGCTTTGTTCATTATGAGATTTCTAATTTTGCGAAGCCGGGATTCGAGTGCCGGCATAATCTGCTCTACTGGAGCGGTGGCGAATATATCGGAATGGGTCCGGCGGCTCATTCGCATTGGAAGGGAGTGCGCTGGGCGAATGTTTCTGATTTAGACGATTACTGTTTTAACGGCCCGTGTCGTGAATTTGAGGAAACACTTGATCCGGGGGCCAAGGAGCGTGAAACGCTGGTGATGGGATTACGGCAGTTGGAGGGCATTGAGGTTTCTGTCAATCAATGGGAAAATATGCAGGAAAGCTTTCAGACATTGGAAAAACAGGGATTGCTGGTGATTGACGGACGTCATGTCCGGCTTGCGGAGGATGCGCTTTTTGTGAGCGATGCGATCTTTGCTGAATTGGTGTGATATTGCGCTTGCCAATGTAAAGGTCTGTCCGTAGATTACGCCACTCTTTGAGTTAAATTTTAGATAGTGAGGAAAAAAATGGCTAAGTGCGCAATGACAGGTAAGGGAACGATTTCGGGTCGCCGGATTGTTCGTAAGGGTTTGAGAAAGAGCAAGGGCGGTATCGGTTTGCACGTGACCAGCGCCACGAAACGTAAATTTAAAGCAAATCTTCAGCGTGTTCGCGTGAAAGATGCAAACGGCACCGTGCATCGTATTTGGGTTTCGACCAAGGCGATTCGCGACGGTCTCGTAACGAAGGCCTAAAAAACTCAGGATATCCTGTTCTGCAAGCCGGCCCTTTTACGGGGTCGGTTTTTTTATGGGGATGTAGTGCGTACTGCGTACTTCGTATTCAATACGTAATACGCAGTACGAAATACTGCTGACACAAAAACGCCCCAGACGAATCTGAGGCGTTCTGAGCAGAAATACTGGTTTTACTACCAGCTTGCTTTGGTCATTCCAGGGATAAGTCCGTTGGAAGCCATTTCGCGCAAAGTAATACGGGAAAGTCCGAATTTCTGGTAGACGGCGCGCGGACGGCCAGTCACACGGCAACGGCTTTGAACACGGATCGGGTTTGCGTTGCGCGGAAGGTTGCGCAGGACGTCAAAAGCTGCCATACGTGCTTCGTTAGACGTTTTCGGGTTGCTAATGATTTTTTTCAGCTCCATGCGCTTGGCGAAGTACTTCTTTGCCATCTTCATGCGCTTCTCATTTTTAACGATGCTGCTCGTTTTTGCCATAAATCAAATTCCTCAATTGGTTCGTCGAAGCGGGGATAAAACAGGAAAAGACTCTACGGTGCAACAAATTTCTGTGTAAATATACGGACGGGTAAAATGGGGGAGGGCGGCATTTTTTTATTTTGTTTTAAGAGCCGGTTTCGGGCAGACTGCGTCTCTATTTTTTACCTAAGTTCCGGAGAAGAATAAACATGTGTGGAGTAGTCGGCTATATTGGAAGCAAGGAAGCATCACCGATCTTGATTGATGGGCTGCAACGGTTGGAGTATCGCGGATACGATTCTGCCGGGATTGCGGTACTCAACGGCGGGAAGATTGTTTCATGTAAAGAAGTGGGTCGCTTAGCGAATTTGGAAAAGATGCTGGCCGTTACGCCGATTAAAGGGACGCGCGGTGTCGGGCATACTCGCTGGGCGACACACGGCGCACCTTCGCAGGTTAATTCTCATCCTCATTTTAGTTCTGACAGAGCCATCGCTGTGGTGCATAACGGGATTATTGAAAATTATGCCGAGTTGCGCGAAGAATTGACGGCAAAAGGGCATAAATTTATTTCTGAAACGGATACGGAAGTCGTTCCGCACTTAATCGCACAGGCACTGAAAGATGGTGCAAAATCGCCGGTTGAGGCGATTTTATGTACTCTCAAGCGGTTGCGCGGCGCCTATGCGCTGGGAATTTTATTTCGTGATGAGCCGGATGCCATCTTTTGTGCCCGCAAGGGCAGTCCGCTGATCATCGGATTGGGTGAAAATGAGAATTTCATCGCTAGCGATGTGCCGGCCATTATTAACCGGATTAAAAAGGCGATCTATTTAAATGACGGTGAGATGGCGGTCATTCGCGCAAATGGCGTGGAAATTTGCACGATCGAAGGTCTGCCGGTTACTCCTGTAATTAAGGAAATCAGTTTTCAGGCTGAAGCCGCCGAGTGCGCTGGTTTTGAAACTTTCATGCTCAAGGAGATCCATGAACAGCCGCGTATTTTACGTGCAATGTTGGATAAACATGTTTCGGCGGATGGAAAGATCGATCTTAACATCGGCTTGGGTCCTGATTATTTTCGTAAACTCAATCGAATCATGATTGTTTCCTGCGGTACGGCCTACCACGCTGGAATGTACGGCAAACTATTACTGGAAAATTTGACCGGTATTGCGGTTGAAACCGATCTTGCCAGCGAGTTTCGCTATCGTGACCCTAAAATTGATCCCGGCACATTGATTATTCCGGTTTCACAGTCGGGAGAAACCGCTGATACCTTGGCTTCCATCCGTATGGCCAAAGAGTGGGGCTGTAAGGTTTTTGCCATTTGCAATGTTGAAGGCAGTTCCGTAGTCCGCGAGAGCGATGCGGTATTTTTCACCCATTGCGGGCCGGAAATTGGCGTGGCTTCGACCAAAGCCTACACTGCGCAACAAATGGCTTTTGCACTGTTTGCGCTGTATGTTGCGGGTGTGCGCGGCAACTTGACGCCGGAGCAGATTAGGCTGTATCTGGCTGATTTGCAGGATGTTCCGGACGCTGTCCACTATGTTATTCAGAAGAAAGATGAAATCCGTTTAATCGGGGAGAAACATCACGACGGCCCGAGTTCTCTTTATCTGGGACGTAAGTTCAATTATCCGACTGCGCTGGAAGGAGCACTCAAAAATAAGGAGATTTCATACCAGCATGCCGAAGGCTATGCGGCAGGTGAAATGAAACACGGTCCGATTGCGCTGATCAATGAAACGTTGCCGGTTATTTGTATTTGCACAAAAACCGCCGATGAGGTTTACGAAAAGATGCTTTCAAATATCAAAGAGGTGGAAGCTCGTAGCGGTCGGATTATCGCCGTGGCGACAGAAGGTGACACAGAAATCGCGAAGCTGGCTGGCGATATTATCTATGTGCCGGAAGTTCGCGACGAATTTACGCCGATGGTTAATGTGGTCGGGTTGCAACTGCTGGCTTACTATGCGGCTCGCGCTCGCGGCACCGATATTGATAAACCGCGCAATTTAGCTAAAAGTGTGACGGTGGAATAAGACTATTCAAAGTGGGAATTTTGCTTGAACAGGACTGGCGCGGCTAAATACACTCCCCGACCCTTATAAGCTACTGGAGAGGTTGATTATGGAAATGAAAAAAACCGGACAAGCTGAAATACGTATCGATGATCAGACGCTGGTTTGCCCCGTTTATGAGGGCAGCGAAGGCGAGCGGGCCATTGATATTGGTAAATTGCGTAAAGAGACTGGAGCCATCACCTACGATCCCGGTTTTGGCAATACCGGTTCCTGTGCCAGCGATATCACTTTTATTGATGGTGAAAAGGGTATTTTGCGCTATCGCGGCTACGATGTGGCCGATTTGGCTGCGAAATGTGAATTCATTGATGTGGCCTATCTGCTGGTGCATGGTTCATTGCCGAATGCGGCTCAAAAAGAAAATTATTCATCGCTTCTGAATCGTCACTCCATGATTCATGAAGATATGCGGGATTTTTTCAGTAATTATCCCGAGCACTCACATCCAATGGCAATTCTCTCGGCCATGGCGGTTTCGCTTTCCTCCTTCTATCCGGAATTGAGAAGCGACCTTAAAGAAGATGTGGATATGACGGTTACGCGATTGACGTCCAAGTTGCGCACCATTGCAGCTTTTTCTTATAAAAAATCAATCGGTGAACCGGCCGTTTATCCGCGGTACGATTTGAAATACTGCGAGAACTTTCTGAATATGATGTTCAGTTCACCGGTGCGCGGCGAACCGATCGACCCGGTTATGGCCGATGCACTTAATAAATTACTTATCATCCATGCTGACCATGAGCAGAATTGCTCCACATCGGTTGTTCGTGGCGTAGGAAGTTCTGGAATCAACCTGTATGCTTCCATTGCCGCTGGTATCTGTGCGCTGTGGGGGCCTAAGCATGGCGGGGCAAATCAGCACGTTATTGAAATGCTTGAAGATATTCATCGCGAAGGCGGTGATGTCGATAAAGTGATTGAGCGGGCAAAAAATCCGCGCAGTCCGTTCCGATTGATGGGCTTTGGTCATCGCGTTTATAAATCCTACGATCCACGCGCAAAAATTGCTAAAGAGCTGTGTAAAAAAGTTATGGCTGTAACTCATACCAAAGACCCGTTGATGGATATCGCTCAGGAGTTGGAGGAAAAGGCGCTGGCTGACTCCTATTTCCAGGAGCGCAATCTCTATCCGAATGTGGATTTTTACACCGGGTTGACCTATCGGGAAATGGGGATCCCGACCAATATGTTCACGGTCATGTTCTCCATCGGACGTCTGCCGGGCTGGATTGCCCAGTGGCTGGAAATGCAGAACGATAGTGATGCTCGCATCGCTCGTCCGCGACAGATTTATACAGGACCAAATCTGCGTAAAGTAACGCCGATTGCCAAACGGAAGTAGCAGGATTTTTTAAACGTGATACCGACCAACCATAAACCGGAAGAACTCCGCGAAAATAAGCAGGAGCTGGATTTTCTGCAGGCTATTGCCCGTCGGCTTCCGGAGGATACCGATGTATTGCGTGCATTAGCTGATCTCTATACCCGGACTGGAGCTTATGCCGACGGGTTGCGCGCTGATGAACGCCTCAGCCGGCTGTGCGCGGAAGATCCGATGGTTTGGTATAATCTGGCCTGCAGTTTGGCGCTTTTAGATCGGGCCGATGACGCCTTCGATGCGCTTAACCGTGCGATCGAGTTGGGGTATAATGACTATGAATGGATGAAGAAAGACCCTGACTTATCTTCATTACATGGTGATGCCCGCTTCGAGTCTTTCCTTGAGTGGATCTATAGCGCTTTTGAACAGATGACCGATTGCGAAGAATTCTAGCGGTAAAAAACAGGAGGGGTAATCATGAACAAACCATTACTTTGGGCTCTTTTTCTAATGGCCCTGTGTGCACTTTTTTTCATTTTTACCGGCGGTAAAACTACGATCCGGATTTTCGAGCTGGATTACACCATGAAAACATCCATTGCTTTGCTGGTTTTTACAGGGATTGGGACAACCATTGGAGTCCTGCTTAAATGAGGGATGTCTTCGCCAAAAAGGGAGTCGTCATCGGTCCGGAAGTCGATGTGGCACGCATCGCGCCGGATGCGATCATTTATCCCGGTTGTCGCATCCACGGTAAAAAAACTTCCATTGGCTCAGGCTCGGTGCTGGGGGCCGAAGCACCTGTTACAATTGAAAATTGCCAGTTGGGTCGTGGTGTAAAATTAAAGGGCGGCTATTTTTCCGGCGCGGTTTTTCTTGATGGTGCCAATATGGGCAGTGGCGCACATGTGCGGGAAGGGACCCTTCTTGAGGAGGAGGCGAACGGGGCGCACACCGTTGGACTTAAGCAGACGGTTCTGTTTCCTTTTGTCACGCTCGGCAGTCTTATCAATTTCTGCGATATCCTGATGGCAGGCGGAACCAGTCGTAAAAATCACGGCGAGGTCGGTTCTTCGTATATCCATTTCAATTTTACACCGCATCAGGATAAGGCCACGGCCTCATTGATCGGCGATGTACCACGCGGCGTATTGCTCAATCAGAAGCCTGTTTTTCTGGGCGGGCAGGGCGGATTAGTCGGTCCGGCACGCATCGCTTACGGCTGTGTTATTGCCGCAGGCGGTGTCTGCCGCCAAGACGTACTTGAAGAAAATCAGCTTCATGTCCCAGCCGTTCCGGTTGAACAGACCATTCCCTATAATCAGGGCGTTTATAAAAACATTGGGCGGATCGTAAAAAACAACCTCCTTTATATCGGCAACATGTATGCCCTCAAGGCGTGGTATCAGAACGTCCGCGTTCTTTTCATCCGCGATGAATTTGATCGCGCCTGCTATGACGGTGCTTTGGCCAATCTTGATCTGATTGTATCTGAGCGCATTAAACGGCTCGCAGAGTTTGCTGATAAAATGGATTTATCGTCCCAGATGTTGGAACGTATGGACGGCGATTTTTCTACCTGTGCGAAAAAACAGCGCGAATTTTCCGGGGTTTGGAAAACATTGCGTGTCCGGCTTGAAGCCTCTCACGAAACGGTTGCCCCTGCGGAACTTTTGAACGACATCGGAACAGTCGCTGCGGCAGACTATCTTACTGCGGTACAAAATTTGAGTGAAGACTCTCGGGCCGTTGCTGTTGCGTGGCTCCAGAGTATCGTGGATGAGGTGTCGATTTTGCACAGCTGATCAAAGGAGCTGAAAATGGGAAAACTTTTTGGAACGGATGGGGTTCGCGGCATGGCCAATATGGGCAACATGACGGCGGAACAAGCATTGGAAATCGGACGTGCGGTCGCTTATGTCTGCAAAGAGTATCATAAAGAAAAAGGAACCCGTCCGCGCATCGTGATCGGTAAAGATACCCGCTTGAGCGGTTATATGCTGGAAAACGCACTCACGGCTGGCATTTGCTCGATGGGCGTGGATGTTCTTCTACTCGGTCCGTTGCCGACACCAGGGGTCGCCTTTATTACGCAGGATATGCGCGCGGATGCGGGGATTGTCATTTCCGCCTCGCATAATCCCTATTATGACAACGGTATCAAAATCTTTTCGCGCACCGGTTATAAACTGCCCGATGCCGAAGAAGAGGAAATGGAAAAACTGATCAACAGTCATACACTGCGTGATATCCGTTCAACGGAAGGCGATATCGGTAAAGCCAAGCGTATTGATGATGCTATCGGCCGTTATATTGTTTTTTGCAAAAAAACGTTTCCGGAGGGGATGACGCTCGACGGGATGAAGATCGCCCTCGACTGCGCCAATGGCGCATCCTACAAGGTCGCACCCATCATTTTTTCAGAATTGGGCGCTGCGGTTATGGCTATTCATGTGTCGCCGAACGGCATGAATATTAACGATAATTGCGGTTCTCAGCACACGGCTGATCTTCAGGCCAAAGTGCTCGCAACCGGCGCAAATGTCGGGCTGGCCTTTGATGGCGATGCCGACCGGCTGATTGTGGTCGACGAAACCGGTGCGGAGCTTTCCGGTGATCAGATTATTGCTATTTGCGCCTGCCAATACCGGGCGAGAGGCTTGTTGAAAAACAATAAAGTGGTTGCAACCGTCATGAGCAATTTCGGCTTTCTTTGTGCCATGAAAGAGATGGGTATTGACGTTGCCATTACACCGGTCGGCGACCGTTACGTGCTTGAACGGATGATCAAGGATCATGCGGTGCTTGGCGGCGAAGCCTCTGGACATGTCATTTTTCACAATCACCATTCAACGGGTGACGGTATCATCGCGGCGCTGCAACTGCTGAGCATTATGCGCGAAACCGGCAAACCGCTTTCTGAATTGGCGAAAATCATGAGCGTTTTTCCGCAGAAACTTATCAATTTCGATGTGGCCCGCAAACCGCCGCTGGAAGAGATTTCAGAAATACAGCAAGCGATTAAAAAAGCGGAAGCCGAGCTGGGTGATAAGGGTCGTGTATTGATTCGCTATTCCGGTACACAGCCCATGTGTCGTGTCATGGTCGAAGGGCCGACCGATGAGATGACCAATCGGCTTGCTAGAGAACTTACGGACATCGTCCGTAACAGTATCGGGTAACGATTACGGGTTGATGAATCGATTGATCGTCCCGAAGTAACCGGGGTGTTCATTGATATCCATGTGTCCCATCGGCAGGGTAATGATTTCTTTTGGCCCGCCTAACGCCTCGCCGAGTTTCCGCCCGCTTTCAACCGGGATCACTTCATCGAACTCTGCCAGAATCACCCGTGTTGGCATTTTAATTTTCGGTGCGAAATCGATGGCGCGGAACGGGTGACGCAACATCCGTTCGATGGGTAACCACGGATACTGAAAACGTGCAATCGCCGCAATGCTTTCATAGGGAGTAACCAAAATCAATCCGGCCGCCTGCGGACGGGCAGCGGCAACCTGTATGGCTACACCGGTGCCAAGGCTGCGCCCCATCAGATAGATCGTTGAAGGGGCGATATTTTTTTCCGCACAGAAAAGGTCAAAGATCGCTATGCAGTCTGCCACCAATTCTTTTTCGCCGGGAGTTCCTGCGCTCTGCCCGTAGCCACGGTAATTCACCAGTAGCGCATTCGCATCCAGTCCCGCCATCATCACTTCGCAATGACCCGCCAGATCTTCCGCATTGCCGCCGTGATAAATGACCGTTTTTTCTTTGCCCTTGTCGAGAAACCACCCTTGGTGATGTACGCCGTTGATTGTGCGATCCCAGCGAAAGGGCTCAAATTGTGGATACGGATCATAATGTTTTGGAACAAACAGATAGCTCTCCTGCCGAATCCACATCCAGAGCACGGCGCAACAATATGTTGCGGCGACGATTAACAGGACTTTTTGAGGTAATGCGCTCATAGTCGAAATTTATGATTATCCTATAGTCGTTAAATGTTAAAATGTTTCGTTCGTTAAAGGCGCTAATTTTTGCATTACACGGCTTTACCGTCTTTAACGATTTTCTATTTCCACTTTTCGTTTCGGACCAGTTTTTCGAGCGGCTGGCGGAGCTTCGGTCGGCCTTTTTCGTTGGGATGGCCGAACGTCAACAGGATTACCGGCTCAACGGTACGCGGCACGCCAAGCGCTTTACGGATGATTTTTGGATCAAATGCGCCGACCCAGCAGGTGCCGAGGCCGATGTCTGCAGCGGCCAATGTCATATGATCGGCGGCAATCGCGGCATCGACATCGACGAGACAGCGTCCATCCTGTTTCCGTTTCCAGGCTTTGGAAGATTGTGTGCAGATCGCGATAATGACCGGGGCTTCGGCAAACCACGGAGCAGGGTAGCCAGCCGCCAGCGCGGCAAGATTTTCTTTTTTACGCACGACCACAAACTGAAACGGCTGAAAATTGCAGGCCGTTGGCGCGAGGCGTCCAGCCTCCAAAACCTCATTGAGATTCGCATCGGAAACCGGTTCCGGTTTATACGAACGGATGCTGACGCGCTGCTTTGCCAACTCGATGAATTTCATATGAAGTCCTTTCGGTTGGATATTTTTACAGGATGTAACCAAGTAAACCAAGTATTCTGATGATTAGGGAATATAAAACAGTGAATAACCCAGCGCGGCAAAGCCGCAAAAAACAAGAAACGGACGGATAGTAATACGATAACTCTCGAAATTTGACCCTTAGTGATGTAAGAGTTTTTGGTACTTGGAGGAAGTTGAGTATGACTGAAAAACTGGCCGCAAAAAAATTCTTTGAAACGGGGCATATTCCGTTATGTGTTTTCCGGATGCCGTACGTAGATTGGAGCCGGCAGATTCATTCCCATGACTTCCACGAGATGATGATTGTGGTGGGCGGGGTGGCGGTGCATCACCTGGGAGATCATCATGAAACCATTTCCATGGGGGACGTGTTTGTGATTCCGCCCGGACATCATCACGGATACGATGTGCCGGAAAACAGCGGGGTTCAGGTTTTAAATGTGCTGTTTGACTGGAAACGGCTGGCGATGAACGTTCGTGATCTCGAACAGATTCCGGGCTTTCACGCCCTGTTCTCGGTCAAGCTGGACAGTCACTTTGAACCGCATCTCAAGCTACCGGCCCGGGATCTGGCGGTTGTGAATTCGATTGTAGAAGAGATTGAAACCGAGCTGGAAGGGCTGGTTGCCGGCGGGGAATTTCTGGCCGAAACCAAGTTCAGAGAGCTGGTTGTTTTTCTGTCGCGCCGCTATTCCCACGTGGCGACTCCTTCAGGGAGGAATGTCCTGAAGCTGGGCGAACTGATCAGTTATATGGAGAAGCATTTGGGTGAGGATCTCCGTTTTGAGGAGCTGGCGAAGGCGATTCATATGTCGCCGACCTCGTTGCGAAGAACATTTCAGGAGACCTTCGGCTGTTCGCCGATGGCCTACCTACAGCAGCTGCGGGTCAAGCGGGCTATGCTACTGATGGCCGATCCGATAAAATCAATCAGCGACGTCGCTTTTGAGGTCGGCTTCAATGACTCCGGCTATTTTTCCCGCGTCTTCCGGCAGGAAACCGGAGAAACGCCTAAGACGTTTCGGGAAAAACTATAAATAGATTCTCCATGTGGAGAATCTATGCTGGATTTTCACTAAACCCGGTTGAATTTTAACAGTCAGCCAGACGGGAATTCTGCTTAACTCCCTGTTGCACAAAGGAGAGTTATGCAGAATTTTTCAGCAAAGGCGGGCTGGGTTATGCCCCCGGCGGAGGAACGTAGCGGGAAATCTCAGTCCAACGAGTGGTTTATGTTTCGCAGCCGGATAACGGTTGGGGAACCTTCCCTCACGTTTCTGCGGATCGCTGCCGATTCAAAATACTGGCTTTATATTAATGGAGAACTGGTTGTCCGCGAGGGCGGCCTGAAGCGCGGTCCGGTTCCGGATGGTTCCTACTATGATGAGGTGGATGTCTCCGCGTTTGTTCATGCGGGTGATAATACGGTCGCTGTGCTGCTCTGGTATTTTGGGCGACACGGGTTTTCGCACCGCGACAGCGGGATGCCGGGCTTGCTGGCGGACAGCGATTCCGCAACATTCAGTCCATGGAAAGTGAAAACATATCCGGCCTATTTTGATGCGGGCTACATTCATGATGCCTACCGCCTTTCCGAAAACAGTGTCGGGTTCGATGCGCGCTACGATCTGCCGGGCTGGATGAGCCCGGAGTTTGACGATGCGGGCTGGCCGTTCGCCGAAGCTGCTGGGAAGCCCGGGGATGCGCCGTGGGGCCCTTTGGAAAAGCGCGAGTTTCCGCAGTGGTTCTGGTCGGATCTCAATGAATATGAGTCGGTCGAAGCAAGGCCGTCTCCTGCTGGAGACGGCACGGTGTTTTACCACTGCAAACTGCCGCACAACGCCCACTTTATTCCGGCGCTGGCTCTGCGGGCCAAGGCGGGAATCCGGATTGATATCAGCGTGGCTCAGGATACCAACCGGCTTTGTCCTGCATATATCACCGCCGAAGGCGAGCAATCGTATGAATGTATCGGCTGGATGAGCGGTGAAGAGGTGATTTATAAAGTGCCGAGTGATGCGGTTAAGGTGAGCGGATTAACCTATCGCGAGACAGGTTATCCGGCAGAGTTCGCTGGGACATTCTCTTGTGACGAGCCGGTATTGAATACGCTGTGGGAAAAGGCGCGCCGAACGCTGGTTGTAAACATGCGCGACACCTTCATGGATTGCCCCTGCCGCGAGCGGGCGCAGTGGCCCGGCGATCTGGTTGTTCAGCTCGGGCAGGTGCCGTATTGTCTCGGACGCGAAGCCGACCTGCTGGTGAAGAAGGGGCTGAGGGAAACGCTCCGTTGGCAGCGCGAAGATGGCATCATCTACGGTCCAGTTCCGGAAGGCAACTGGCGGATGGAGCTGCCGTCCCAGATGCTTTCGATGGTCGGCCCGCACGGGATCTGGACTTACTACATGAACACCGCCGACCGGCAGACGCTGGCAGAACTCTATCCGTTTGCAAAACGTTATCTGGACATCTGGGAGTTTGAAAAGAGCGGTCTCATTAAATACCGGCCGGATGAAAAAGGGGCTCTTCCCAAACAGGTGAACGGCGTTTCAGTCGGCACGTGGGACTGGATTGACTGGGGCGAACGGATCGATGCGGAGCCTGCACTGAATGCCTGGTTTGTATTGGCGGCCCAGGGCGTGCGGCAGATGGCCGAAGAGCTGGGCCTGCCAGACGATGCACGCGAGATTCTGCACAAAGAAGAGCAGGTGACCGTCGCCATTCGTAAAACGTTTTGGAATGAGGCCAAAGGCGGCTATTGTTCGTCCGGGTTTGAATATGGCCCTGACGACCGCGTGCAGGCGCTGATGGTGCTCTGCGGTGCGGCCGCGCCCGCTCAGTATTCGCAACTGAAGTGCATTTTAGCAACCGTCGAGCAGGCCTGTCCCTACATGGAAAAATATGTGCTGGAAGCCCTGTTTGCAATGGGGGATCCCGAAGCGGCATTGAGCCGTATGAAGCGCAGATACAAAGGGTTGGTTGAAAACGGGAATACCACGCTGTGGGAACGCTGGCCGGAATGGTCGGAGCATCCGGGGACCATCAACCACTCCTGGAGCGGTGGACCGCTGACTCTGCTTTCGGAGCAGGTGGCGGGCATCCGTCCGCTGGAGCCGGGTTGGACATGCTTTGCAATCCGCCCTCAGCCGGGTAGACTGAATGAGATTTCGGCCTCGCTGCTTTTGCCGCAGGGAGAGATCCGGTTTGAGGCGAGAAAGATCGAGCGGCGGTGGAAAGTCCGGGTGAGCGTTCCGGAGGGCACGGTTGCACGTCCTGATTTTTCCGCGCTGGGCCTCGGCGACGTGCCGAATAAACTCTCCTGCGGAGTCTGGAGTTTTGAGATTCGAATACAAAAACCTGTCATGGAAAAGGAGTCGGTCTATGTCTGATGCCTATACGGAAAAAGAGGGCAAGTGGTACGATGCAAACGGGGTGAGGATCTGGCGCGCCGGAACGCTGGTCTATTATAAGCGGGATCTGATCCGGATGTTTTTCTGGCTCTATGTCGGGCAGTTCACGTTCTGGATGGAATATATTGCGGTTCCGACGCTGTTTCCGCTGCTGATGGCGAAGAAGGGATTTAATGCTGCGCAGATCGGATCGCTTTGGTCGATTTTTCCGCTGGGGGCCTTGATCATTTTTCCAATCCTTGGAACCTTGAGCGATCGCACCCGGACCCGCTGGGGCCGCCGCCGCCCGTACGATCTGTTTACGACGCCGTTCTGGTTCGTCGGGTTACTGATACTTCCGTTTGTGACAACCTATTGGCAGGCGTTCGCCTGTATGGTTTTAATCGGATTCGCCGCCGCCGGTTCGAATGTGCTAACCGGTTTTTACAACGATGTTGTTCCGCCGGAACTGATGGGTCGTTTTGTGGCTGGGATGCGGATGTTGGGTAGTTTCGGCGCTCTGCTGGTGCAACTGGTTGCTCTGCGGCTGTTCGATATGGCCCCGATCACCGTCTTTATTGCGCTGGCCTGTATCGGGTTCTCGGGCGAAATGCTGATGCTTTTTATGGTGAAAGAGGGAACTTATCCGCCCCCGCCGCCCAAGGAATCGGTTCTGAAAGTGGTCTCAGGCTTCATTAAAGAGGGGTTTGCCAACCGGTATATTGTTTTTCTATGGCTGACTCTCGGCGTGACGGCACTGGGCGGCCCGGTGATGGGTACCTACTTTAATCTGTTCTTTACCAATACGAACACCGGACTAGGGCTTTCAGCAACCCATCTGGGGTACATCCTCGCGACCGGAACGGCGATCGGTCTCTGTCTGATCCTTCCCGCCGGATGGGTGATTGACCGGGTTGGGCCGAAGAAGATCTGGGGTTGGTGCGGATTTGGTGTCGGCCTAATTCAGCTAATGATGTTTCTGTTCGCATCGGATGTGAAAAGCGTGGCCCTGCTCTATGTCGCTTACGCCGCAGTCAATACTATGATGGTGGCAACACTTCTTCCGATGATGTACAGCTTCATGCCGAAAGATAAATTCGGGCAGCTCAACGGCAGTAGTCAGATTGTCACCCGGATTCTGCAGATCACCGGCGCGAACGCCTGCGGACTGCTGATTATGGCCGCCGGACAGCAGTACCGGTTTGCTTTTGTTTTCGGAGGGATCGCCTACATGATGGTGCCGCTGTTTCTCTTCCTGATGCTGCGTCAGCCCTATCCGTACGGCGAGTTGAAGACCTCTATGGATCCGGACGGAGCGGCCGGAGCTAAACGCAAAGCGGCAGAAAAAATCTGAGCAATGAAGAAACCGAATATCCTGATTTTCATGACCGATCAGCAGCGGGCCTGTTCGGTGCTGCCGAACGATTCGTATAAAGCGATTACACCCGTGCTGGATCAGTTTCGCAAGGAGGCGACCACGTTTCGCCGGGCTTACGGCCCGTCGCCGCACTGCTGTCCGGCCCGCGCGACGTTTCATACCGGACTGATGCCGACCGAGCACGGCGTCTGGCACAATGTCTGTGTCGCCAACGCCATCACGCGTGGACTCAAGGAAAATGTCCGCCCATGGAGCATGGATCTGAAAGAAGCCGGTTACCGGATGCTGTTTGCAGGGAAGTGGCATGTCAGCAACTTTCAGCAGCCGCGCGATTACGGATGGGAACACGTTTTTCCTGAAAGCATGTGTCACGGCGAAGGGCTGACGCTCGATGAACAGGAGTCCGAGGCCCGCGAACGGGAGCTGAGGCATTTGAAAAAAATGACGGCGGTTCACCGTACGGAAGCCCGCGTTGAAGGCGAAATACGGAGGGAGGGGTTGACTCCATACATCCACTACGGAACAAGTGACGAGCCGCTGCTGAGATCTTATTTCGGAAAGGGCGACGACGAAAATCCATTCAACGACAAAACCGTCGTCGAGGCCGCCCTTGAGAAAATGGACACACTTGAAGGCGATGAGCCGTGGTGTTTCTATGTCGGCACGCTCGGGCCTCACGACCCGTATATTCCCCCGAAACGTTTCTTCGATCTGTACGATGGAATGGAGTTTCCGCTGCCGGAAACCTTTGATGATCCGATGGACGACAAACCCGCGCTGTATCGCCGCACCCGCGACCGCTTCAATCAGCTGACGCGCGAAGAGCATCAGGCTGCGATTAAACACTATCTCGCTTTTTGCTCCTATGAGGATTGGCTGTTCGGACAGTTGATCGAAAAACTTAAAGCGCGCGGCGAGTATGAGAACACGCTGATTCTTTATGTCTCGGATCACGGCGACTACCTGGGCGATCACGGATTGTGGTGCAAGGGTCTTCCTTCCTTCCTCAGCTGCTATCACGTTCCGGCCATCATGAAACTGCCGGGACAGACCGAAGGCATCGAGCGCGACGAGCTCATCTCTCTCTGCGACTTCGGCCCGACCTTCCTCGATGCCGCCGGAGTTGAAACTCCAACGAAGTTTTCCGGAAGCAGTCTGTCGTCACTCGTCACTCGCCACTCGTCACTGGAAGAATGGCGCTCCGCGCTATTCTTCCAGAGCAACGGCAACGAAACCTACGGCATCCAGCGTTCGATTCTCACTGACAAATGGCGCTTTGTGTACAACGGCTTCGATTATGACGAACTCTACGATCTCGAAAACGATCCGGGACAAATGAAAAATCTCGCGTCTGATCCGGCCTATGACGAGGTGAAAAAAGAGCTGTATACCCGCATCTGGGAATTCGGCATAGAACATAACGAACAACTGATCAACGACTACATCATGACCGCGCTGGCCGATTACGGGCCGGGCCTTGCATTAAGGTAAAATATGAGAGAAAAGCTGAACAGTCGTCGCAGGGGAAACACCGGATCGGAATCCGGCGCTACGGTGCGGAATTCCAAGGTAGCTCCGCATTCCAATGCGGAGTCTGTCTGCGTGGCTCCGCATTCCGATGCGGAGTCTTTTAGACGTTCGCGTGCATTCGCGTGCATTCGCGGTTTGCTTTCGTGTATTTTGTGTCTTTCGTGGTTCGCCTCTTATGCCGCAGTTAGCCCGCATCCGAATATCATGTGGGAGGGCGGAGGGGCGTTTAAGTCGTACAACATCGAGATTTCCACCGACGCGGAATTCAAGAACGTGGTGGACAGAGATACCATCGCAAATATCTCTCGCTACGTTCCAGAAAAGCCACTGAAACCCGGCACCTATTATTGGCGTGTGAACGACCAGTTCAACGGCTCCTTTGAAATCGATGTTCCGCGCAGTGAAATCGTGATTCCTGCGGGCAGCGGCATGGCCGAAATCCGGGCGGCACTGGCATCTGCCAAAACCAATGAGTCAACCTGCATCCGCTTTGAGCCCGGCGAATATCATCTGCATCCCGGTGAGGATGGAACGGTTTTTGAACTGCGGGACATCTCCAACCTGATTGTCGACGGCGGCGGTGCGAAATTTATCATTCACGACATCGCCCGGCTGGTGGAGATCCGGGGTGGCCGTCATATCACCTTCAGGAATTTTTCGGTCGACTATGAAGTACCGCTTTACACGGCGGCGAAAGTCGAGTCCGTTGCGACGGACGGAACGCTGGAGCTCTCGTTATATCCCGGCTGCGTTCCGCCGGAGACCGTTCCCCGTTTCATGGAGGAAAAACGCGGGCTCTTCTATGAGCCGGAGTTTTCCCGCATAGCTGAAAATGTATTTCTGCTGGTTTACATGAAAGAGGCCTGGAAACCGCTGGGCGGGGGACGCTACAGCCTGCAGGCGGCCCAGCCCGGCGAAGTCAAATCGGTCCGTCCCGGCATGGTCTATATCTGTGCTCCGCGCTATAAGCCGCAGGGGATCGAGCTGTACAACTGCACCGATGTGACGTTTGTGGATATCACAACATACTATCTGCCGGGAATCGGTGTAGTGACGGCCTTTGCGCACGATTTGAAACTGATCCGCCTGAATATGCTGCGCAGGGGCGACCGTTTGCTAGGAATCCAGAACGGAGGCACGAATATTCACAATGCCCGCATCGGTCCGTGGATCGAAGGATGCCGTTTTGAAAACACCGGCGATGACTGCAATCACATCAGCGCTCTGGTGCTGAGTCCGGTTGCTCAGCCGAAGTCTGATACCGTCGTGATCTCTCCGCTACAGCCCGGAACGAGAGGTCTGACGGCGCACGATCTGGATGTTCAGATCGGAGACCGGCTGGCCTTTTTTGATCGTCCGTCGGGCACGCTGAAAGCGGAAGCCAGAGTCGTTGGGACGCAGGTCTCCGGACGCAATTTAACCGTTCAGATGGATCGTGAACTTCCGGAATTCATCCTGCACACCGGACAGGGCGGATTCCCGGCATTGGAAGCGATTCAGATTTATAACTTGGACCGTGCCTGTGGGAATTTTGCCTTCCGCAATAACGACTTTGTTCGCGGACGGCGGACCGGAATTCTCGCCAAGAGCGGACCGGGCTTAATCGAAAACAACCGCTTTGAAGAACTGGGCGGCGGCGGGGTGGAATTATTTAACGCCCCGTTTGAAGGACTTCATGCTCACGACATTCTGATCCAGAACAACCTGTTCCGCAGAGGCGGACTGGTCTTTAAAAAAATGGGGGCTGCACCGGCCGTCTGGACCCAGATGTTCAGCGGGGAGCCTTCGCAGCCGCTTCATCGCAATATCCGGATCATCAATAACCGCATTGAAGATTATCAGGGGCATGGGATGGATATCCGCGATGCGGAGGATGTCGTCATTGAAGGCAATGTTTTTGTAAACAAAGAACTCAAAACCGTACGCGAATCTGGTGCGTTTCTCATCAATTTGAGTGGTGCGGAAAACGTCAGCATCCAGAACAACCGGTTCGAGGATACCCGATTTAACAGATCCCGTGAAATCAACGGTGCACCGCATGCGGTACGCCCGTAAAAAGGAGCCGATTGTATGAAAATCTTTGCACTTATGCTACTGATGGTTATTTATGGAACGGCAGGAACTGGGCCGTCAGTTGATCTTTCTCTGCTGCCGGAAGGAGCAGAGCGGGTTGATATTTATCTGCTGCTGGGGCAGTCCAACATGAAGGGTCGGGGCGTGATCCCTGTCGTGCAGAGTGTGAATCCTCTGATTGTGGATATGAACATGGCGGATGACCGGTGGTACGAAGCAAAACATCCGCTGCACAAAGCCGGGGTGCCCGATCTGATCGACGGCTCGGACAACGCCGGGGTCGGGCCGGGGCTCGATTTTTCCGAGACGATGCTGGAGAGGCAGGCGGGGGCGAGGATTGCCCTGATTCCGTGCGCGCAAGGCGGCTCATGGATCAACCTGTGGCAGCCGGGGCAGGCTTTCTATACCAACGCCGTCCGGCGCGCACAGAAGGCTTTGGCCGATGCGCCGCCGGGTAAGGGTCGGATTCGTGGCGTTCTCTGGCTTCAGGGAGAGTCCGATGCGACGGAGGCGCGTTATGTTGCTTACGAAAGCAAGCTGTCCACGCTGATTCAGTCGTTGCGCAGCGATTTGAACGAACCGGAGCTCCCGTTCATCGCTTGCACCATCGGAACCTTCATCAATTCAAACAACTATCCGCGCGTCGCTGAAATCAATAACACCTTGCTGACCCTGCCCGAGCGCGAGCCGTATACAGCCTGTGTGGATGCCCGCGATCTGACCGGACACATCGGCGACAACATGCACTACAACACCGACTCGCAGATTATCATTGGAACGCGCTATGCCGACCAGTACACGGCGTTGACGGCTCCGCCGGGGATTTTGTTCAGCACCGATTTCGAAAGCGCGACTCAGTCCGGTGGGGTCGACACTTCGATTGCCATGGGTGGAACGGTGGCTGGCGGCGTAACCATGAGCACGCTGACGCCCGGATCGGGCGTCAATGCTTTCCGGTTGGATACCACCGTCACGACTCCGGTGGCAACGGGTTTTTTCGCAAGTGATTCCGTTGGTTCCAATTTGTCCTCCAATTTAACTCAGGCCATAGCCAATAATGAATATTTCCAGTTTACCGTCAGCAGCGGCTCTGCCATCAATTTCGGTTCGTTTGGATTTACGATGGTCAAAAGCGGGTTCGCTCCGTTCGGCGGGATTACTCTGCGTTCGAGCGCGGATAACTATGCGACCGATCTGGTCACCGTGACCAATGCAATCACCTCAGGGTTGTATTCGGCTCTTGTTGATTTATCGTCTAATGCCTCATTTGAAAATTTGAATTCAGTGACCTTCCGTTTCTATCTCTATGACGCATATGCTGGGAATAACAACCGTCGCCTTGGAATTGACAATCTTCTCCTCATGGCCGCCTCGGCGGTTTCCAATCCGCCTGTTGAGTTTGCGCCGCTCTATTCGAGCGGATCTGTTCTGCAGCGCGATCAGACCGTGGCGGTCCGGGGCAGCGGCAAGCCGGGTGAAACACTGACTCTACAGGTGAAGAGTCAGTCCAAAACGACGGTTGTCGGCACTAACGGACTATGGAGCATTGAACTCGATCCCGAGCCGGCAGGCGGGCCTTTTTCACTCAGCGTGTCTGGCACGCAAAGTTCATCAGCCACGCTGACCAATATCTATTTCGGTGATATCTGGCTACTGTGCGGGCAGTCCAATATGGAGCAGTCGATCGGCTCACAATCGGCAAACTTTCCTTCCTACTATCCCGCCATGCCGGATTCATCCGATAATTTTGACGACATGCGGTTTATGCTGATTCGTGCAGTGGAACGCACCGGCGAACCGGCGGACAACGTCGTTCTGGATTTGCCGTGGAACCGCTGGGAGGCCTCCGCTTTGACGAATATGTCGGCAACGGGCTATTTCTTTGCACGCGAACTAAAGGCCGCGCTGAATGCAAACGGGCAGGGACATATCCCGCTCGGATTTATCAAGGTCTGCAAAGGGGCGACGGCGGCCGAGCAGTGGATTTCCGCCGAAGCCCTTGCGGCCATGGACGAACCGTTGATTGCCCGCGACGGAAAACCGGCCTCCGGTTACTACAACGGAATGATTGCTCCATTGCAGAAGTATGCGGTGAAGGGAGTTCTCTGGTATCAGGGCGAAGCAAATACCGATCTGATGAATCGTATCGAGCAGTATCCGCTGGTGTTTGCGACGCTGGTTCAATCCTGGCGCGATCAATGGGGCAATCCGGATCTGCCGTTCTACACAGTTCAGTTGGCGCCTTTTAGGAAAGGCGCGCTGATTCCCGAGGAAGGCGACTGGGCATGGATGCGCGAGTCGCAGACGGAATGTCTTTCCATTACCAATACAGGCATGGCCTGCATCATCGACAGCGGTTTTCAAGCGGATATTCACCCGCCGTTTAAGGATCGGGTGGGGAAACGGCTGGCACGTATTGCTCTCGATCAAATCTACGGCATCCCGACTGTGTCGCGTGGTCCGACCGTGAGCGATGTGCAGATCAGCGGATCTAATGTGATCGTGACGTTTGACCATGTGGCGGACGGGCTTGAAGCCCGGTCAGTTGATTCGCAGCCCGATGCCGAAGAGGTTGCCGCCGGAGGAACGGCCATTTCAATTTCCGCCGATGAGCTGGGCGGATTTGCTTTGTGCGGCGCGGATCAGGTTTTCTACTGGGCGACCGAGGCGGAGATTATCAGTTCCAATCAGGTGCGAATCGCTAATGTGGTTGATGTGGCCGAGCCGGTATCTGTGCGGTATGCCTGGAGCCGCTATCCGCGCTGCAATCTGTTTAACAGCGAGGGACTTCCGGCAGAACCGTTCCGGACGGACGTCTATGACTTCGGTTCTTCTTCAGGGGCGGCGGCTGTTCAGTAGTATAGAAATAAGGAGGCTATGAAGTCAGGAATCATGTTTGGATTTCTGGTCGGCATTTTAGCCGTGATGCCGGAACGGGTGCCGGTTCCGACCTGGCCGGAACACGGTGCTTCAACCTATCAGACTGTCCCGTATTTTCAGTGGTCCGATGTGGTTGAGGTGCCGTTCCCCGGACACTATCAGATCCAGATCGCGGGAGATTCTTTATTCACAACCATCCTCGATGAGGACTCCATTCCTGCCTTGATCAATCATTATGTCCCGGCGATGGAGTTCGAACCGCAGGTTCTTCACTGGCGGGTAAGATACGTGGATGAAGACGGCAATACGGCACCCTGGACAGCCCCTCGCATGTTTGAAATCAAAGCAATGCCGACCGTGATCACTGTTCCTGCCGAAGCGACGTGGCATCAGATTCAAAGCGCTCTTTCCAATGCGCTGGCTCAGGCTCCTGCCGAACTGAGATTCACTCCAGGCATCTATCATTTAACCCGCGATCCGGATCACGATGCGTTTTTCCGGATCTATCAGCAGGGGAATATTCTGATCAATGGGCAGGGCTGCGAGTTTGTTATCACGGATCGGGCCGGAACTAAATGCGACTTTTTTTACGGACGAGGCGCTACCGGGCCCATTCAGTTCAAAAACTTCACGGTGGATTACGCTCCCGATTCCCTGTCCCACTTCGGAGGACAGGTTATTGATATCGAAAAGTTCATCTTTCCAGACTGTGCGTTCACTATTTGGGCCGACCCCGATACCTATCCGTCGCCAGATCCGATTTTGAGCACCAATAAACTGGGAATCGTGCTGGAGCCCGACACCCTTCAGCGCTGGCACGCCATTGATGCCAGCCCTCGGCTGGAGGTCAATGAAACCCTTGCTGAGGCGTCCGCCAACAGCACGTTCGGCACGAACACGTACCATTTCACGCCGGCAAACAATCGGTCGTATTTTTATAATCATCTTCAGACCAACAACTGGTTTGTAATTCCGGAGCGCGGCGGCGATTTGTTTTATGTGTATCAAAGCTGTCCGGATCTTGTGATCAACAACATCACTTCAAAGGCCTGCCGCGGCCGGGCGTTCATTCCCCGTAAAAACTGCGAGCGGTTGCGCGTGATCAACAACCGGATTCTGCGGACCGGTAACCGGGCTCTCGGCATGACCAGCGGGGGGGTAAATGATCATTCCAACCAATCGCTGACCAACTGGTTTCCGTGGTGGGAGGGCAATACGATGGAATACAACACGGATGACATGTACAACGGCCACAATGAGCGCAGCGTATTCCGCAACAACACATTGCGGGGTTCATTCCGCAATGCCATATGGCTTCACCGTGACCGGCAGTGGATCGAAGGAAATACGATTATTTACGCCGGAACCAGCGGATTGACGATAACTCCCGGAGGACTTGTGGATCCTGATGATTTTACTAACGAAGTTTGTCATGCCGTGAACACAGCACTGATCCACGGCAACCGGTTCGTTCAGCCCCGTTTAAACGGGCTTTTAATGAATTCAGACACGAACCTCCCTCCGGATTCGTCTGGCGACTGGTATCACACCGATATCACCATTCAAGACAATGTCTGGATTGACCATCAGAAGTATGAAGGACTGTCGGTATCCTGGGGGAAGCGGATCAGACTTCTCGGCAATGCAATGATCAATACAACCAGCAGTCCTTCTTTCACTTACAACAGCGACCCGGCAAGGGAGATCGGAATTTTCGTCGCTCAATCCGATGAGGTTTTGATTTCAAATAATTCAATTCAGGATGACCGGATTTCAGCGGCCAACCGGATTGTGATCGGAACCAATGCGACCAACGTCGTGATTATAGAGCCGTGATACAAAAATACAGCGGTTGTTTTTTTCTAAAACCGGGTTGAATTTTTCAATTGTTAAAATCAGGGGTGAGTTACATTTAGAGCAGAAGCAGGGGCAAGGGGTCTCTGCGGCGAAAACTAAAAATGGGGAGGAAAGTATGAAGAAGATTATGAGAGTAATGATTGGGTTGATGACGACGGTTTGCATGACGGTTAATGCATCTGTTATTTGGTCGGATAATTTCAACGGGTATGCGAACACTAACGGCTTCGTGACGGCAGCGAATCCGGCTTTTAAATCGGGTATGATCACGGGACAGTGGGCAAGAGGGGAAGCCTCTGTTACTCTGCTTGATAAAGGCGGCGGAGATAAGGCGATCTCATGGTCCGGGTCTGCGGCATCTGTTGGCTTTGCCGTTTGGTTGAGTGTGACCAATCTGAATCTGACGGTGGGAAACACTTACAGCTTGACGTTTGACATTACTAACTTTGTTGGCAGTTCGATTAATAATCCTGATGGGTTCGCGAATGTGATCAAAGCCAAGGGCGTTGATGCGGGCGGAACCGTTACGTTGGATCTTTTCAGAGGTTCTAATTTTGACCCGACGGTAAGTAGCGGTGGTGCGCTGATAGGCACGTCTGGTACAACGACAAATAATTCCATTGCAGTAGCGGGCACAGCGTTCGGAGCAACTCAATTTTCACAAGACGGTTCATATACGGTTGATTTCTCGGTAAACTCCGGCGATGAATACATCGGTCTCGTTTTTGGTTCGCAGGATCGAGGGACAGCGACGACCGTGAAGTTTGAACTGGACAACGTGTCCGTAATTCCCGAGCCAGCCACAGTCGGTATGCTAGGGCTTGGTGCGCTGACTGCACTGCTGATTCGCCGTAAATTGGTGGTGTAAGATATCTCACACGAATGAAACCCTGTTCCCTTTTCGGGGCAGGGTTTTTGCGTACACTGGGTTGAATTTTGCGGTTATCAGAATCCAATTCTCTGTATATTCGACTTCTGAAATATTTATCAGCCGAATGCGGAAACATGGAGGTTGTAGATGAATAAAGCGATGATGACTGCAGTCTTAGTTGTCATGTCATCAATGTCTGCGCGGGCCAGTACGGTTTTCAGTACGGATTTCAGTTCTGCGACCCAGGCTGGAGGAATCGGCACCGCAGTTATAATGGGTGGAACTACCAACGGTGTAACGGTCGGCGCTCTGACCGGCGGATCGGGTGTTATAAACCTTCAGATTGATTCAATCAGCTCGGCCGGACAGGTTGTGCCGCCGGTATTTGCTTCAGCCTCAGTCGGAGCCAATCTGTCTTCCAATCTTGTTCAGGCGATTTCCAACAATGAATATTTTCAATTTACGATAAGCAGTTTAACTGCGCTTAATTATGTCAGATTCAGCTTTGATATGGTTAAACACGGATTTAATTCGTTTGCCGGGATGACATTGCGTTCCAGTGTGGATAATTACGAGTCGGATCTGGCAACCGTGACAGATTCAACGGCGGGAGGAGTCTATTCGGGTGAGGCGGATCTGTCATCTGTGGCGGCGTTTTCGAAATTAACTTCGGTAACGTTTCGCTTGTATCTTTATGACGGATACTCCGGGAATAATAACAGGCGTCTTGGCATCGATAATATTGAAATTCAGGCTGTATCAGCCGGCAGGCGGCTGGGACTGGTTATAATCCATTGAGATTGTGTAAAAGGAGAAAAGAATTGAAAAAAACAGTTTGCTTAGCGCTCGCCGGGGGGCTCAGCGTTTTGGGAGATCAACCTCGCCCTAACCTGATTGTGCTCTTAACGGACGATCAGCGGCTGAACACGCTCGGTGTATATGATGCCGCCTGTCCGATTCAAACACCGAATATCGACCGGCTGGCCAACGGAGGCATCCGTTTTGACAACGGATTCGTCACCACCCCGATTTGCGTGGCATCCCGGGCATCCATCCTGACGGGACGTTATGCCAACAACGCCGGAGTTCACGAATTTCTGGTTCCTATGCCTCAGGCCAGTTTCCTGCAGAGCTATCCGGTTCTTCTGCGCAAAGCCGGATATTTTACCGGCATGCTGGGCAAATACGGGGTGGGCATAACCAAGGATCAGGAGAAAGAATTCGATGTGTATGACGGGCAGGCATCTCAGGGGCCGGCTTTCCGTGAATACAAGGGCCGCAAAGTGCACGATTCGGAGTGGCTGACGCTCCGCACCGAAGAGTTTCTCGATCTGGTGCCGCAAGGGAAACCGTTTGTCTTGCAGGTTAATTATAAGGCTCCGCACGGAAGTTCAGAGGTTGCGCCTGAGGACAAAGGGCTGCTTGCCGGTCATGTGTTCAGCCGGCATCCGATGGACAATCAGCAAGAGAACCTTAAACTGCCTGCATTTGTTCGGAGCAGCTATCTGGAGCAGTGCTACCAGCGAGAATTCAATCTGGGAGGAGATCACAACCCGTTCCTTCGTTCTTACTTTGAGAAAATAGTCAGTGTGGAGCGATCTGTCGGACGCATTGTCGAGATGCTCAAAGCGAGGGGACAGGCGGACAACACGGTGATTATCTTTTTGTCCGACCATGGCGTACATTTCGGCGAAAAACAGCTTTACGGAAAGTGGACTCCGTACGATGCCAGTCTGCGCATCCCGTTCATTATCTGCGATCCCCGTCCGCAGGCCGTGAAAGGGGCGGTGCTTGACGAAATGGTTTTGAATATCGACGTTGCTCCGACTCTGCTTGAGCTGGCGGGAGTCCCCGTTCCGGATGGAATGGACGGACGGAGCCTGCTTCCGCTGATCTCTGACCCCCGACCTCTGATCTCTGAGAAGTGGCGCGACCACTTCTTCTTTGAGCATTTCACATCGCCTGCTCCGGCGGCCCGTTATATTCCAAGAAATCAGGGCATTCGCACGACAACCGAAAAATATTTCCGGTGGAGCGATCCGCAATGCGGAGCGGAGGAATTTTATCAGCTGATCCGCGACCCAGAGGAGGTCAGCAACCTGATCGATCGTCCGGAATTTGCGCAGGAGGTGTCAAAGGTCAAGGCACTGTTCGAGCAATGGCGACGGGAAAATCCATCCACCTATACCTATGACTCCTATGGGCGCAGGGCTCAGGCTCTGGCTCCTGAAATCGACTGGAAACGGTTCGCAGAGGTTCGTCCGAAAGAATATGCAAAAATAAAGGCGGAGGTGGAGCGGCTCGGTGTGTCCTGGGAGCAGGCGATGGACGACTGGGCAATCCGTTATGAGATCTGCAGCAAAGCCGGGTACTGGTATTAGATTCTTCGATAGAAGAATCTAAATTTTTGCACAGCTAAAAAAGGATGTTCAGAATATGCTGAAAAAGAATTCCAAACCTCCGTGTCTTGGCGGCTTTGTGAGAGATCGTCTTCTATCCCGTTTGATTCAAGGCGGCTCGGCCGTGCTCGGTCTTTCTTTGGCGGGGGGCGGGTTTTCTGCGCAAACACCGCCGCCGAATGTGGTGCTTATCCTTCTGGACGACTTGGGCTATGCGGACCTCGGCTGTCAGGGGAGTCCGGATATCCGCACACCGCATATAGACGCGCTGGCGAAAAGCGGGGTCCGTTTCACGTCCGGTTATGTTCCGGTTTCTGTCTGCGGACCTTCACGGGCTTCGCTGCTGACCGGAAAATATTCTGCGGGCTTCGGGTTGCAGGGGAACGGCGAGGCGGTAACCGGAATTCCTCGTGAATGTACAACCTTGGCTGAATATCTGAAACGGGGCGGTTACGCTACGCAGGCGATAGGCAAATGGCATCTCGGATACACGCCGGATCAGACACCCATGGCGCGCGGGTTTGATAATTTTTTTGGACAGCTTTCGGGCGGCGGTCACTTTTTTCCGTTCTCTGAAGGCGGTGCAAAATGGAATGCCGAACGCGGGCGCACACCGATTCAGCGCAACGGTCAGGAACTGAGCGTAGGCGACTATCCGCCCGAAACCTATATCACCGATCTCTGCACGGAAGAAGCCACCCGCTTTATAACCACCCTCTCAAAACCCGAAACCCGAAACCCGGAACCCGGAACCCGAAACTCCAAACCCTTCTTCATTTATCTCGCTTACAATGCTCCGCACGGCCCGATCATGGCACCCGACAATTACAAACTGCGCAATACGCATATTGAAGAGGGTTCACGGCGCATTTTCGCCAGCATGATGACCGCAGTAGACGACGGGGTCGGAAAAATCGTCGATACACTCCGCCGGGAGAATCTTCTCGAAAATACGATCCTCGTTCTGCTGAGCGATAACGGCGGGCCGACCAAGGTGAATACTTCATTAAACACCCCGTTTCGCGGTCAGAAGGGAGATGTCTTTGAAGGCGGTGTCCGGGTTCCGTTTATCATCTCGTGGTCAGGAACGATTCCCCCCGCACAGGTCTCGGATACACTCGTCTCCTCGCTGGATATTCTTCCGACGTTCCTGACTGCCGCCGGAGTTTCCACGGAAGACTCGTTTGACGGGGTCAATATTCTGCCATGGATTACAGGAAAACAGACCGGAAGTCCGCAGCGGGATCTCTACTTCTGGCGCGCCGGGCGCCGGGCGATCCGTTCCGGGGATATCAAGCTGACCAACGCGCAGCTCGGCCCGAAAAGCGAGCTGTTCAACATCGTCGAGAATTATCAGGAAGATCCGGATCGACAGC
>JBILEA010000249.1:0-4146 GCA_044352355.1 Pontiellaceae bacterium | reverse complement strand
GGAAAACGGATCGTCGGTATAAAAAACCTGACCTTCAATGAACCGTTCTTTCAGGGGCACTTCCCTGGTCGGCCCGTGATGCCGGGCGTTTTGCAGATGGAAGCAATGGCCCAGGTCGCTGGCATTCTTCTCAACAAAATGTTCGGCGGCGAAGGCAAAATTTCCTATTTCGCGGCCATTGATAATGCCCGCTTTCGTCGGCCTGTTGTGCCAGGCGACCAGTTGCGCATGGAAATCGAAATCATTAACGCGAAGCCGCGGCTTTCCAAGGTGAACGCCAAGGCCTTTGTTGATGGGAAGTTAGTTTCTGAAGCCGATCTGATGTTCAGTTCCGCAGGGTAATCAAGCTATGAGCAATATTCATCCCACAGCAATCGTCGGTGATGGTGCCGTGCTCGGGGCAGACGTCAGACTAGGCCCGTACAGCGTGGTCGGTTCTCACGCAAAAATTGGTGACGGCACGGAGCTCATGGCGCATGCCATAGTCGATGGGTACACCACCATGGGGGCCGAATGTGTCGTCCATCCATTTGCCCGTATCGGCGGACCGACGCAGGATTTAAAATTTAAAGGAGGCGCGCCGGGGGTTCTCGTTGGCGACAAAACGGTTCTTCGCGAATGTGTCACCATTAATGCCGGAACACATGACGGCGAAATGACCGAGGTCGGTTCCGGATGTCTGCTGATGGCCTACAGCCACGTTGCGCATGCGTGCAAAGTCGGCAACGGCGTCATTATTGCCAACGGCACGCAACTCGCCGGCGATGTCATCA
This sequence comes from Pontiellaceae bacterium, assembly GCA_044352355.1. Lineage (GTDB taxonomy): Bacteria > Verrucomicrobiota > Kiritimatiellia > Kiritimatiellales > Tichowtungiaceae > Tichowtungia. The sequence continues at coordinate 3,373 of JBILEA010000249.1, read as the reverse complement.
TTGAAGATTTTGCCATCATTGAGGGATTGTGCGGGGTTGTCCAATTCCGGCGCATCGGAAAGATGGCGTTTTTAGGCGGCTACACCAAAGCCACCAAAGATGTGCCGCCCTTTATGATCGCAGATGGACTTGATATCGAAATTCGAGGCTTTAACAAAATAGGGATGGAGCGGCGCGGCGTTTCCGAAGAATCGCGGGCAGCCATTAAAGAAGCCTACCGCATTCTTTATCGTCAGAAACTTCCCATCGCCGAAGCGCTTGAGCAAATGGAAAAGGAGCTACTTTCCACAGCGGAAGTGCAGCATCTGATTCAATTCATTCGAGACTCTAAAGTTGGAATTGTACGTTGAGCGGAGATTCCTATGCAAAGCAGCCAGCTCGCCATTTTATTGCAGCAGACCGGGCTCTTTACCCCTGAGCAGGTGGAAGGGATCCTTCCGGCTGTTGCAGAAACCGGCGCCGGCTTCATTGAAACGGTGGTTGAAAAAACTGGCGTCAAGGAGGAGCTGTTTCTTGAAAAACTAGCTGGCGCCATGGGCTTGCCTTTTATGCGCCTCGCCAAAGCAGAGATTGCCCCAGAACTATTGGTAAAAATTCCTCCGAAGGCTGTTTTCCAATACAATATCATGCCGGTTTCCGCGGAAAATGGAATTTTGCGGATCGCTACCGCGAATCCGCTCCAGCCCGGTCTGATCGATGCCATGCGACTCGTTACCGGCGGACGCATCAAGCTGGCGCTCAGTCCCGCCGCCGACATCGAATCGGCCGCCAAGCGACTTTACGGTGTTGGCGCTGAAACCCTGGATCGGATGATGCAGGACGACGACCGCATCAATCTCGATGAAGAAGGCCTTTTCAAACAGGATTTAAGCGACCTGGACCAGGAGGCCTCCGTCGTTAAATTCGTCAACCAGATCATCTGGGAAGCGCATCAGAACCGCGCCACGGACATTCACATTGAACCGATGGAAGTCGATTTGCGGATTCGCTACCGTATCGACGGCGTTTTAATTCAGACCCCCGTACCAGCTACACTCAAACGATTCCAGTCTTCCATCATTTCGCGCATCAAAGTCATGGCTAACATGGACATTGCCGAGAAACGCCTTCCGCAGGACGGCCGCATCAGCTTGCGCATTCAGGGTGAAGAGATCGACGTTCGTGTATCCACCATGCCGACGGTTTATGGCGAAAGCGTCAGCCTTCGTCTGCTTTTGCGCGGGAGCGGCATGATCGGCATGGACCGTCTCGGGCTGAGCCCCGAAGACGAAAAAATTCTTAAACGAATGATCACCCGTCCGCACGGTATTTTGCTTTGTACCGGTCCCACTGGCTCCGGGAAATCCACTTCACTTTACGCTTGGCTGCACACCATCAACTCGGTCGACATTCGCATCATGTCGGCGGAAGACCCAATTGAATATGAAATGGCCGGGGTCAATCAGGTACAGATGAAGCCGGAAATCGGACTCACCTTTGCCCACGCCCTGCGCACCTTCCTGCGTCAGGACCCCGACGTGATCATGGTCGGAGAAATTCGCGACCGCGAAACGGCCGAAATTGCCATTCGCGCCGCGCTGACCGGACATCTTGTTTTCAGCACACTGCACACCAACGACTCCGCCGCCAGTATCAACCGGTTGCTGGATATGGGCATTGAACCGTTTCTGGTGGCATCTGCCGTTGAAGGTATCGTGGCTCAGCGTCTTATTCGCCGCCTTTGCCCGTCCTGCCGCAAACCGGTTGAAATGGACGACTCCAAAAAAGAACTGTTGCGTAAAGAAGGCTTTCCAGTCGAAGAACTCGCGACCCATACCGTTTACGAACCGGTCGGATGCGACATCTGCCGCGGATCGGGATTCAAAGGCCGCACCGGCATTTACGAAATTTTAACAGTGGACGACCACATCCGCCCGCTCATCATTGATCGTTCTGCCTCCAGCGAGATTAAACGCGAAGCCATGCGGCACGGACTACACACTTTACGCGACGACGGCTGGCGCAAAGTGCTGGATGGTGTAACCACGGTTGAAGAAATCCTCCGCGTCAGCGAAGAAGACGAAGAATAAGCCAGACAGGCTGGACTCGACCAACGGGAGAAAGGCTTTGCTATTTTGCAAAGCATTACGCTTTGCGCATGGATCACCTGACTCCAGAAAAGCGCTCGTGGAACATGTCGCGGATACGCGGTAAAGATACGAAGCCGGAGCAGAAATCAGAGGTCAGGAGTCAGAAGTCAGGAGTCAGAACGATAATCGCAAAAGTTAAGTGTTCGGCTTCGCACCCTTCATGAATTCGCTTAACGGGATTCCTCTTTCCGGAACCGGGGAGTTTCTTCCGTCGCCAATGCCATTCACGTTCGAGAGATCCCAATCGTATCCGCTCAACGGATCTTTTGCATCAAGGGGTTCGACATCATAAACCAGATAATAAGGCTGGGAGGGTTCGTCAGGGTATCCCTGCTCGATCAGTGTTTGTTTCGAAAATACGCGCGGCCCTTCTGAGATGATTTTAAATAACCGCCCGCCACCCTGATACTGTCCGTCACCATGCAACAGGAAATCGGCGCAACGATCGGCGATGTCTTCCAGCATCGAACGGTATTCGTCTTCATAACCCAGCTTTGTCGAGCGGACATCGACATACGTTTCAGCGGCTTTTGCACCCGTCTTATCGAGCAGTTCGAGTTTCAGCAGCCCGACATAATTGCCCGGCTCGATCAACCCGCGCTCATTGTCATGCGAAATCCGGCTGTGCGACAGAACCCCGGAAACCTCTCTCAGAGAATACAGGGGAGAATCCAGTTCGTATTCATAGCGGCCGTTCTCATTCAACGAAGACAGCTCGCCGTCACCAAACACCTTTAATTGCGTCAGGCGGGTTCCGTTTCCGGATCGAAAATCGACTGTCAGCGGGTTACTCATCTAAAAAATCCATAAATCGGGGGTATTGACATCCGGAAGGCCCCGTGCGACCCTGTTTCCGGACTGGGAATTCTCGGTCGGCAGGCGTCTCTGGAAACGGAGGTGCCTGTTTGCTTTTAGGGAAACACCTTCCACCCTGAAACCCCGCCTTTCCGGTAAATTTTAGTGTTTACGATACCAAACGCTCTGTTTTCCTGTCCGGGCATAAGAATATGCCGTGCACAGGGATGCGCACAGAGATCGGCCAGCTGGATCCCTGCGATATTGTCAAACTTTCTTCTAAAAACCAGCGGGCAGTTCAATGTTTTAAACCGTCCGCCTTTGATAAAGTCCGTTCCCTCGCTCATCATCCGGTAGAAGCAGCGCTCCAGTGTTTCGTCCTCATTTTTTCCGCGCGCCTCCGCGACAAAGGGAAGCTCTGTAATCCCTGCGCCCCCGATAAAATGGAT
>JBILEA010000248.1:0-4154 GCA_044352355.1 Pontiellaceae bacterium | reverse complement strand
CATGCTTTTCTCCCTGTTCAGGTTTACGGTTTAAACTCTATACGGCATTATTGCGTCGTATAAATCCTGTAAGAACATCCCCATTTCATCCAAAAACCATCGTCCGTCAACGGTTATTTTTAAAGCCAAAGTTGCATTTAAAAATTTATACGGCATTATTGCCGTATAAACTAAAACGTCGGCAACTAAAGCCCCGCAATTCGATAAAATGGCTTGCGGCGTGATGTCAGGTTATACGGCGAGTTTTAAACCGCATTTTTTTTCGGAAAAACGGAGGCAAAACCGATGAATGTAAAAAACGACAAAGCTCGCGCAGCCGTTTTGCGGGCACTCAGCGAGCTCGACGGACCGGCCGGCGCGGCGCGCATTGCCGAGCGTCTGCCCAGCATGGGAGTCCGGCTTCAGCCGCGCACCATCCGTTTATACCTGACCGAACTCGACCGCGATGGACTCACTGCGCTGAACAGCCGACGCAAGGGCCGCGTGATCACCGAACTGGGCCGCGCCGAACTGGAGCACTCCGATGTCGTCGCCAAAGTCGGCTTCGTGCGCGGACGGATTGATACGCTCGGCTACCGGATGACCTTCCGGAACGAAACGGCAGCAGGCTCCGTAATCGCCAACTTTGCATTGGTGCAGTCGCGCGACCTGTCACGGGTTTTTACCGAAATCAAACCGGTTTTCGCCCGTAACTTAAGCATGGGCCGCTGCCTCAGTCTGGTGCGCGGCAACGAAATGCTCTCGGGCCGCACCATCCCCGGCGGCTACGCCGCGCTGGGAACGCTCTGCAGTGTCACCGTCAATGGAGTCCTGATGTCGGAAGGTATTCCGGTCACTTCGCGCTACGGCGGTCTCATCGAACTGCGGCAGGGGCGTCCGGTACGCTTTGTCGAGCTGATGGAATATTCCGGCGTAACCGTCGATCCGCTCGAAACATTCATTCGGGCGGGCATGACGGACGTGCGCGGCGCGGCAAGCAAAGGAAACGGGATCATCACCGCCAGCTTCCGCGAGATTCCATCGGTGGCACTCGACGATGCACGACGTGTGTTTGACCGGCTGCAACGTGCCGGCATGGGCGGCATTCTGATGATTGGCCGCCCCGGTCAGCCATTGCTGGATATTCCGGTGGCAGAAGGTCGTACCGGATTCATTGTCGTCGGCGGACTCAACCCGCTGGCGGCGGTCGTGGAAGCGGGCGTTTCCTGCGAAATGAAATCGCTTTCCGGCCTCGAAGAATTTGATCGCTTCAGCGGCTTCGATGAGATTTTCCGGCGCTACATGGATGCGCTGCGCTAGTTTCCAAGGTTTATAAATGGTGCCCCGGACAGGATTTGAACCTGTAACCCTCAGATTCGAAATCTGATGCTCTATCCAGTTGAGCTACCGGGGCGATGAGAAAAATTAAATCACCTTAATCCGTCCAGGCGTGCCATGTGTTTTTTAATCAATACGGCACATCGACTTAAGTACATCTGCGCGATGGTCTATTTGTTTGCGATCAAGGGTGGCCAGCCGCTTTAAACTGAACTCTTCGACGCCGAAAGCAGCAGTAACACTGCCGTAAACCATTGCCCGACGAATGGCTTGCTCATCCGTTTCACCAAATTCAGCTAACGCACCCATCAGTCCGCCAGCAAACGTATCGCCTGCACCCGTCGGGTCTTTGAAGTCGGCTAACGGGAAGGCGTGGAGCAGGAAAATTCCGTCTTTTGAGAACAGCATGCTGCCGCTCTGCCCTTTTTTGATGAGCACAAAGCGAGGTCCCATGGCGAGCAGTGCTTTGGCCGCCGTCATCAGGGAATGCTCGCCGGTAAAAAGACGCGCCTCCGATTCATTGAGCGTGAGCATGTCGCACTTGCCGACCACTTTAACCAGACTATCGCGGGCGATATTGATCCAAAGATCCATGGTATCGATCAGAACAAATTCAGGAGAGTGAACTTGTTCGAGAACATGAAGCTGAAGTTCCGGCGCGATATTGCCGAGGAACAGGAACGGTGCATCGCGGTAGCTTTCCGGCAGTTCCGGTGTAAAACGTTCAAATACATTCAGCTCGGTCAGCAATGTACGGCGGTTGTCCATATTGGCTTCGTACACGCCGGACCAACGAAAGGTTTTCCCTTCTTCGGTTTGGAGTCCGGCGAGATCTATCCCCATGTTTTCCCAAAGCGCACGGTGTTCCGGAGGAAAATCGGTGCCGACCACACCCACCATACCGGTTTTGACAAAGAAAGAGGCGGCCGCACAGGCGTAGCTGACAGAACCGCCAAGAATTTCGACATGCTTTTCGTGAGGGGTTTCAATGGTATCAATACCAATAGAACCGACAATAACCAGTTTGGGTGCGCTGTTTTTTTTCATAAGCTTAGTCACGGCGTGATGGACGCGGCATACCGACAATTTCCTGAATGCGTACTTTGATTTCTTTCACTTCGGCAATACCCAGTCCGTTACGCATCCCTTCACGAATGCGATCCTGAAGAACCTGAGAAAATTCAGGGATGCGAGTGCCGGTCTGAAGTTTTACGTCGAGGTCGATGCTAATGGTGTTCTTTTCGGAGCGGATTTTAGGATCGATACCGACCACGGCACCAAATTCGTCGCCGAGTTTACGAATATAGTCGCGCACCGCATTAACACTGATGGAAACAGTGCCGTTCCCAGAATCAAAGGAAATATACCGTGCTTTCTGCCGCCGCGGCCCAAAAGTAACCAGATGAAGCAGAGAAAGAAGCACAATGACGCCGCCTGCACCCATCGCTTCGTACCATTTTTCACTGACATAAAATAACCCGAGGACCCCCTCCTCCACACCAAGGCCATTGGCATAGATCAGTGCGCCGCCGATGGCAGCGAAAATAAACCAGATAACCACTCCGGAAAGCACATGAAGAAACCGTGTCATTTTACATCCCTCCCGCAACATTCTTCACAATTCGCCGAATACTTTGAACCGAAATATTAACCGCTTGCACCCGCTTGCCGGTCAATTCTTCAATCGATTTGCGGACTTCAAGCTGAAGCTTTCCGCAAACTTCGGGAATATAAACGCCATACTCAAGCACGGCGGTTAATTTAACGATGATCGTATTTTCGGAATCAACGGCCACCCGTACGCCGCGGTCGCGGGTACGTTTGCCAATGATATCGACCAACTCGTCAACCAGCGTTCCGGAGAGTTCCACCACGCCGGGCACACGACTGGCCGCCTCATGAGCGATCACGGCGATGACGTTATTATGAATCTCTACCGCACCCAGTCCGGCATCTTCAGACTTATCTTCTGGAATAGGCCAATTTCTAGACGGCGGAACATTTCTATCGCTCATCGTTGATCCTCCTTGCTACCGGTCGACCATAAAATTTTCGTTCATGAATTTTTCAAGGAACGCTGTGTTGTATTCGCCACGCCGGAAGCGGGTATCCATCAGCAACGCAATACCGACCGGTACCGTAGTGTGCGGACCATTGATAGTGAACTCCTCCAGCGCACGATGCAGGCGGTTAAGCGCCTCTTCGCGCGTAGCACCACGAGCGATGATTTTGGCAATCATACTGTCGTAGTAAGGCGAAATGGTGTAGCCGCTATAGACGTGCGAATCAATTCGGATACCGGGCCCGCCGGGGAAATGCACCGCTTCCACTTTGCCGGGTGACGGGGTGAAGTTCTTATAAGGATCTTCAGCATTTACACGAAATTCAATGGCGTGATAACGCACCTTCACATCTTCCTGGGTAAACGAAAGCTTCCTTCCAGCCGCCACAAGGATCTGCTCCTTAACTAAGTCGATTCCTGTAACTTCTTCACTGACGGTATGTTCCACCTGAATACGGGTGTTCATCTCCATGAAATAGAATTTTTTAGCTTTTTCGTCGTAAAGAAATTCCAGCGTCCCTGCGCTGTTGTAACCCACAGACTTGGCCGCTTTCACACCGGCTGCGCCAAGTGCTTGACGCTCTTCCGGAGTCAGCGCCGGACAAGGCGACTCTTCCACCAGCTTCTGGTGGCGACGCTGGATACTGCAATCGCGCTCGCCAAGATGAACCACATTGCCGTGGTTGTCGCCAATCACCTGCACTTCAACATGACGAGCCGACTCAATGTATTTTTCCATAAACACATCGGGATTGCCAAAGGCGCTTCCGGCCTC
>JBILEA010000247.1:0-4193 GCA_044352355.1 Pontiellaceae bacterium | reverse complement strand
GTTGATATATTCGGAGACTGCGACCACCGCTCGGTCACCCAGCGCGACGCCGTGGGCGTGCACTTTTGGATCATCGGTCTTCAGCGGCCCGGTTCGTTTGCCGTCCACCACGATGTCCTCGACCTTACCGATGGCGGCCAGCGCCTCGTTCCAGCATTTGTCAGTCCACACGCCCCGGTATCTCTCATTCCAGTAGAAGGCACCTTTGAGGCCGAAGGCAACAGCCTCAAAGAGCTTGTATTTCACCTCATCCACCAAAGGCGGATGTCCCTCGCTGCGTTTCTTGTAGAAATCCATGGTGTCTATACGGCTGGGGCTCAGGCAAAAAAGGAATCCGGGCTCGATCTCGGGAGCGAGGCGTTTCACCCCCTCAATCCGCTCTTCGGTGTACCTCACGAAATGCTCGACGCTGGCGTAGGAATCAATCTCGGTGTAGTCGAACGTCTGGAGCCATTCCTTGCCGTGCCAGATATTGTTGCGTTTCTCCACATCCGGACTGACACGCAGGCTCCATTCGGAGAAGACCACTCCCTTCTTGGGGCTGGTCTGAGCGACGTGAGGTGCCAGCCGCCGTTTCATTTCCTCGAAGAAGTCGGCCCATAGCCAGCATTTGAAGTCCACCCAGATCACGTGATAGTCGGGATAATTCTCCGGCACCTTCTCGAACTCGCGCGGATCCATGAAGGCCGTACTGGGGTGTTTTTCGGACAGGTATTTTTTGAAGGCCTCGATGGTGCGCGGGTGGAAGCAGCCAGCTTCACCTTTTTTGATGATATAGTTTTCCATATCAAAGGCGAACCAGTTGACGCCGGTCTGCTGGACATAGGCAATCTCCCTGGCGATGGCCTCGTCGTAGAACTTTCCGCGGTAGGATGGCGAAAGCATGAAGGTGTCACCATTTCTGGAAATAGGGATGGGTTGGCCATTGATATCCAAGGCTCGGGAGTCATGGTCCTCCTCGACCCATAGCTTCCATGTATCCGTCATCGTGATTTTGCCAAGGAAGGGGTGGGTCTTGTCCCAGCCAGGGAAGAAATAGTCTCCGCGCCGGACAAAGAAGCCAGCTTTGATCAGGTCTTTGACGAGGGGGACATCCTGCCCGTAGAGCGACAGCGTGTTCAACGCCATTTCCTCTCTCATGCGCATGGCCTCCTCGACGCTCTTGGGGGAGAAATTATACATGCCGACGCTGAACCGCTTCGGCGGGGTGGCACGTGGGACGCGAATGATTTCAAAATCCAATTTTTCCAGGGGTTGCTCGCCGCCAGACCACTTGACGTGGTAGTAGATCGAGCCTTTACCGGACTTGTCCTTGGTGACGAGGTTGGAGCGAAGGAACCTTCCGTAGTATTTTCTATTATAAATGAGCGAACCTGCCTGCACGTAGCGCGTGTAGGTTTTGCCGTCGTGATCGACGGTTCCCGCTTTCTTTGCGCCTGCCACCTCGATGTTTTCCGGGCAATCCACGATGATTTCAGTGGGCATAGGAACGTGGGAGACACTGAGGTTGTAGCCCGGGAAATTGTGCGTCATTCCCCAGCCGATCGAGGAGGAAATATCGGGAGATATGTAGAGCAACCCAGACTCCAGATTCTCGGGATATATCTTGATGAACTTTTCGCCCGAAGGATTATTATTCAAGATCTCCGCGGCGCAAAACGCCACGCTGGACGTGAGCAGCGCAACAGTCGAGGCCATCACTATTTTTGTAGCTATGTTCATTGTTTTTACATTTCCTTTTTTTTCGAGTCACAATCATTAGTGTCCCAATATTAGCCCCACAGCGACAACTGGTTACAGAAGTCGCCACCACCACTTGGGTACTCCGCGCTCTGAAAGGCCTGTAAACGCGGCATTTTCTCGAAAACAGACACACTCAAAATCTGTAGAATCGTGTAGAGCGATTGCTCGATTTTCAGCTATTTTTCTTCGAGACCTACGAGCAAGATATTATCGATGTAAGCCGTAGGATCTTCACTGGAATCGGTTCGAACCTGCACCTGATTCCAAGTCGACTCATCGGTGCTATAGGTCTTTGTTGCATTGCCGGCACCGAAGTAGAGCTGAGTTGCCGGGCCCGGAGTTGTCAGGTTTGTTAAAAACGCCGATATGATTTGGTTGTTCGCAAAGTCGATGTTGAGGGTGATACGACTCCACGCACCGTTCACCGTTAAAACGTTAGCTCCGTTAATATCAGTAAGGGCGACGATCGTTCCTGCACCCACGGAGTCTCTAAACTTTAAAACGTTGCTCAATCCGTAAACACCGATTCCATTTCCTTTGCTGCCCGAGGATCCAATGCTGACACCCATATAACCGCCGATGTTACCGTTGCGATATAGATCAAAGCTAAACGATCCGGTAGTGGCACCAGCGAAATCGAGAGCGACCGTTTTCTTTACCCCTGAGTTCGCGTTGGCGGCGGTGGAATTCCCAATCACTTGGCTTGTATTGATTCCTGTGCCTTTTATCACCGTTGGCGAAGCTGCAAATAGAAGATCTGCCCAGAAATCCTGCCCTTTAAGTTGTGCCCCAGTCGTATAGCCCGATTCGAAGCCGTTGCTGTAGATCACACTAGAAGCAGCCTGACTCGTGCAAGCGGCGGCAACGACGGACGACGCGAAACATAACATACGTATTTTCTTATTCATATATTCACCCCTTCTGTTTTTTATTTTCGACTTGCTGATTATTTGACGATGACTCGATCTGGATCCGATCATCGCCAACTCATTCCTGACTCCTGAACGACTTTCGCTCAAATCAGGTTATGCACTGGATAATCTATTCTACACGCATCACCAAAAAGCCCCGTTAGTTTACCGAATCCATCCGCACCTGACTATACCGTATTTATGCCAATGATAACCAAATCCTGCCACAAAAAATGTCTGCGAAAGAGTTGTGGAAACAGACATAATACGAAATGAACTTAACTCCTATTTTTTCACAACCACTCCCGATGGTCGTTAGAGGAAGTCAGAGTAAAACCGAGACCTAAAGCAGACCGACCCGACCAGCGGGAGAGAGGCCGCACGGATGTGCGGCAAGGAACGAAGTGACTGGCAAAGTGCTTTCGGTATATCCGAAAGAAATGACCGCACCGTTTATCCCATTCAGCTTTTGATCGCTGAACTCTGACTTCTTAATTCCCTCTAACGCCGAAAGCGTAGCGATAGATACCTGAGGTATTCCGAACGTGCTTTTTGGTAACCCGAAAAGAAGCGCCTGAAGCGCGGCAATTTTTGTATCCCAAAAATAGTGACGAAAGAACGGTTCACCGGTGGTAAAAATCTTTTCCGGATTCCGATCGATACCAATCAAATTAATTCCGTATAACGACCAAAATCTTGATTTCAGGCCGGATGTGTTATATCGTCAACGAAATAAAAAACGAGCGGTATACCATGAATAACCCCCAGCTACCGAATATGACCACAGATGAAGCTATCACGATAAATCATCGTCTGGCGGCGTCCATAGGAGTCGCGACGACCTTTCACCTTCTCGACTACACCTTTCGCCCAGTGCTCTGCCACCTGACGACAGCGCGCCGGCTTCATGTGGGAATGCACACCCACCGCTACTGCGAACTGACCTTTGTGACTGGTGCCCCGATGCACTATTGCACGCCCGACGAAAAAATTCAGGTGGAGGACGGTCAGGCTTTCTTCATGCCGCCCGGCATAATGCACGACTGGAAACACTCAGGAAAATCGAGCGAACTATGGGGTTTCATGCTGGAAGTCGGGCATAAAAAGGGTACGGACGGACGCCTCCTGGAGCAGGCCGCCGCCGCTGCAAACTATCACTTGACGCCCCTCGAAGAGACTACAGCCCTATTCAAGATTTTTATTCAGGATGCCGCTCGCAAGAAAAACTTTATCCCGACGGTCAGCGCAAGCCTCGCCCAGGCTTTCTTAGCAAGTGTGTTGCGGGAAGTATTTTCACAGCTGCCGGAAAACAAACCCGTTCCCCAAAAAATACCGGTAGCCCGGGGGCTACTGGTCGAGCGAGCGATGCATTACATGCGGGTCAACTTATCGCATTCCCCGCGCGCGGAAGAGTTGGCACACCAGCTCGGGATCAGTGTGCGGCAATTGCACCGGATTTTTCTTACCGAGCAAGGCATCCCTTTAGGTGAATGGTTCTCCAACGAACGCATGGCCCGCGCTCAAGCGCTGGTAGCCAAT
>JBILEA010000246.1:0-4203 GCA_044352355.1 Pontiellaceae bacterium | reverse complement strand
TTCCGCCGGCCGACAGGGAGCTGGTTCCGGAGAGCGACTGGAAGGTCATGATCTGGAGCTCCCGCCTCTGGCTGCTGGGGTATGCGCTCATCATTGCCTCCTGCTTTTTTTTCGGCACCCTCCTTCCGTTGATCTATACTCTCTTTGCCCGTTTCTATGGCGCGTGTATTCCGACTCTGCTTAACGACACGCAGCATGTCGGTCTGGAGCAGAATGTGTATGACCACCGCCTGATCTGCCGGAATGTACGGGTGGATCCGATCACCAGCTTTTTTTACTGGAACATGCAGTATCACACCGAACACCACATGTTTCCGGCTGTCCCGTTCCATGCATTGAGCAAGCTGCATGAAAAAATCAAAGATCAGCTGCCGCCGGAATATCCGAGCGTCTGGCACGCCTATCGCGAAATCATCCCGACCATTCTGCGCCAGCAGAAAGAACCCGACTTTCACATTACGCCGCAACTTCCGGTAGACTATCCTGCGGCGGCTCAAGAATCCGTTCTTCCAGACTCTGGAAAAAACGGTCTGGAATCTGAAAACCCAAGAGGACAAACAGCCCCTTCGGTCTGGGTTAATGTACCGGACGCGATCAATATGCCGATAGACGAGGTGATGGAGTTCACACACAACAATGCCCAGTATGCTGTATATCGACTGAACGACGGCTTTTATGCCATGTCGAACAAGTGCTCGCATGCCGGAGCCAGGCTTTCCCGGGGACTGGTCATCGAGGGGCAGATCGAATGCCCCGCGCATAATGGACGCTTTGACATTCGCACCGGAGAAGCCACCCTCTCACCCGCCTGCGACAAGATGAAGACGTTTCCGGTACGGGTGGAGCATGGCGAGGTCCAGTTGCAGCTGCCCGTCTGAAAAAGTGAGCACAAAGTGCAAATTAAAAAACAGCAGGTGCATTTGAATTGCTAAAGGGCTTGCCTATATTCAACCAACATCGTGGGGATCGCAGCGTGGTAAACTCAGGAAGCAGAGGCTTATGGATTTATTAAAAATGAAGGATCGTACCGTTCAGGCCGTCCGCATGCAACTGGTATATGCCGGTCCGGAGGCGCTGATTGACGCCGGGCATCCGGATGCGGGCGATAACCGCTACGGACTGGAAGGCGGTTTCTGTGTCGAACAGGCCGGACAGCGCTGGCTTTTCGTGGCTGAAGTGTTCGGCGAGCCGAAAGTGGTGCGCACGCGACTGGCGCTGTGGCAGGCCTCCGCAGCAGAACCGGATGGGTGGAAGCGTGTGGCCACCTTGAAGGAGGGGTCGGGGGATTATACCGGAAAGGATCCGCTGGCCAGCCTTTGGGATCCGACACCGATTTATGATCCGGCGCTGGAGAGATGGACCCTGTTTTTTGTTGCCTACCGTGCGGCACCGGATACGGACGCACTCGCCCGGCGCAATTTCCACGGAAGGATTTACCGCATGCTTTCGGAAGTTCCCGGCCGGGAAGGGATTGCCGGGCCCTATACCGATCAGGGGGTTGTGATGGAACCCGGCGCGGACAGCGACTGGTGGGAAGGCGTTCAGGGGGTGGACAGCTTTTACCCCTGGCCGCATGGCGACGGATGGCTGGCCTTTTACGGCAGCAACAGTCATCACTTTCCATGGGCAGGTAAAGCCTGTCCGACCACCCGCTGGTTTGGGTGCGGATTGGCCGCGGCGAAGAGTCTGGCCGGGCCGTGGCAGCGGTTGAGCGAGTGGAATCCGGTGCTGCTCAATCACCGCTTCATTGAAAACCCGCTGGTGTTTCGTGTGCGTGAGGATCTGCTGGTGGTGCTGTACGACTCCAGCAATCAGCAGCTCAGTTATGCGTGGAGCGTGGATGGGATGCACTGGTCGAAAGAGTGCACGGTGGATTGGGTCGGCAAGCGACCGGCTTGGCTCGGGTGGCTGCGTACGCCGCTGAGCCTGCTTCCGGAGAAGGATGGAAGCTGGACGGTCTATGTGACGGCCTTTAACGCGCGCCGTCTGGAGCCCAATCTGGATCCGGAATACCATTACGGGTTTGGCTCGCTGGGCCGGCTTTCCGTGCGGTTGGAGATCGACGAAAAAGCGGTGGCTGCCGCTAAAAACTATTACGGAACCGGTTGCTGAAAATAAAAGGAGTCATCGCAATGGATACAGAATTAATCAGACCTTTTTCGGGTTGGGACTATGGCGTCATTATTTTCTTCATGCTCTTTATGGTTTCGGTCGGATTCATCTGCAAGCACTTGAACAAGAATGCAAGCGATTACTTCCGCGGTGGCGGCAACATGGTCTGGTGGCTCGCCGGCATGAGCACGCTGATGTATAACTTCAGCATTTGGGTGTTCACCGGGGCGGCCGCCAAATGCTACAACGACGGCTTTATTCTTCCCCTGACCTGGTGGGTGACCGCCTTTCCGATTGCGGTTGTGACCTATATGCTGGCCCCGCGTTTCCGGCGGCTGCGGGTGATCACTTCCATGGAGGCGGTGTTCCGGCGCTATGGGTTTGGAACGGAGCAGTTTTTCACGTGGATCTCCTTGCCGCTTTACATTTTCATCGGCGCGGTGAGCCTCAATTGCATGGCTGTCTTCATCGGCTCGGCACTGGGCGTGAGCGTCTCGGCCACCAGCATCGGCATCGGTGCCGTGGTGATCGTGCTCGCCTGCATGGGGGGGCAGTGGGGGGTCGCCTTTGCCTCCGCGATCATGGGGCTGGTCATGTTCGCCGTCGTCTTTACCGTTATCATCTATTCGCTCGGTCTGCCGGAAATCGGAGGGATAGCCGGTTTTTTAAAGGCAATCCCCGATCGCCACATCAAGTTCGATCTGGGCACAAATACGGCGCTGATTTACATCTGGATGGGGTGGAACGTTGTCACGAGCGTCATGTTCGGGTCGATGGATATGCGTAACGGGATCAAATACGTTCGCGCAAAGAACGATTCGCACGCCCGCCGCGCCGCCTTGCTTTATGTGCTGCCGAACCTCTTTTTCCTTTGTGTCGTCCTGCAGATTCCGGCCATGTGCGCGGCGGTTCTTTACCCCGATATGGCGGCGATATTCCCGAATCTGAAATCGCCTGAGGAAGGGGCGTTTCTGGCCATGTGCTTTAAAGTGTTACCCGACGGGCTGCTCGGGCTCGTCGTGCTTACCATGTTCACCTGCTCGATGGATACACTGAATGACGCGCTCAACATGAACTCCGGTTTTTTTGTCCGCAACGTCTATCTTAAATACATTCACCGCAATGCCGGGGAGCTTTTACAGGTGCTGGTCGGTAAAGCCACGACCCTCGTACTTGGCGTGCTACTGGTTATCCTTGCGCTTTCAATCGATTCGATGCGCAGCTTGAACCTGTTCGACTTTTTCCAGCTCTTTAATGCGATGGTGTTGCCGCCGATGATGGTCCCGATGGTGATGGGCATTTTCGTTAAACGCACGCCGCCCTGGTCGGGCTGGTCCACGGTGCTGGTGGGGATCGCGGCAGCGGCCCTATCGAAAATGGTGTTTTCGAACGAACTCGGCCAGTTCCTGCTCCGCTCGGCTAAGGCGCTTACCCAAAGAGAGTTTATTGATGGCCAGTTTGTGTTTGTCGGCGTGATCACCATGGGGGTGTCGTTAGCCTGGTATTTTGGAACCATGCTGTTTTACCGCAAGAGTTCCTCAGAACACCATGAGCGGGTCGAAGGCCTGTTTAGAGATTTGCACACCCCGGTTGATCACGTGGCTGAGGGCGGGCTCGACCAGGACGCCATGCAGTATCTGATCACCGGGCAGTTGAGCCTTATTGTCGGAGGCTTTCTGCTTTTGTGTGCGCTTATTCCCAACCCGCGCAGCGGATGGATGGCCTTTCTCTGCATCGGCGGCGGCATGACGCTCCTCGGTCTGTGGCTGCGGTCGATCGGAAAAAAGAAACTCCGGCAAGAAAATGCGCTCGCCGACATGAGCACGCCACCGGGAAAATTAATGAGTGATACGAAACCAATATTTGAAGGGGAAAAATGAAAAAGATAACATCAGGTTTGTTGATAACTGCCGCACTGGTTCTGCCGGTCGGCGCGGAAACGCCGCATATTTTCTGGGCCTCCGATCCGGTGGGGCCGGACGAGACGGTGCTGGTGCAAGGGTCGGAGTTTGCCGGGGCCAAGGTGGAGTTGCAGCAGCTTGGCCGGGACAAGAAATGGTCGGCCATTCCCATTGCGCAAGGATCGGAGAG
>JBILEA010000245.1:0-4204 GCA_044352355.1 Pontiellaceae bacterium | reverse complement strand
TATATTGATGAACCGGTTCGGGCTTCCGGCATGACAACGTCTGAGCTGGAGCGCAAAATTCAGCGCATCTACATGGATGGGCAGATTTATCGCAACATCACGGTTAATATTTCTACGACGGCTAAGAGCTATTATATGGAGGGTGAAGTGCGTAATCCGCAAGAATATCCGTTAATTCGGCGTATTACGTTGATGCAGGCTGTTGCCGCTGCCGGTGGATATAACGACTATGCCAACCGAAGCAATGTGACGATTACCCGCAATGGCCAGATTATGAAATTTAATATCAGATCCATTGAGAAACATCCCGATCGGGATGTTCTTATCGAAGCGGGCGACCGGATAAAAGTTCATCGCTCCCTTTTGTAAATACGTTGCTTTGGCGATGATTTTAAATCTGCCGGCCTGAACAGGCCGGCTTTTTATTTTTGGAAATTCCGGATTGCGGGGTCGAGTTGAAACCGGATGTCTTTGATCTCAGGCAGATCTGGAATCAGCGAAAGTTTTTTGAGCATATGTATTTTGGGTATGCGGCGCAGTTCGGCCAACCAGCCGGGATGGTCTGCATGGACATATAAGACCCCCTTTTTTAAATGCGAAGGGCTGGTGTGTTGCTCAAGTTGTTCGCCCACAATTAGTGGCCAGCGCGCGGTAACGGCGGTTGGGACAGCTGAGGAGTCCGCCTCTTTTACTTGTAAAATTTCGGAGAGAATATCGCCGATTTTTTTTCCGTCAGGCTGGTCGGTTTGAGGAAAGCCCTCTTCGATCCGGAAACGCTCCTTGTCCAGTTGCCACCGCAACGTCTGAGCCCTCGTCAGTTCACCTTTCAATAATTGCTCTCGCGTTAGCTTCATAGTGTCCTAGTTTGCAAAATGATTTTAAAGCAGGCAAACTATACCACACAAAAAGGATGTCTCGCGACTTGAACTTAATTCACGAATATATGTTCTCTCTGTTGTTGATGCCGGTGCTTTTAGCGCTGTCAGCTTTTTTTTCCTGCTCAGAAACTGCGCTGTTTTCGCTATCTCCGGAGGCCGTGCGCCGGCTGCGAGCACATCGGCGGATTGATGATCTGTTGACGTTATTGCATAAAGACCCGTCAGGGCTGTTAACGGCCATTCTGTTCGGAAATTTAATCGTTAATGTTTTGTTCTTCTGTACCGGGGCGGAACTAACGGGGCGTCTGGCGGAAAATCGCGGCGGGTGGTTTGAGGCGCTCGGCGGCGCACTGGTGTTGCTGATCATCATCCTGCTCGGGGAAATCGTTCCCAAGGCGGTCGGTATTACTCATCCGTCCGGCGTTTTGCATATTACCGCCGCGCCACTGCGGGGTTGGTTCTATTTTACCCGACCCTTCCGGCTTTGCATCCACTGGCTGCTCGGACGGATCGGCTTACACGATAGTCATATGGCGGAGCGGCGAACGTATCTTACACCAGGCGAATTGAAAGAGTTACTGGATGCGGTTCAATATGAGCCAGGGTTTGGGTCTCACGAAAAAGAGATTCTTGAGGATATTGTTAATTTGCCGGATGTGCGCGTGCGGGAGGTTATGGTCCCTCGTGTTAACGTGTTGCGGCGGCCACTGGATGTAAATCGTCGCGAACTGCTTGAGCAGGCTCGTCTGCACGAATATAGCCATGTGCTGATTTATCGCGACAAGGATGATGATCCGTTGGGTTACGTTAGCATTCGCGATCTTTTTTTAGACGGTGAGCGGGCCGAGTCGCTTGAAGCGTTTATTCATCCGCTTGTTTTTGTTCCCGAGACGAAGCGGGCCGACATCCTGTTGCGTGAATTTATGGTCCAGGGCTGGCCGTTAGTAGCGGTGGTTGACGAATATGGCGGATTGGCTGGCGTGGTTACCACTGAAGATCTGCTGGCTGAAGTCGTCGGCGATTTTGAACCTGAAAAGGCAGCAGAAGTTCAAAAATTGGACGAAGTAACCTATCGATTGCACGGACAGCTTCCTATCCGTGCCTGGCGCGATCTTTTTACCGGATTTCTTCCAGGGCAGGAAATGGACATGCTGGCCTTTGATACGCTGGGTGGATTTATTGTTTCATTACTGGGGCGTATGCCTCATCAGGGCGACTCCGTTTCTGTCAGAAATCTCCAGTTAACTATCGAGGTTATGCACCACCGCCGGATTGACACCGTATTGCTGAAGCTCAATGAGCCGGAGGTGCAGTCATGAATGGCTGGCTATCCCTTGGCTTAATTGCTGCCGCCCTTGTCGGTTCAATGCTTTTTTCCGGACTGGAAACTGGCGGGTATCTGCTCAACCGCATCCGATTGCGTTCCCGTGTGCGGCAGGGAGATCCTGTTGCTCGGAGGCTGCAACGCAGCTTGCATGATGCGCATCGGTTTATTTTTACCGTTCTGATCGGTAATAACATCGTGAACTATATAATTTCCCGGGAAGTGACCCGGCTTTATTCCGGAGTTGGCTTGGCGGCTGGCGGCGGGAAGCTTTTCGGTGTCATTCCGTGGAATGCGGAAACCGCCGCGACGGTGACGATTATGCTGCCGCTTTTTCTTTTTGGGGAGCTGATCCCAAAAAATATTTTCCGCCATCATGCGGATTCGTTGATGTACCATTGCGCGGGGTTTCTCCGTCTGGTGCAGTGGATATTGGCTCCGGCAACTGCTTTTCTTAAGGCACTCTTTAATCTGCTTACCGGTGGTCGCGGCCGTCGTGAAGAATCGGGAGGGTTTTCACTTTCTCTCCAGGGTCTTCGTGAATATTTCACGGATGACGCCCGCCGGGCGGCACTAAGCGTTCATCAGCACGGCATGATCGATAATCTCGTCACCATGCACCGGATCTCTGTGCAACAGGTTATGAAGCCGGCGGCGAGCATGGTGCAAGTTTCAGAAAAAACATCGGTTCAACAGGTGCTTGAGTTGATGCGATCCCGTCATGTAGACCAAGTGGCCGTTCATCGTGGGCCGGCCCGTATCATTTCCGGGTTTATTAATTTTTTCGACCTGATGGATCCTGCATTGAATCCAAATGACCCAGTGAAGCCGCTTCTTCATAAAACGGTGCGGGTGACGTCTGACATGCTGCTTACCCGTGCTTTCCGAGTGCTTCGGAAGCGCGGCGAACAGACGGCGGTGGTCGTGGATCGCTCCACGCGGGTTGTCGGACTATTGCACATACGCGATATTGCCCGTTATATCGTGCGAGCGGAGTAAAAATCCTTTGCCTCTAAGCAGAACAGGGGTTGCCGGGTGTTTTAAACCATGCTATATCTAGCGGCCTTAAGGGTAAAAAGCCCAATATATGGTGGTTTTTAAGCAAAATGGCCAACGAAGATAAAAAACATGTTTACGACGAAAGTAAGATCAAAACTCTTTCGTCTTTAGAGCACATCCGGGCCCGTGCGGGAATGTACATCGGTCGAACCGGCAACGGCAACCATTATGACGATGGCATCTATGTCCTGCTCAAAGAGGTCGTCGATAATGCCATTGATGAGTTCATCATGGGGCATGGCAAAAAGGTCGAAATCTCCATTGAAGAAGATACCGTCAATGTGCGTGATTATGGCCGCGGCATTCCGCTGGGCAAGGTCGTTGAATGTGTCTCTCGCATAAACACCGGCGCCAAATATAACGACGATGTTTTTCAGTTCAGTGTCGGCCTCAACGGGGTCGGCACGAAGGCGGTTAATGCGCTTTCCAATTACTTTGTTGTTCGTTCGCACCGCGACGGCCATTTCGTTGAGGCCCGCTTTAATCAAGGGGTTCTCGACGAAGAAGAAAAAGGCGCTGCCAAAAACGAGGAGAACGGAACCTTTATCAGTTTTTCGCCGGATCCTGAAATTTTTAAAACGTTCAAGTTCCGTGAGGATCATATCGAGCGCCGCCTGCGGTTTTATTCCTACC
The DNA here is from genome assembly GCA_044352355.1 of Pontiellaceae bacterium. Taxonomy (GTDB): domain Bacteria; phylum Verrucomicrobiota; class Kiritimatiellia; order Kiritimatiellales; family Tichowtungiaceae; genus Tichowtungia. The sequence continues at coordinate 310 of JBILEA010000245.1, read as the reverse complement.
TCAATGCCGGGCTCGTACTCATTTTTAACGGCAAAAAAATTGTTTCAGACGGCGGACTGCTTGATTTAATCGCCGACGAAAGCGAGTTTGAAAAGGTTTACGAGCCGTTTCATTACCGTGACAAAATGCTCGAAATTGCTTTCACGCATACCAACCGGTTCAGCGAAGATTACTACTCTTTTGTTAACGGCCAGTTTACCGTTGATGGCGGGACTCATCTCAGTGCCTTTAAAGAGGGAATCCTCAAAGCGGTTAACGAATATTCCGACAGCAAGTTTGATGGGGACGACGTGCGCGAAGGAATTCTTGG
>JBILEA010000332.1:0-2968 GCA_044352355.1 Pontiellaceae bacterium | reverse complement strand
ACGATGTCTGGAGTGTTCTGACCGCCCGTATGAACGGTGTGCTGGCTTTCCGGAAAACCCGGGAACTGGCTGACCGGCTTGCAAAAAAGAACGCTGAGCTGGATCAGCAGAGCCGGGAGCTGGCTTCGCAGACCGCCGAACTGTCGGAACAGAATACCGAACTTGAAATGCAGAAAAAACAACTGGATGAGTCCAACCGGCTCAAGAGCGCCTTCCTTTCCAATATGAGCCATGAGTTGCGCACGCCGCTTAATTCGGTGATTGCCTTGGCGGGTGTTTTAAGCCGGCGGCTGTCAATGACGATTCCCGCAGAGGAATCGAGCTTTCTCGAAATTATCGAACGCAACGGTAAGAGTCTGCTGTCACTGATTAATGACATTCTCGACCTTTCCCGTATTGAGGCCGGTCGCGAAGAGGTGAATGTCAGTCATTTTTCGGTTCGTGAACTGGTCGACGAGCTCGTTGCCATGCTGGAGCCGCAGGCGGTGGAAAAGAAAATTTCGTTGGTTAATCAAGTGTCCGGCAATTTACCGGCGATTGTTTCCGATCCGGATAAACTTCGGCATATTCTCCAGAATCTTATCGGCAACGCCGTGAAATTTACAGAACATGGACAGGTTAAGATTACCGCCCGTCATGCGAATGATGAATTTTATATCGATATTATCGATACGGGCATTGGTATCGCCGACGACCAGCTCCCTCATATTTTTGATGAGTTCCGGCAGGCTGACGGCAGCACCTCCCGCAAGTACGGCGGGACCGGTCTCGGGCTCGCCATTGCAAAAAAATATGCCCAGTTGCTGGGTGGTGGCATTACCGTGGACAGCACGCCTGGCAAGGGCTCTGCCTTTACACTCCGGCTTCCGCTGACATTGCAACGCTTCGCCCCGCCGGCGAAACTTGAACAGGGCTTTTCCCGCCGTTTTTGCGGAACCCTGCCAGCACCCGGTCAAGGGCAACGCGTTCTGGTGGTTGAAGATAATGAACCGGCGATTATTCAGCTGACCGATATTCTTCAGGCTGACGGCTATTGTGTTCAGGTGGCACATAATGGCAAGGAGGCACTGGAGCAGATTGATCAAGCGCTGCCAGCCGCCATGATTCTTGATCTGATGATGCCTGAAGTGGATGGCTTCCAAGTACTTAAGTCGATTCGAAGCGTGGAGAAAACGGCAAATATTCCGGTTCTGATTCTGACGGCGAAGCACATTACTAAGGACGATTTGAGTTTTCTTAAGGGGAATCATATTCATCAGTTGATTCAGAAAGGCGATATTGATAAAGCCGGATTACTGGATGCTGTGGCGGGAATGGTTACACCGCCGCCGCCACCGGAAAAGCCTGCGTTGCGGACGTTACGTCCGCGCAAACCTGCACGTTCCGGCAAACCTGTCGTTCTGGTTGTTGAAGATAATCCCGATAATCTGCGTACGGCTAAAGCTCTGCTGAGTGACCGTTATCAGGTGATCGGGGCGTGCGATGGTAAAGAAGGTATTCGACAGGCGCGAGCGCACCTGCCGGATATCATTCTCATGGATATCGCCATGCCGCGCATGGATGGCCTTGAGGCGCTGGCTGTGATCCGTGCTGATGAGAAACTTCGCCATATTCCGGTAATTGCCGCCACGGCCAGTGCGATGAAAGGCGACCGGGAGACAATTTTAGCCCACGGTTTCGATGGGTACGTTTCTAAGCCGATTGATGCTGAATTACTGAAAAAGATTCTTCGTGAAGTGCTCGATTGAGTGGGAACAGTTCCATGGAAGCAACCCGTTTGAAAATTCTGGCCATTGATGATAATGCTGACAATCTGACGACGCTGAAAGCGATTGTTCAGGATGTCTTGCCGCGCTGTACACTGTCGATGGCCTTGAACGGGCAACGCGGTATTGAACTGGCCGCAATTGAAGACCCGGACGTCATCCTGCTCGATATTGTTATGCCGGGTATGGATGGCTATGACGTTTGCCGCCAGTTGAAGAGTAACGAGAAGCTACGCACGATTCCGGTCGTTTTTCTAACTGCCTTGCGGACAGACCGCGAGAGTCGCATTAAGGCATTGGAAGCTGGTGCTGATACGTTTCTCTCGAAGCCTTTGGACGAGCAGGAACTGGTCGCCGCTGTCCGGGCTATGGCCCGGATTAAAGTGGCTTCGCTGATACAGCGGGATGAAACAAAGAAGTTGGCCAGCCTGGTTGATGAACGCACAAAAGCCTTAACGCAAAGCAGAATGGCTGTACTTAACTCAGTGGCTGATTTGAAAATTGAAATGGCGGAACATGCAAAGAGTGAAGAACGTTATCGCCAGCTGGCGCAACGTGTTGAGACCATCCGTGAAGAGGAACGCAAACGGCTCGCTCGCGAATTGCACGATGATATCGGGCAAACTTTCACTGCACTTAAAATTGATCTGGTGATATTGGAAGACGAATGCACCTGCCAAGATGGGGTGAAAAGCAAGATGAGTGATATGCATAAACTGCTGGGCGAAGGAATCCAAAGCGTCCATTCGCTCTGCCGCCGTCTGCGGCCCGGTGCGATCGATGATTTGGGCCTGACCGGCGCCATTAACGGTTTAGTGGAAAGTTGGAAATCGCGTAATCGGGTGGAATGTGTCCTTTCTACTGATATCAATGAGGCTGCGGTTCCTGATGATATCAAGACTGCTGTTTTTCGCATGGTGCAAGAGTCGCTGACGAATGTGTCGCGCTACGCCAACGCCACTAAGGTTGAAATCAGTCTGGTTGCGGATGAACGGACATTCAGTGTTTCTGTAACCGACAATGGCTGCGGCATGGAAGATGGTGCGAAAAATAAACCGACTTCATTCGGATTGCTTGGCATGCACGAACGAATTGAGGCACTCGGCGGTGACTTGTGTATTAAAAGTGCATTGGGCGAAGGGACTCATATCGAAGCCACCATTCCTCTTTCGGGGGGGGGGGGGCGGCCACCAGGTGAGAAT
>JBILEA010000244.1:0-4215 GCA_044352355.1 Pontiellaceae bacterium | reverse complement strand
GTCTTGTTGCGTGGTATCTGTCAAAAAACACATCGGTAGGGCAGAAGTGGATAGCGAAACGGCTTGAGATGGGCGATTCGTCGAATGTGGGTCGATTGGTTCGCTTGATCGGGCGAACGAAAGACCCGAAGATAATGAAATGGAAGACGAGATTAACGAAAAACTCATGAATTCTTACACTGACACCTTCTTGCACCTTCTCCCGGCGCGGTGGGCTGTTCTGACCGTGGCAACACTGCGGCTTCCCAGCTTAAAGTCGGCGACATCGACTGGGAGTATATCTTCGGCACGCTCGGCGTGCGCTGGTTACACACCGGTGGAATTTTTGCCGCGCTGTCGGAAACCACCGGTCCGCTGGTGATCGAAGCGGCCAAAACCGCTAAGAAATACGGCACGATGGTTTCGTATGACCTCAACTACCGCCCGTCACTTTGGAAAGGTTTTGGCGGACTGAAGAAATGTCAGGAAATCAACCGCGAGATTGCCAAGTATGTTGACGTAATGATCGGCAACGAAGAGGATTTTACGGCCTGTCTAGGTTTTGAAATCGAAGGGGCGGATCACAACCTGACCGATCTTGAAGTCGAAGCCTTCAAAAAGATGATTGCCAGAGCGGTTAAAGAGTTTCCGAACTTCAAAGCCACGGCTACCACCATGCGCGGCGTGAGATCGGCTACGGTCAACGACTGGGGTGCGATGTGCTGGTGTGACGGGAAATTCTATACCGCCACGCACCGTCCGGATCTGGAAATCATGGATCGCGTCGGCGGCGGCGACAGTTTTGCTTCCGGATTTATCTACGGACTGATGGAGCTGGGAGATCCGCAACTGGCAGTGGAATACGGCGCAGCGCACGGAGCACTCGCCATGACCACGCCCGGCGACACCACCATGGCCTCGCTCTCTGAAGTCAAAAAACTGGTCGGCGGCGGCGGCGCCCGCGTGGACAGGTAAGAGCGTGTGGGTGTATGGGAGTGTGTGAGTCGCCCGATTTTTCTGCTTCGGGCAGATCCGCCGGAGGCGGAAAAGGCTTCAACGAAGTGCGCAGCACCATTTGAACGATTTAACCAATTACGCCCGACACCTCTCTTACTTTTTGATCGGCGTTTACAGACTCAAAAGGAAGCGCCATGCCGGTAGCACATTGATGATCCCGGATTCAACCTGAATCCGGTCTTCTTCGTGTTGTGTGACAATGACGGATGAAGAGATCTTCAGTTCAGACATGGCCTCGGTCAGTGCCGCGATTTCTCTTTTCCGGGTTTGAGGATGGGTTATGGATTCGCATACCTGAATCAGCATTCGGGGGCGGTCTTTTTGCCCGGTAATGAAGTCCACTTCTTGCCCAGTTTTCGTTTTATAATAGAAAATGTCCGGCGTTAAACGGCGCAGTGCCGTAAACACCAGATTTTCCAGCAGATGTCCGGAGTTGATGAGAATGCCTGAGCTGACGGAGTTCACCAGCGCATGGTCAATGCAATAGATCTTTTTCGGATTGGTATTGGATCGTGCCAGTGAGGCATCGAAAATACGAACCGGGAACAGCAAGTAAGCGTCTTCGAACCAATTCAGCCAGTTCGAGACGGCGGATTTTGGGGCGTTGTGTCCCAAGGCCTTGAGATAACCGGTGAGGCTGTTGATGGAGTACAGTGAGGCGGTATTGTCTATCAGGCGATGCGCCAGATCCGCAACCGCTTTTGGGTGGGAGATGTCGTGGCGTTCAATCAGGTCGCGGAAGAGCATTGAGTTAAAATATTCCTGATGAACCTTTATGCGCAAGTGGCGGTCAAGCCCGGATACTTCAGGGAATCCCCCTGTTTCGCGGTATTCTTCGAAGGCCTTTGCGATGAGAAGACGCTGCCGGGTGGAGGGCGGGGTGCCGACTTCGATTTTTTTGAAATCGAGAAATTCCCGAAAGGAAAAGGGGAAGACTTCCCAGGAAAGCGCCCGGCCGCGCATCTGTGTGGCAACCTCTTTGGACAGCATCTGCGCTGATGAGCCGGTGAGGTACATTTCGCAGTTTTCAGTCCGCATGACACGATCCACGAAGGGCTCCCAGCCGGACACCGCCTGTATTTCGTCAAAAAAACAGTAGATTTTTTCCCTGTTTTTCTTTTCCGGATAGAGAGAAAAGTAGGCTTCAAGAATTACATTGAGTTTTTCATGCTGGAGCCCGTGCAGCCGGTCATCGAAAAAGTTAAGATACAGAAAATTCCGGCGGGATACTCCGTTGTTCTGCAGGCGCTGCATGATCTGGAACATGAAGGTTGATTTTCCGCTGCGCCGCACGCCGATACAGACGCTGGCTTTCCCGGCGATGGGTGTAAGCTCCACGCGGCGGGGCACCCCTGTTTCCGGCTCGGTCTCGTGAAAGTCGAGCAGGATTTCTTTGAGTATTTGGATCATGGGCAGGGACTCTCCTTCGTTTCATCACAACGCACTCATCTAAACCGGTAATAAATAGTTCCAGATATGCTAATAACCGGCAATAAATATTTCCAGATTTAATCCTAAAAAAAGTGCCCGTGTAGACATCTGTGCATTTTGGATTTACCGGTCGGCGCTATGTGGCTCCGCATTCCGATGCGGAGTCTTTGCACCGGATCGGACGCGAAGCGAGGCTTTCTGCAAGAATGCGGTGAAGAATCAAAACGGCAGATTCAGATGGTAGCGAGTATGCTTCAACTCACCCGTGCGGCGCAGAGCGCCTTTGGCAGCCAGGTCCTGCAGGTCGCGAGTGGCAGTTGACGCCGAAGTTTTGGTGATGTGGATATAGTTATCGGCGCTGAGTCCGCCTTTGAACCCGGAGAGTCCCTCGTTGAACATGCGGGCGAGCACTTTCTGCTGCCGTTCGTTCAACGCGTCGGCCAGTCGGTTGTACAGCTTGGCTTTTCCGATCAGAAATTCGACAGAGCGAATCGTGTAGTCCTGCGCATCCAAAACCGTATTCGCAAAATAAAGGAGCCAGTCGGTGATTTCCAGATGCTGATTGATCCGTTCCAGCGCAGCGTAATAGGCCTTACGGTTTGCTTCAATGGTGTGCGCCAAGGCAATCAGGGTCGGACGCTGCAGATTCTGTGCCAGCGACTTTTCGGCGATGGCGCGACCTATCCGTCCATTACCGTCTTCGAACGGATGGACGCTGACAAAATAAAGGTGGGCCATTCCGGCGCGGGTCAGAGCGGGCAACGGTTGTTTGCCGCCGGGTGCCGTGCGGTTAAACCAGGCATTAAAAGCCGTCATTTCCGGTGGAACCGTTTTTGAAGGGGGCGCCTCGAAATGCACTTTTCGTCGGTCAACCGAACCGGAAACCACCTGCATCTGCTCAAAAGAAGTCCGGTAGCATCCGATATCACTGAGGTCACGCCGGCCCTGCGTCAGCATGGCGTGCCACCGAAAAAGGGTTTCATCCGTAAGCGGATCCGCCCATGTCTGATAAACTTGAACGGTCATTTCGGCGATGCCCTGCTCAGCCAGCGGAACTTTACGGTCGTCCGTCTGCAAACCGAACTGACGACGGATCGACGATTGAAGGCTGTCGCGGTTCAAAAACTCTCCCTCGATTTCGGAGGTTTTCAGCGCCTCCTCGCTCATCAGTTCAACAGTCAGCGCTTTCAGCTCTCCGCCATCGAGGTGTCTGCAGGTTCCGAGCAGAACGCCCGAAGTGGTCAGGAATTTTGCTTCCATCGCGGCCAGCGCGGCGGAATCGAATGTAAACTCCGGCCAGGTTTCTTGCTGCCAGTTCCATTTCATGAGCTATAAACCTTTCTTTATAGCTCATATAAAGCCATTTTTATGGGCTATATAAAAGCTTTTTATAGACCAAAACCGAAAAGGGACCCGTGTAGACCTCTGTGCATTTTGGATTTACCGGTCGGCGCTATGTGGCTCCGCATTCCGATGCGGAGTCTTTAAACCGGATCGGACGCGAAGCGAGGCTTTCTGCAACAACCAGCGGGAGTGGCAATCCGGCGCTACGCCAGATTGCGAGTTGCGTTTACACTATTCCGAAAACAACAAAAAGCCTTATTATCGTTTAATTGCTTTATTGATAATAATACGGTTGATTATTATCAGTGCGGAATATATACGTTAACGTATGAAAAGCAGAAAATATGGGTGCGGAAAACTGGTCAGATGTACTGGTGACTATGAAGCATTTGTTCCAAATCCATTACCACCCGATATCGACTTTTCTAAAACCTTGCTTCGCTC
>JBILEA010000243.1:0-4234 GCA_044352355.1 Pontiellaceae bacterium | reverse complement strand
CTCCAGAGAGCCTGCGCCTGTTCAGGAGTAACGTCCTCGATTTCTTCGAGGTCGGACAGATCGGCGGCCATAATGCCTTCGACCGATAAGAATCCGGCATAAACCAGTTTTTCGGCCCATTCTTCGCCGATGCCCTCGATCGCAGCCAAGCTGTGAACTGCCGCAGCGACTCGCTCTTCAAAATTCATCGCCTCTTCATCCTTCTGGATGTCCACGCGCCAGCCAATCAACTTAGAAGTGAGGCGGGCATTTTGACCGCGCTTACCGATGGCCAGCGACAATTGGTCCGCCTCAACGGTTACCGTGACGGTATGCGTCGGCTCGTCTACAGCGACTGTTTTTAGCTTAGCGGGGGCAAGAGCATTAACAACCAGCGTTTTAATATCATCGCTCCAGCGAACAATATCAATTTTTTCACCATTCAGTTCGCGAACGATATTTTTGACGCGCATGCCGCGGATGCCGACACAAGCGCCGACGGGGTCAACGCGCTCATCATGTGAAATAACCGCGACTTTACTACGGCACCCAGCCTCACGGGCTATACCACGGATTTCCATGGTTCCGTCAGCAATTTCAGAAACTTCCAGCTCGAAAAGACGACGAACGAAATCTGGATGACTGCGGGAAAGAAGAATTTCCGGGCCGGATTCTCTATCTCTAATAGAGGCAATATAAGCCCGAATACGCTCACCCACTTCATACTCTTCGGTCGGAACACGTTCCTTCGACGGCATTACGCCTTCAGCGCCGTGGTCGAGCTCAATAACAACCGTGCTGCGCTCAAAACGGCGCACGGTACCGGTAACGATCTCTCCGGTACGGTTCTTGTAATCCTCAAAAATTCGGCTCTTTTCGGCCTGACGGATACGTTGCAGAATCGTCTGTTTCGCCGTTTGCGCGGCAATACGGCCGAAATTACGCGGCGTAGATTCAATTTCGACCATTTCATCAAGTTGCGCCGAAGGATTGGTTCGACGAGCCTCAGCCAAACTGACTTCATTATAGCGATTATTGACTGCTATAACCACTTTTTTACGCGCAAAGGCTTTAATATCAAGAGTTTCCCTGCTTATCTCAACGCGCAAATCTTCTGCATCCGCGATGCTTTTACTGGCGGCATTTTGCAAAGCAGATTCTATGGCCCCGATAATGGTTTCGCGATCAACTCCACGCTCGCGTTCCATATATTCCACAACGGCACTCAGTTCGCTGTTCATCGTCCCCTCCCGATTTCAAAAAGCCAAAAAAACAAAGCCCTGGAGCAAAAAAGAGCGGACCGGGGGCCCACTCTCTTCCAGAGACCAACTTGAAAGCCCGCAATCTACGCTTCCAGACAGAACGGGTCAAGGGGTTTTTGATACAGGACAAACCTTTTGCTTTCCTAATAAAGCCAAACTCTGCTAAGAACGCTCCGAATGAAACAAAACTCTTTCACTATCAAACTTACCAGTGATCAACAGACGAAGTTGGCAGCCCTGCTGCGCGAACCGCGCTACACCCCCGTTGAAGTCCCGCATACACAGATCGCCGTGGATGCAGGAACTTGTCGCGTCAATCTCTACACTTCCGGTAAATGTCTAGTTCAAGGCAAAGGGGCTGAAGAATGGATCACTTTCACCTTGGAACCTGAAGTGCTCGGCGAAGCTCGTATCGGTTACGATGCCATCCACGACCCAGAAAGCATTGAACCCCACATGGGTATCGACGAAAGCGGTAAGGGTGACTTTTTCGGACCCCTTGTAATTGCTTCCGTGTATACCGACGCCAAAACGGTCGAATTTCTCAAGGAACTGGGCGCCAAAGACAGTAAAAAAATCTCCAGCGACCGCGTTGCCCTGCAAATGGCTTCCGATATTCGAAAAAAACTCGAAGGAAAATATGCGATTGTCGCCATCGGCCCGGAAGCCTATAACCGGATGTACGCCAAAATCGCCAACGTCAACCGCCTGCTCGCTTGGGGTCATGCCCGCGCCATTGAAAACCTGCTCGAAAAAGTCCCCGGCTGCCCGCGAGCCCTTTCAGACAAATTCGGACCCACCGCCCGCATCGAACGTGCACTGATGGAAAAGGGCAGAAAAATAAAAATGGATCAGCGCACGAAGGCAGAATCCGACCCGGCCGTTGCGGCCGCCTCCATCCTGGCCCGCGCTGGATTCCTGATGGCTCTGCGCAAAATGGAAAAAGATTTCGGCATGGAAACAGTACCGAAAGGCTGCTCGGCCAAAGTCAAACAGATCGCCAAAGAACTCGTTGCCCACAAAGGCCCCGGCATTCTGCTCCAAACCTGCAAATGTCATTTTCGAACAACGGATGAAGTCCTCGGCGCCAACGGCTACAGCCGTTCGGACCTGCCGGCGTAGCAACCCCTGTTCAGTTGACTGCAGGCAAAGTGACTCCAAACACCCCGGACACATCCCCTGAACCATCTATACTTCCGAAAAAGTCACCATCTACCCCAATCGCATCAAACCTGAATGTTCCATTTGTTGCAACGGTGCCAGTTGCAACATAGGCATTTGTATCAGAATCCGAGCTTAAAAATCCCTTTAAGTCCCCGGAACTATTCACCGTCATTCGCCACGTTCCAACATCGCCACCAGAGAAGGTCCCGGTATAGATCCCCGCATAGTCTGCGAAGCATCCGATCCACTGCAAAAAGCCATAGCAATAAATGCCACCCATTGCTTTTTTGCGTGTCCGCCCATTCGATAACCAAAATTATTCCTTTTCAGACATGTATTGTATATTCCAAATCACTAGAACTCCAGCGCCCGGATAGTGTGCCACTTTGTCGCTAAGAAAGCGCGAAGTGTGCCATTCCAGTCGCCGCTTTCAAAAATATTAAGAAGCTAAGTTTTATATAAATCGCTTATAACTAATAACTTATAACTAATAACTTCTCTTCGGCACGCTGCCTGCTTAATCTAAAGCAGATTTTAAAAACAAATTTTCCGCCAAGGCGGATCTGGCGCAGCAGACAACTGAAAGGAGCAAAACTATGGCAACAGCATCAAAAGTTTTAGGAATAGACCTCGGAACAACCAATTCTTGTATGGCGATTATGGAGGGCGGTGAACCTACCGTTATTCCAAATGCTGAAGGCGGACGCACAACCCCATCGGTAGTAGCATTTACTAAAGACGGCGAACGACTGGTCGGTCAGGCCGCTAAACGCCAGGCTGTGACCAATCCGAAAAACACAATCTTCTCGGTGAAGCGTTTCATGGGCCGCAACTATGCAGAGGTCGCCCACGAAATCGAACTGGTCCCTTATCAGGTGGTAAAAGCCTCCAACGGTGATGCTCATATTAAGATCGGCGACAAAACCTACGCACCGCCGGAAATTTCCGCAATGATTTTACAGAAGATGAAGACCGACGCCGAAGCCTACCTTGGCGAAAAAATCACTCAAGCCGTGATCACCGTTCCGGCCTACTTCAATGACCGTCAGCGACAGGCAACCAAAGACGCCGGTAAGATTGCTGGTCTTGACGTGTTGCGTATCGTCAATGAACCGACCGCCGCATCGCTGGCCTACGGTCTCGATAAAAAGCACGATGAAAAGATCGCCATCTACGACCTCGGCGGCGGAACATTCGATATTTCGATTCTCGATATCGGCGACGGCGTTTTCGAAGTAGCGGCCACCAATGGCGACGGACATCTTGGCGGCGACGATCTCGACCAGAAAGTGATGGACTGGCTGGTTCAGGAGTTCAAAAAAGAACAAGGCGTCGACCTCTCCAAAGATCCAATGGCCCAGCAGCGCCTCAAAGAAGCGGCGGAAAAAGCCAAGTGCGAACTCTCCAGCTCGAATTCGACCGATATCAATCTGCCGTTTATTACCGCCGATGCCAGCGGCCCGAAACACATGAATGTCACCCTCACCCGTTCCAAGCTGGAGCAGTTAGTGGATGATCTAATTGCCCGTGCAGAGGGCCCTGTAAAATCCTGTCTGCAGGATTCCAAGCTGAGCATCAGCCAGATTGATGAAGTGATTCTAGTCGGCGGCTCAACCCGTATGCCACGCGTCCAAAACTCAGTCAAAGACCTCTTCGGCGGCAAAGAGCCTCATAAGGGGGTAAACCCGGATGAAGTAGTTGCCGTCGGCGCAGCCATTCAGGGTGGCATCATGAAGGGCGAAGTGAAGGATGTGCTTCTGCTCGACGTGACGCCGCTGACACTCGGCATTGAAACACTCGGCGGTGTACGCACCCCGCTCATCGAACGC
>JBILEA010000242.1:0-4235 GCA_044352355.1 Pontiellaceae bacterium | reverse complement strand
GTCGAATGGCTCGGGCGACGGCCCGGTTGATGCGCTCAACCATGCTTTGCGCGACGCGCTGGTGAAGTTTTACCCTGTGATCGCCGATGTGTCGCTGGTTGACTATTCCGTGCGCATCCTCGATCCGGAAGAGGCGACCGCGGCCAAAACCCGCGTACTGATCGAGTCGAGCGACGGCGTGAAAACGTGGGGCACCGTCGGTGTTTCTGAAAATATTATCGAAGCATCCTGGGAAGCGCTGGTTGATAGCGTGGAATACAAGCTGTTCCTCGAAGAGGAAAAGGCGAAGAAGTAATTTTTCCAAGGTTTGGAAACGTTCAGGTCGATCTTTCCAATGTTTGGAAACTTCCGCAGGATAACCGTAACTCAGCGGAGGCCATCAGTTATGAAGAAAAAATTTGATTGTGTAGAAATGAAGAACGAAATTCAGCGTAGACTGCTGGCCGAACGTAATGGCTGCGGAGAACTGAAAGTTTCGGAGGAACCGGCTCCATACAAAACCAGCCGCCGCCGCAGATTGAGAGTCTTTGTGGATACGTCGGTATTCGGCGGATGCTTCGATGAGGAATTCGAAAAAGAAAGCCGCCGTTTTTTCGACGAAGTAAAAGATGGGCGGTTTGCTGTTGTTGTCTCTCAGCGGGTGCTTGACGAGCTGGAGGGCGCTCCTGAAGTGGTGTCGAAACTAGTTTCCGAGGTGAGTGCTTTCACTCAGGAAGTTGATGTAACGGATGAAATTGTGCAATTGCGCGACGCATATCTGGAAGCAGGAATCCTCGGGGCATCCAGTCTTCACGATGCCGAGCACATAGCCGTTGCCAGTGTCGAGCAAGTGGACTTGTTGGTCAGTTGGAATTTTAAACACATTGTTCACTTTGATAAAATCAAGGCATACAATGCGATCAATATGCTGAAGGGTTACAGGCAAATTGACATTCGCAGTCCACAGGAGGTCGTCGGTTATGAAAAAGACATTTGATTGCGTGAAGATGAAGAATGACATTCAAGTCAAACGGCAAGCTGAGTTCGCCGGAATGACCTTGGAAGAACAAAAGGCGGTAATGAATAAACGGCTGATGTTCAGCCCGATTCTCGGACCCGTCTACCGCCAACTGTTAGGAAAACGTACTGCCGATGCACAATTGAAAGTCGCCGAAGAGCCGGGCCAATACAAAACCGGCGAATGAACGCGAATCCACGCGAATATTCCAACATTCCTTTATTCCACCGTTCCATGGAGATTTCTTATGGCTGAGTTACCGAAAAATTATGAGCCTGCCGGAGTTGAGGCGAAGTGGTATGCCAAATGGATGGAAGATAAAGCCTTCCATGCTGTACCCGATGAGGCCAAAGAGCCGTGGACGATTGTAATCCCGCCGCCGAACGTGACAGGTATTCTGCACATGGGGCATGCACTGAATAACACGATTCAGGATGTGCTGATTCGTCAGAAGCGTATGCAGGGGAAAAATGCGCTGTGGGTGCCGGGCACCGACCATGCGGGCATCGCGACGCAGAACGTGGTTGAGCGTAAGCTGGCCAAGGAGGGCAGAAGCCGCCATGACCTTCCGCGCAATGAGTTTTTGAAGGAAGTCTGGGCGTGGAAAGAGGAGTACGGTAACACGATTGTCGGCCAGTTGAAAAAGCTGGGCTCGTCATGCGACTGGGATCGCGAGCGCTTTACGATGGATGAGGGGCTGAGCAAAGCGGTTGTAGAAGTATTCTGCCGGCTCTATGAAAAAAGGCTGATTTACCGCGGCAATCGCATCATTAACTGGTGTTCGCGCTGCACGACCGCGCTGTCTGACGAAGAGAGCGAACACGTCGAAACCGAAGGTGCACTTTATTACATCCGCTATACGGTCAAAGATGAAAAGCGCAAAATTGTGGTCGCTACTACTCGTCCGGAGACAATGCTCGGCGACGTTGCGGTTGCGGTGAGTCCACGCGATAAGCGTTATCGTGATCTAGTCGGCAAGACGCTGATTCTTCCAATCCTTGGACGGGAAATTCCGGTAGTTGCTGACGAGTTTGTTGATCCTGCTTTTGGTACCGGTTGCGTCAAGGTGACCCCTGCGCATGATCCGAACGACTTTGAAATCGGTCTGCGGCATAAGCTGGCGCCGATTAACGTGATGGATGATCACGGCGTGATGAACGAAGCGGCCGGGCCGTACGCCGGGCTTGACCGTTTCGACTGCCGCAAACAGCTGGTCGAAGATTTGAAGCACGGCGGGCTGATTGAGAAGATCGACAAGCATATGCATTCGGTCGGTCACTGCTATCGCTGTTCAACGGTGGTTGAACCGCGTCTTTCGCCGCAATGGTTTGTCAAAATGCAGCCGCTGGCCAAGCCGGCCATCGCGGCGGTACGCGACGGACGCATCAAGTTTGTTCCCGAACGTTGGAATAAGGTTTATCTCGAATGGATGGAAAATATCCGTGACTGGTGCATTTCGCGTCAGATCTGGTGGGGTCATCGCATCCCGGTATTCTACTGCGATGCCTGCGGCCACGAGTGGGCGGCCCGGGAAGTTCCTCATACCTGTCCGGTTTGCGGCGTGAAGGATATCCGGCAGGATGAAGATGTTCTCGATACCTGGTTTTCGTCGTGGCTCTGGCCGTTCAGCGTGTTCGGCTGGCCGGAGCAGACCGCCGACCTGAAACACTTTTATCCGACCAATACGATTGCGACCGCGCCGGAAATTCTCTTTTTCTGGGTGGCCCGTATGATTATGGCCGGCATTGAATTCATGGGCGATATTCCGTTCGATACGGTCTATTTCCACGGTACCGTGCGCGACGATCAGGGGCGCAAGATGAGCAAGAGTCTCGGCAACTCGATCGACCCGCTCAACATCATTGAAAAATACAGCGCTGACGCGCTGCGCTTCAGTCTGATGATGCTGACGGCGACCGGGCAGGACGTGTATATCAGCGATGAAAAGTTCGAGCTGGGCCGCAACTTCTGCACCAAGATCTGGAATGCCGCGCGCTTTATGCAGATGAATGCCACCGGCGCGGTGATTAATCCGGATGCGACTGACTTGAGCAAAATGACGCTCAGTCCGGACGATCAGCACCTGCTGGCAAAGCTGTCCGAGGCGATTCGTAATACGGAAGATAATTTGGCCCGGCATCGTTTCAACGATGCCGCGCTGGCGATGTACGACTTTATGTGGCATCACTACTGTGACTGGTATGTTGAATACTCCAAGAGCGTATTTCGCGGAGAAGATGCGCAGCGCAAACAGGAAGTTGAGCAGGTGATGCACTATGTTTTCTCCAGTGCCATTCGTCTGCTGCATCCGTTTATTCCGTTTATTACCGAAGAGCTGTGGCATGGCATGGGTTATAACGGGTCCTGTGAGTCCATTCAGACCGCGCCATGGCCGAAGGCTCTTTCGTACGAGGATTTGAGCGCGCTTGGCGTACAGCGCGGCACTGTTGAATATGTGGATGCCAAGCATGATCTGATTCGCGTGGGCCGCACGTTGCGGACGGATTATAACCTTACGCCGAAACAGCAGGCGAAGTTTTATATTCGTCCGGCGCAGGAGCGCACCGGCAAGATGTTGAGCGAAGACATCGCATCGGTGTCCTCTTTGCTCGGCGCTGAATCCATCGGGATTGACCGCGATTTCACACCTGAAGGTGCCATGCCCAGCGGCATCAGTCAGCTCGGCACGGTTTATATGTCGATTGAAGGGTTGGTGGACACCGCCGGTGAAATCGCGAAGCTCAAGAAGCAGATCGAAGTGGTTGAGAACGGCATCACAAGCATTGTCAAAAAATTATCGAACGAAAACTTTGTCAGCCGTGCACCTGCCGAGGTGGTCGCCGGTGAAGAAAAACGTAAAGCCGAGTTGATCGAAAAGCGGGAAAAACTTCAGAAGCTGATCGATACATTGCGCGGCTGATACCGCGCAATGTAAAATATTTTCCAATATTTGGAAATTATGACGCGCCGCACTGGTCGCGTTTTCAAGCATTGGAAAACCGTCGGAAAAGTTTCCAATGGTTGGGAAAGTGGCTATTCTTCCGGCCGTGAAGAAGTCGGTTTATATTGAGACATCGGTGATCAGTTATTTGACTGCACGAGTGTCACGGGATTTGGTTTCCGCCGCCCGTCAGCAGTTGAATTGGGAGGTGTCCACCATGGCAGATGAAATTCTAGAAGAATTGTGGAAAGTTAAAGACGAATTAAGCGAAAAATGCCGACAAATGGGCTGGCAGGA
>JBILEA010000241.1:0-4241 GCA_044352355.1 Pontiellaceae bacterium | reverse complement strand
GACAGACAGATGCCTGTGATCGTAGTCAATCCGGCGAGGATTAACGGCCATCGACCGCGCAGTGGGCTGGGTTTGTCAGTGCTCATTCGCTTCAAGTGTACAGAAATTGGTTTCAGAGTTACCAATCTATTTTTTGAAACGGTTGAATCTTGATGGGTAATGAAATAGGATGGGTGGCCGGTTGCGGTTCCGGAATTCGTGTCGCAGTTCCTGGCGCGGCAAAGCCGCAACCAAAGCCATAAAATGAAAAAAAATTAGCAGAATAATTATGGGCAGAATAATTCTCCACTCATGCCTGGATTTTTTATTCAATAAAAACAAGGAACTTACGGATCGTAGTGCTAAATGGTGTGTGAAATTTTCGAAAAGAGGTAATCAATGAGTAAGCATCGACGTCCAGGCTGGGATGAGTATTTTATGGATATCGCGCATGTGGTGTCACGGCGGGGTAATTGCTGCCGGCGTCAGGTGGCGGCGGTGATTGTCCGTGACCGGCGGATTATTTCGACCGGCTATAACGGCACACCGCGAGGCATCGCTAATTGCGATGAGGGCGGCTGCGCCCGTTGTAATTCGGATGCGCCGTCGGGTCATTCGCTGGGCGACTGCGTCTGCTGTCACGCCGAGGAGAATGCGATCGTTCAGGCGGCTTATCATGGTATTTCGGTGAAGGACGGGATTCTTTACTGCACGATCAGTCCGTGTTTGATGTGCGCGAAGATGATTATCAATGCGGGGCTTGCGGAGGTGGTGTATGAGCATGAGTATCACTTTAATGAGCAGACGCGGGCACTATTTGTTGCTGCGGGTCTGAAATGCCGGCAGTTTGTGCGTAATACGTGACAAGTAATGCGTGACGAGTAATACGAAATTACTCTGAATTGTGTTCTAACCCCGGAGAGGCAAAGCCGCAAAAATTTATCCGCAGATGAACGCCGATTATCGCAGATGAGAGGGGGCGTCCATTTTTAATCTGCGGCCATCTGCGAAAATCTGCGGATGAAAAGCAGTTGAGTAAAAAATGTGATTCAACCAATACTGATTGCGTGTTAGGACCGTGTGAATGGACGATAGATTTATGATTCGAGGGTTATCCGTTTTTGGAGCATGGGTTGCCTTGGCCGCGAGTCTTTTCGCTGCCGGGCTGCCGTTTCCGGTTGGTGAGGAACTGATCTATTCCATCACCTGGAACGGAATTCCGGTGGCGTGGTCGAAGGCGGTGACGCAAATGGATACCTATGAAGGGCGCGAGGTGCTGGCGTTACGGCTCACAACGAGGACTTACCCGTTTTTTGATCACATTTGCAAAGTGGATGATCTGCATGAGAGCCTGATTGATCCGGAAACGCTGCTACCCGTGCGGTATATGCAGGACATAAAAGAGCGGAATTATCGTTGCCATGAAGTGACTACGTTTGACTTCAATACGCTCAAGGCACACTACGTGCATCTGGTGAACGGCAAGGAAAAGATCTACGACATCAAGCCCGGTATGCGTGATATCTTCAGTTTCATGTATTTTATGCGGTCGGTTCAGCTGGAAGAAAACACGGAAACGACCCATCGCGTGATGGCCGATGAAAAAATCTACGATTTGTTTCTCAAAACATTCGGCATCCGGCAGGTTGATCTGCCGCATTATGATCGGGACGTTCCGAGTCTTGAATTGAAGCCGGAAGCCATGTTTGACGGCTTGTTTGTGCGCAAGGGAAAGGCTACGGTATGGATATCACGCGATCCGCGGCGGTTGTTGACTCAGACCCGCTTGAGCACCCCGTTCGGACGGGTAAGTGTGACGCTCCATGAGGTGAACGGTCCGGGTGATGATTTTTGGATTACAGAAAAAAAGGACGGCGATGAAACTGACAAATAATCGTGCGAAAGATATTTTTGCAAAAATGGCCGGTCAGCGTGTGCTGGTCGTCGGCGATTTGATTCTTGATCGCTTTATTTATGGAACCGTTTCGCGGGTTTCGCCCGAAGCGCCGGTTCCAGTGGTTGAAGTGACCGGCGAGAAATATATGCCCGGCGGCGCGGGCAATGTTTGCGCCAATGTCGCTGCGCTCGGCGGACAGTGTCTGGCGGCAGGAATTCTTGGAAAAGATGAGCATGGCGCTGAGCTCAAACGGGTTTTTTCCGGCATGAATATTGATTGCGGCGCAGTTTATGAATTGCCTGGATTTCAGACGACGGTGAAAACCCGTGTGATTGCCGAACGCCAGCAGGTGGTACGTGTGGATCGTGAGCGTTATCCCGACTGGACCGGCGCGGATAAGGAAAAATTTCTGGCTAAGCTGCGTAATGCAGTAAATGACGCGACGGCTGTGATTATTGAGGATTATGGCAAAGGCACACTGGAGCAGGATGTCATTGACCATATCGTAAGTGCCGCGCACGAAGCGGGAATTCCGGTCGGTTACGACCCGAAAGATACCCACCCGCTCAACGTCGGCGGCATTACGTTCGCCAGTCCGAACCGTCGTGAAACCTTTGCCGTGGCCGGGCTTCCGTACGTTCGTCCGGCGGCCAATCCGCTCGAAGACAAACCACTGATCGAGGCCGGTCGTATGTTGCAGGAACGCTGGGACGCCGAAGTGTTGCTGGTGACGCTGAGTGAACATGGCATGTTGCTGCTGGAGCAAGGTGCTGCGCCGCAGCATATTCCGACTCGGGCGCGTGAAGTTTTCGATGTCAGCGGCGCGGGCGACACCGTGATCGCCGCCTACATGCTGGCGCTGGCCGCCGGAGCCAGCTTCCTGGAAGCGGCTGAGCTGGCCAACTTCGCCGCCGGCGTTGTAGTCGGCAAACTCGGTACCGCCTGTTGCACACAGCAGGAATTGATTGCCTATATGAATACGTTCACCTCCGGGAGCGCGGCATGAGTCGTGTGATCGGAGTCATACCGGCCCGCTGGGCTTCCACGCGTCTGCCCGGCAAACCGCTGGCGATGATCGCGGGCAAACCAATGATTCAGCGCGTCGCCGAGCAGGTGGTGAAGGCGAAATCGCTGGACGCTGTTCTGGTCGCCACCGACGACCAGCGCATTATTGATGCGGTCGCCTCCTTTAAAATTCCCGGTGTAAAAGCCGTTATGACCCGCGACGATCATCCGTCCGGCACCGATCGCATCGCCGAAGCCGTCGCCGGAGAAGATTGCGACGTGCTGATTAACATTCAGGGCGATGAGCCGCTGATGGACCCGGAGCTGATCGACCGGCTGGCCGCTGTGATGACTTCCGGCGAATGGGATATGGCGACCGCCGCCGCGCCGATTAAAAACGAAGCCGACCTCAAAAATCCGGCCATCGTCAAAGCCGTTTTCGCCCGCGACGGACAGGCGCTCTATTTTTCCCGCTCCGTTATTCCGCACGTCCGCGACGCCGGAACCGATGCGACCGGCGCGCACTGGCGGCACATTGGAATCTACGCCTACCGGCGCGACTATCTGCTGAAACTGGTGGCGGAGCCGCCTTGCCGGCTGGAAAATCTCGAAAAACTCGAACAGTTACGCGCGCTCTACATCGGCTGCCGGATGAACGTTTTGCAGGTCGAAGATGTTGGTATCGGAGTCGACACGCCGGAAGATATTGTGAAAGTTGAAGCCATTTTGAGCAGCGCACAAACCGGATCGAAGTCGCGATAATGAATGGGTTTGATATGAAAATTTTGCGGTAATTTTTACAACTATGTACTCAAAATTACTGATTCCGGAACCGACCTTTTTTTCTAAGGAGAAGTGAAAATGAATCGTCAATCTCGCAATCTAGTAATTTTAGTTTCTAAGCATTGGAACTTCGGGTTGCTTATCGTACGGGAAAGCGTACGCTGTTGGGCGAGGTGAAATGATGACGACAATGACAGCGACAGAAGCACGGAAGAATTTGTATGCGTTGGTGGATGAGGTGTCGGTTTCGCACGAACCGGTGCAGATTGCCGGTAAGCGCAATTCGGCGGTGCTGATTTCTGAAGAGGACTGGCGTTCGGTTCAGGAGACGCTTTATCTGGCCAGTGTTCCCGGTATGCGGGAATCGATCGCGGAGGGTCTTCAGACGCCGGTTGAGGAGTGCGATGCGGAGCCGGGCTGGTGAGCTGGAAACTGGTTTATACCAAGCAGGCGCAGAAGGATGCCAAAAAGCTGGAGGAGTCCGGTTTGAAATCGAAAGCGCAGGTCTTGCTGGATGCGCTGGCTGAAAATCCGTGGCAGAATCCGCCGCCGTACGAAAAGCTGTGCGGTGATCTTG
>JBILEA010000240.1:0-4248 GCA_044352355.1 Pontiellaceae bacterium | reverse complement strand
TTCATGATGATCGTCCCGAAAAAGACGAAATAATCTTTCGGTAAAGAACGACCGTCCCAGTCGTTTTCCCGCCTTTGGAGGATCTGCCGGAGGCAGAAATCAAGTGAGACGTTTGTTCTACATTCCAAATGCACTGTTCCTCTCCGTTGGAGGGATGGCCGTAGGCCGGGGTGGGTTATGCTGAATTTATAATTCCGGCCTTTGGAAAAGAACGACGCCATTCGGATGGAATTCGGCGCGCAGATCGTAGGTTTTTTCCAGCCATTGGAACGTCCGGCGCGAGAAAAAGCAAAGGTGTGTCGAGTCGTCTTTGTAGAACCACTTTTCGAACTCGGAAGCTTCGTCGTGTAGCTGCGTCATAATGCCGATCCATCCGCCGGGTTTCACCAGCTGTAGGAATCGTTCAAATTCTTCGCGAGGATTCTGGAAATGCTCCATTGTTTCTGAACAGGTCAGAAAGCCATATTGCTTTTCTAAAACTGCCGGATGATTGGCAAAGTACAGATCATAGTTGGCGCAGGGGAACCCGACTTCTTCAAACAGTACTGAAAGTGTCGGCGTCTTGCCGCAACCGAAATCGAGTCCGTGTGCGCCGGGAGTCAGTTTACCTTTCAAGGGCTGGAACAGCCGGTTCAAGAAGGCTCGGTAGCCCGAATTGGTCAGGCTTTGGCTATGAAACTTATAACGAGCCTTCTCTGCTTCCGGCGAAAGGTGGAATTCCGGCGGAACAAAAACCAGATCGCATTCCAAGCATTGGAAAAATTCCCGTTTCCGGTCGCGGTAAAACGGGCTCGTCGCTTTGCGGGCGCAAAGCGGGCATGCCGTAATAGATTCTTGTTTCGTCATCAGGCCGAAAAGCATAGCATACCGGAACATAAACAGGAGTTTTTCTTATGAGTTTTACGAATTTAAACGATCCTTGTGTGAAGACCCGACTGGCGGCAATCCGCGAACTGGGCGACTTGGTGAAGGCGGGCGTGAAGCAAACGGATGAGGTAAATAATCATGTTCACTCGATCTATTCGTTCAGTCCATATTCGCCTTGTATGGCGGCGGTGAAAGCCGCTCAAGCTGGTTTGCAGACCGTCGGCATCATGGATCATGATTCCGTTTCCGGTTGTGAGGAAATGCTGGAAGCCTGCAAGGCCGTCAACATCGCCAGCACCGCCGGTTGTGAAATTCGCGTCAACATGGACGGAACGCTGGTTGAAGGTCGCAAGACCAATAACCCGGACGAGCCGAATGTCAGTTACATTGCTTTCCACGGCATTCCGCGTAATCAGTTCAAGGCGGTTGCAGAATTCCTAAAACCGATCACCAAGGCGCGGATCGCACGTGATCGGAAAGAAGTTGGTTTGCTCAACGCGAAGCTGGCACAGCTCGGCGCGCCGCAACTCGATTTCGAAAAAGATGTCATGGCGATTTCCGAAGCGGCTGGCGGCGGATCGATCACGGAGCGGCATATTCTTTACGCACTGTCTCTGAAACTGATCGCAGCATACGGCAAAGGGCAGAAGCTGATTTCGTTTGTTGAAGAGCAAATGAAAATTCCAATGCCTGAGAAATTGAAAGCCGTGTTGCTGGATCTGAATAATCCGCATTATGCCTACGACCTGCTCGGCGTTTTCAAGTCCGCGCTGGTTCCGGACTTTTTCATTCTCTCCGGCAAAGATGAATGTATCAATGTCCGCGATGCGGTGAAGTTTGCCAATGACATCGGCGCGATTCCGGCGTACGCCTATCTCGGCGACGTTGGCGAGTCGCCGACTGGCGACAAGAAGGCCGAGAAGTTTGAGGACGACTATCTCGACGCGCTGGTGCCGGAGTTGAACAAGATCGGCTTTAAAGCGATCACCTACATGCCGCCGCGCAACACCAAGCCGCAATTGCTTCGTTTGCGGAAACTTTGCCAGGCCAACGGTCTGATGGAAATCAGCGGCGTGGATATCAACAGCTCGCGACAGGAATTCAACTGTCCGATCTTGCTCGAACCGGAATTTCGTCATCTGGTTGATGCGGCGTGGGCACTGATTGCACACGAAAAACTGGCGGCGGAAAATCCGAAGCTTGGACTTTTTCATCCGCAGAATCCTCTGGCTTCTCAGCCCCTAGATAAACGGATTCAGAAATATGCGGCCATCGGTAAAGCGATTGACCACCGCCAGCCGGAGAAGGCGCTGAAGCTGGTTGATTTTTAATGGAAAGTAGAACGACCGTCCCGGTCGTTTTTCGCTGTCGGAGAATCGTAGAGAAGCAAGCGAGACGCTTGCGCTACTTTTGCAGAGTCAGAAGCACAAAGCTGACGGTAACGGTGAGCTGATCGAGCTTTTGAAGCTCCGCTTTTGCTTCCGGGCTGGAACACCAGAAGATGGGCGTCATCTGGATGAGGTCGGCGAGTTGTGTGGCGTTGAGTGTTTGCTGATAGCTCAGTACGTCGCGGTGTGTTTCCTTGAAATGCGGTGCGCATTTGGTGGCGGCTTCATCGGCTTTCTCCTCAAAGTCACCGGCATTGGCTGAAAGTTGTGAACGCAGTTCAATCAAATGGTTCGGGCCGGGCACGCCGAGAATCAGCTTGCCGTCCGGTTTCAGGATGCGGGAGAATTCTTCCGGATTGCGCGGCGCGAGGATGTTTAGAATCACATCCAGCGAATGATCGGTAAACGGCAGTTTGCGCATGACGTTGGCGACAATCCACGTTGCGTCCTTATAGCGCTTTGCCGCACAGCGCACGGCTTCTTTCGAGATATCCACGCCGAAGCGGGTTCCTATTAAGGCGCTAAGGAAATAGCCTTCGCCGCAACCGCAATCTAAGATGGTTGAATGTGGAAGGCTGGATGTGGAATGCTGGATGAGCTGGATGAAGGGATCAAAGGCTCCGGAATCGAAAAATCGGCGGCGGGCCTGAATCATTTTGTTGTCATCGCCGGGATGGTTGGATCGGCGTTGGTGACTGAGCAGCAGGTTGATATAGCCTTCTTTCGCGGGATCGAAGGAGTGTCCATTTTCACAGCGGTAGGTTTTTTTATCCTGCGTTAGCGGGGTTTCGCACACTGGGCAGCGGAGCAGAAATTTTGATGCGGGCGGGTTCATTTGTTAAAAAGGGTTAAACCACTAAGCACTAATTGTCACGACTGTTTTTAAACCGCGTTCAAGCGATTGAAATGAGTGTCCATTGAGGCCGTTTATGGTTAATATCCCGACTATGTTTGAAAAAGTTGCAGATAAACCGGAAGCGCGACTGGATACATGGTTGGCGGAAGTGGTGCCGGAGCATTCGCGGTCACGCTGGCAGTCGCTCATTAAAGAAGGCCGGGTGACCGTTAATGGCGCACTGTGCAAGGCGAACCTCAAAATACGCGCCGGCGACCGTGCGGAGTGGGCGATTCCCGATCCGGCGGCTGCCGAGCCACAGGCGGAAGACATTTCGCTGAACGTTCTCTACGAAGACCGCAATATGATTGTTATCAATAAGCCTGCGGGGCTGGTGGTTCATCCTGCCGTCGGTAACGAAACGGGTACGCTGGTCAATGCGTTGCTTCATCATTGTAACGATCTGACCGGTATCGGCGGCGAAAAGCGCCCCGGGATTGTTCATCGGCTCGATAAGGATACCAGCGGCGTGATGGTGGCGGCCAAAAATGAAAAGGCGATGAATGAGTTGGCCCGGCAGTTTAAGGAACGCGAGACGGCCAAGGAATATCTGACCATCGTCTGGGGCGTTCCGTACGGCAAACGCGGCACGATTGAAACAACGATTGGCCGTAATCCACTGCACCGCAAAAAAATGGCGGTCAATGTCCGGAATGGTCGCGAGGCCGTTTCTCACTATGAGGTATTAGAGGCGCTCGGCGAGGCGGCTTTGGTGCAGATAAAGATTGAAACGGGCCGGACCCATCAGATCCGCGTCCATATGGCGCATATTAAAAACCCGGTCATTGGTGATACGGTGTATGGTCGCGGACGGGCATCGACGATCAAAGCAGACCGCCAGATGCTGCATGCCGCAAAACTTTCGCTGAATCATCCAATCTCTGGAAAACGGATGACGTTTGAAGCGCCGCTGCCGCAAGATATGGAAACGTTGCTCCGGCAGTTGCGGGGACTTCGTCGCCCTACCTAACGTCTGCTGTGGTGCGATCAAACCTTCCGCTTTTCGTGCGTTGAAACTTCCGAAGACGTGCGTTGAAACTTCCTTTTTTGCCCGTTTTCAGGCTTTTGGCATGGATCTTGTCAGGGATGAATGGCGTG
>JBILEA010000239.1:0-4257 GCA_044352355.1 Pontiellaceae bacterium | reverse complement strand
TCTCGCCTCGTATCTTTTCTTTAGTACTGCCGGAACTCAGCCGTATCCGGCGTGGGTCCGGCACACGCCAGCTCCGTCCTGTGCACAAGCCGGATCTACGGGCGGGTACGCCCAAGTTTCGGCTTTTCGGCTTTACCTGCGTGCGGCGGGTAAAACAGGATTGAACTTGACGCTGATCTTCTGAATACTGCCGCGCAATGGCTGAATCATCTACAACTGCACTGCGTCCGCTTTGTGTCGATCTCGATGGAACGCTGGTGAAAACAGATACGTTTGCGCAGGCGCTTTTGTTACTCATCCGTACGCGTCCCGCTACGCTTCGCTCTATTCCGGGTTGGGCGGCCAACGGACTGGCGGCCTTTAAGCAGCGTGTTGCTCAGGAAATTCAACTCGATCCCGCCGCGCTACCGTATCATTTGGCTTTGCTCGCTTTTCTGAAAGGCGAACGGGCCAAAGGTCGCGAACTGATTCTGGTGACAGCCTCTGATAGGTTACCCGCTCGCGCAGTTGCCGCGCATCTCGGTCTTTTTTCCGACGTGATGGCTAGCGATGGAGTTATTAATCTGAAAGCCGACCGTAAGCGGGATGCGCTGATTGCCCGTTTTGGCGAAAAGGGATTTGATTATGCCGGCAACGCCACCGACGACCTCGCGGTCTGGGAGGCGGCCGCCGGAGTTATCGCCGTTAACCCCTGCGAATCGGTACGACGTGCGCTCAAAAACAGCTCCGCCCGGATTTTTGAGGATCGTCCATCAAAGTTGAAAATCTGGCTGAAGGCTTTGCGGGTTCACCAGTGGACTAAAAACGTTTTGATTTTTCTGCCGATGCTGTTGGCGCACGAGCTGACGACTCCGGCACTTTACGTTAAAGCGGTGTTGGCGTTCTTTGCCTTCAGTTTCGCCGCCTCGGCTATCTATGTATTTAACGATCTGTTCGATCTGCATGCGGACCAGCATCATCCGCGCAAAAAGAATCGGCCGTTCGCGGCGGGCAATCTGAGTTTGCTGGCTGCGGCCGGAGCCGTACCCTCGCTGATTCTTCTATCGCTGGCCACGGCGCAGTTTCTTCCGGTCGAATTCACCGGCATTCTTTTTATCTACCTGCTGATTACCACGCTGTACTCGTGGCGCCTCAAGCAGATCGCGCTACTCGATGTACTGACGCTTGCCGGGCTTTATACCATCCGGATTCTGGCCGGAACCGCCGCTTACGGTGTCGCAACATCCGGCTGGCTGCTCGGATTTTCTGCTGCGATTTTCCTTAGTCTGGCACTAGTGAAACGTTACGCCGAACTGCGCGAAGCGCTGGCGGGGACTCCGGAAAAAATCGGCGCACGCGGACGAGGCTATCACGCCCGCCACCTGCCGTGGCTGGCCCGGTTCGGAATTGCCAGCGGAGTCCTTTCGGCGGTTGTTTTGGCTCTTTATATCACCAGCCCGAAGGTGCTGGAGTTTTATAACCGTCCCGCCGCGCTCTGGTTGCTTTGTCTGCTGTTGCTTTATTGGATCGGACGCATCTGGCTTTTTGCTGTCCGCGGCAGACTGTCCGACGATCCGCTCGACTTTGCTGCCCGCGATCCGCAGACATGGATTATCGGCGGATTGAGCGCTACGGTTTTAATTCTAGGAACTGTTCTATGAGAGGAATGATGGATGACAGGATTATTGGATTGCTGGAGGGCGGCGAGTTTTTGTCAAACGTCTTTTCATTTTTGGTTTTGATTTCCATTAATCCACTGATCCATTAATCCAATACTCCATGGAGGTTTTATGAAGCCCGCTCTCGTCATTATGGCTGCAGGTATCGGAAGCCGCTACGGCGGACTCAAACAGATTGATCCGGTCGGACCGTCCGGCGAAATCGTTCTCGACTACTCGGTGTACGACGCTATTCAGGCGGGTTTTGGCAAAGTGGTTTTCATCATCCGTCCCGATATCGAAGAAGCCTTCAAGGAAGTGATTGGTCATAAACTCGATGGAAGAATCAACGTCGAATACGTTTTCCAAACCCTGGAAAAATTACCGGACGGGGCTTCTGTTCCTATTGGTCGTACTAAACCGTGGGGCACCGGACAGGCGGTACTGATGGCCGCACCGGTTGTTCACGAGCCGTTTGCTGTCATTAATGCAGATGACTTTTACGGGCGTGAATCGTTTCGTATTGTGGCGGAACAGCTGCGGAATGTTGATGTGAACAGCACGGATTGCTGCATGGCGGGTTTCTACATTAAAAACACGCTTTCCGAACACGGCGGTGTGGCCCGAGGCTGGTGCGATGTGAAAAACGGGAAGCTTCAGCATATCGTCGAGCGCTATAATATTGAGCGTAAACTGGACGGAGTGATCCGCTATGACGGCGGGGAAATGGTCGATGACGATATGGTTTCGATGAACACCTGGGGCTTCACGCCGCGACTGTTTGAATTTCTGGAGCGCGGCTTTGAGGATTTTCTTGCGCACAAAGGAACCGAACTCAAAAGCGAGTTTTTCCTGCTCGAAGTCGTCGACGGTATGATCCAGCGCGGCGACGCGAAAGTCGATGTTTTGCCTACCAGTGAAAAATGGATGGGTGTCACCTACGCCGCCGACAAACCGGAAGTTATGGCCGGGATTCGCGCACTCGTTAGCGCCGGCGTTTATCCCGAGAACCTGTGGGCGGGTGCTTAAGCATTCAGCAGCTCAGCTAAATATTTCCCCGTGTAGGATTCGGAAGTTTTGGCGACTTTTTCGGGCGTTCCGGCGACGACGATTTTTCCGCCGCGCTCGCCGCCTTCGGGGCCGAGGTCGATCAGCCAGTCGGCGCGCTTGATGACGTCTAGATTATGTTCGATCACCAATACCGTGTTGCCGCCGGCGCGCAGAGTTTCCAATACTTGGATGAGTTTATGAACATCGGCGAAGTGCAGTCCGGTGGTCGGCTCATCAAGAATATAGAGGGTCTTGCCGGTCGCTTTTTTACTCAGCTCGGCGGACAGTTTGATGCGTTGAGCTTCGCCGCCCGAGAGGGTGGTTGCAGACTGGCCGAGACAGAGATAGCCGAGGCCGACTTCGCGCAGCGTGCGCAGCTTACGTTCAACGCCGGGAATGGCGGCAAAAAAATCGCAGGCTTCATGGATCGTCATGGCGAGCACTTCGGCGATGTTCTTTCCGCCGTAATGAACTTCCAGCGTTTCGCGGTTATAGCGTTTCCCTGCGCATTGCGGGCAGGTGACATATACATCGGGCAGGAAGTGCATTTCAATTTTCAGCAGGCCGTCGCCCTGGCAGTGTTCGCATCGTCCGCCTTTGACGTTAAAGCTGAACCGCCCCGGCCCGTAGCCGCGCACTTTGGATGCAGGCAGTTGCGTGAAGAGGTCGCGAATGATGGAGAATGCGCCGGTATACGTTACCGGATTGCTGCGCGGCGTGCGTCCGATCGGCGACTGGTCGATGACGATGACCTTGTCGATGTTTTCGACACCGAGCAGCTCCTTATGTTTGCCGGGCCGTTCTTTGGAGCCGAAGAATCGGCGGAAAAGTGCGCGGCGCAGCACGTCGTCAACGAGTGTGCTTTTTCCGGAGCCCGAAACGCCGGTAACGCAGGTGAGCAATCCAAGCGGGATTTTGACGGATATATTTTTGAGGTTATTTTCGGCTGCGCCGCGAATTTCGATGAATCCGTTTTCGGCTTTATGCCGTTCGGCGGGAACTTCAATTTCTATTTCCCGGCGCATATATTGTGCCGTCATGGAATTTTTTGCCTTGAGCAATTGCGCAGGTGTTCCGGCAAAGACGATCTCTCCGCCGTGGACGCCTGCTCCGAGGCCGAGGTCGATGACGTAGTCGGCTTCACGGATGGTTTGTTCATCGTGTTCGACAACGACGACGGTATTGCCGAGGTCGCGCAGTTCTTTCAGCGTGGCGAGCAGCCGGTCGTTATCGCGCTGATGCAGGCCAATGCTTGGCTCGTCGAGGACGTAAAGAACGCCGGTCAGGCGCGAACCGATTTGTGTGGCCAGCCGGATACGCTGCGCTTCGCCGCCGGAGAGGGTGCCGCTTTCGCGGTCGAGCGTGAGGTAATCGAGGCCGACATCCATCATGAAAGAAATCCGCGCACGGATTTCTTTTAATATATCTTTGGCAATGTGGGTTTCCTCTGCGGATAATTCTAAATTTTTGAAAAAGCCGCAGGCTTTTTCAATGGAGAGCGTGCAGATTTCGTAGATATTTTTGCCGCCGACGGTACAGGCGAGCGTTTCGGGCCGCAGACGAGCACCGT
>JBILEA010000238.1:0-4279 GCA_044352355.1 Pontiellaceae bacterium | reverse complement strand
CGGAATCAAAGTTGAGCGAAGTGGATTTGGTCAATTTATTGAACCTGTAATTTCCGATGAAACCACTCGTAAGATCGTTGAGATAACGGAAGTCCAAATTTTTAAGGCCATTTTGGAGCGCTCCAAACGAAAATGGGAGTTTGTCTGGCGTGGCATTAATATTTCCGCCCCAATATTGCATGATGCGTTCTACAATGATTTTTTTGCCCATCGGATCAAGATTGCCCCCGGCGATTCCTTGCGGGTGCAACTGGAGATTTTTCAAGTTAAGCATCCCGACACGGGAATATTCACAAACGAGAGCTATCAAATCACTGAGGTTTTTGAGCATATCCCGCGAGTGAAACAAATGGAGATGTAGCCGCAGACTGTGAAAATTTGAGATGAAAACGCCTATGAAAAATTTAAGCCTGCCGATTTCAATGGATGATGTGCTGCGCGGGAAGTCCGTGGAGTGGGAGCGGCTGGAGTATAAAGCGGGCTGGAATCCGGAGGCCGTGCTCCATTCGATCTGCGCGTTTGCGAACGATTTCCATAATCTGGGCGGCGGATACATTGTGATCGGCATAGCCGAGAAGAATGGTCGCCCGGTTCTGCCGCCGGTCGGTCTTGATCCCGATTCCCTTGATTCGATTCAGAAGGTGCTTCTTAATCTCGGTCATTCCTCCATTCAGCCGATGTATCATCCGCTTTCGACGCCGTGCGAGGTGGACGGCAAATGGATTCTGGTGATCTGGGTGCCGGGCGGTGAAACGCGCCCGTATAAGGCGAAGGTGAGTCTGGCGAAGGATGCAACCGAGTGGGCCTATTTCATACGCAAGCAGTCGAGCACGGTACGGGCTAAGGGCGCGGACGAGCAGGAGCTGATCGGGCTGGCGGCGACGGTTCCCTTCGATGACCGCTATAATCAGCAGGCATCCATTGACGATCTTTCGCCGCGTTTGATGGAGGAGTTTTTGCGGGATGTGGGCAGCGAGCTGGCCGATGAAGTGAAATCACTTTCGCCGGAGGCACTCGGACGGCAGATGAATATTGTCGGCGGGCCGTCGGAGGCTTCTTTCCCGAAAAATGCGGGACTGTTGTTTTTTAATGATGATCCGCGCCGGTTTTTCCCGGCGACGCAGATTGATGTGGTTTGGTTTCCGGACGGCGCGGGCGGCGACCGGTTTGAGGAGAAGACTTTTTCCGGGCCGCTGTCGCGGATGACCCGCGAGGCGCTGGATTATATTCAGCGCAATTATCTTAAAGAGACGGTCATCAAACATTCTGACCGGGCCAAGGCGGATCGGTTCTGGAATTTCCCCTACGCGGCGGTCGAAGAAGCGCTGGTGAATGCGGTCTATCACCGGTCGTATGAAATCCGCGAGCCGGTCGAGGTTCGGATTACCCCGCAGGATTTGGTGATTCTGAGTTTCCCCGGCCCCGACCGGTCGATTCGTATGGATGATTTGCGGGCCGGACGGGCGGTGAGCCGCCGGTACCGGAACCGGCGGATCGGTGAATTCCTGAAAGAGCTGGATTTGACCGAAGGCCGTTCGACCGGTATCCCGAAGATTTTGCGGGAAATGGCGGCCAACGGATCGCCTGCGCCCGAGTTTGATAGCGACGATGACCGGACTTCTTATCTGGTTCGCCTGCCGGTGCATCCGCGGGCGAAGACGACCGATCAGGCCCAGTCAGGGGCCCAGTCGGGGGCCCAGTCACCGACCCAGTCATCGACCCAGTCACCGACCCAGTCGGAGAACCCTGTAATTCGGTTATTGGCGGTTCTTCGGGATGGAGATTTGTCTCCGAAGGATCTGCGGTTGAGGCTGGGCCTAAGCCATCGTCCTACATTCCGTGAAAATTATTTAAATCCGGCGATGGGAGACGCCTTGATTGAGCCAACGATTCCGGACAAACCGACCAGTCGCTTGCAGAAATATCGCCTGACCGAAAAGGGTCGGAAATTACTGGAGAATTCATAATGCCGAATTTAGTGGAAGTGAATTACGGGCGGACGGGTAAGAGCACCAACACGGATGCGCTGGGGATGCGGGAGATGCAGGCGCGGGCTTTCGCGGCGCGGGATGCGCAGTATCTGCTGGTGAAAGCGCCCCCGGCCTCCGGTAAGTCGCGGGCATTGATGTTTCTGGCGCTGGATAAGATGCTCAAGCAGGGCGTTTCCAAGACGATTGTGGCGGTGCCGGAGCGGTCTATCGCTTCATCTTTCGCTTCGACGAACCTTTCCGAGCACGGTTTTTATGCCGATTGGGACGTAAATCCAAAGCGCGATCTCTGCTCTCCTGGCGGTGAACAGGGCAAGGTGCGTCAGTTTCAGGAGTTTCTGCAAAGCGACGACCGGATTCTGGTCTGCACCCACGCGACCCTGCGCTTTGCGTTCCAAGCATTGGAAACGTCCGCCTTTAATAATGTGCTGGTCGCGATTGATGAGTTTCATCATGTGTCGGCGGATACCAGCAATCAGCTGGGCGAAGTACTGCGCGATGTCCTGCGCAATTCGTCGGCGCATATCATTGCCATGACCGGCTCTTATTTCCGGGGCGACAGCGTGCCGGTGCTTTTGCCGGAGGATGAAGCGAAGTTTACCCATGTGACCTACAACTACTACGAGCAGTTGAACGGCTACCGCTATTTGAAGTCGCTGGGGATCGGCTACCATTTTTATCAGGGCAAATATACCGCCGCGATTGCGGAAATCCTCAATACCGATAAAAAGACGATTCTGCATATTCCGAATGTGAATTCGGGCGAGTCCACGAAGCAGAAACATGACGAGGTGGATTTTATTCTCGATTCCATCGGCACCGTCGAACGGCAAGACCCGACAACGGGGATCATTACCGTGAAGCGGCACAGCGACGGCAAGCTGCTGAAGGTGGCCGATCTGGTTTGGGATACTCAGACAGACCGCGACAAGGTGATTACAACTCTGCGCAACATCCGGAAGCCGGAAGACATCGATCTGATCATTGCGCTGGGCATGGCCAAGGAAGGGTTTGACTGGGTGTTTTGTGAACATGCGTTGACAGTGGGCTATCGCGGCTCGTTGACGGAGGTGGTGCAGATTATCGGGCGCTGCACCCGCGACAGCGAAAACAAAACCCATGCGCAGTTTACCAACCTGATTGCCCAGCCGGATGCGGCGAATGATCTGGTGACCGTTTCAGTGAATAATATGCTGAAGGCGATTACCTGCTCCCTGCTGATGGAACAGGTGCTGGCCCCCAGCTTTAAGTTTAAAACAAAACGCTCGAATGAGGATGTCAGCGGGCCGGATGAGTTGAAAATCCGTGGATTCAAGGAGCCCAGTTCAAAACGGGTGAAGGATATTATCGAGTCCGACTTAAACGATTTGAAGGCGACGATTTTACAGGACTCCGTGATGCAAAAAGCCATTCCGGGCCATATTGACCCGGAAGTAGTTAATAAAATCCTGATTCCAAAGATCATCCGCACGAAGTATCCCGATCTGTCCGATGCCGAGTGCGAGGAAATCCGGCAGTATGTGGTGGTCGATTCGGTGCTGAAAAATGCTGAAATCACCGAGTCCGGCGATAAACGCTTTATCCGCATGGCGGGCAAGTTTGTGAATATTGACGATCTGAATATCGACCTGATCGACAGCATTAATCCGTTCCAGAAGGCATTTGAGATACTGTCGAAAAAGGTGACCCCCAACATTCTTAAGGCGATCCTGGAGTGTATTGAAGGCACCCGCTATCAAATGACAGAAGAAGAAGCCGTTTTGCTTTGGCCTAAGATTAACCAGTTTGTGAAGGCCACCGGACGAAAGCCTGAACTGACCGCACTTGATCCGCTGGAAAAGCGAATGGCAGAGGCAATTGCGTATCTGAAAAATCAGCGCCGACAGAAAGGGCTGTAAACAATGGATGCCGACAAACTGCGCCTACTGATCGAAGATGACGCTCTCGGGCTGCTGACCGTGAAGCCGAAGCAGGCGAACGGCCTCACGGAAGATGAACGGCTGGTCGAGTCCTTTTATGAGATTGCGGATTTCTACCGGCAACAGGGTCGCGAACCGGATAACGATCTTGCCAATATGCAGGAAGCCAAACTGGCGATGCGGCTTTCCAGCCTTCGGAAAGATACGGAAAAAGCCAAGGCATTGATTGATCTGGATGAGTTCGGCCTTTTAGTCCCGGTTAAACAGCCGGAATCCATTGACGACATCTTGAAGGATGATGCTCTCAATCTGCTGGGCAACAGCGAGGAGGAGAGCATTTTCACCCTGCGCAACGTGCCGCAGAATATTGAA
>JBILEA010000237.1:0-4284 GCA_044352355.1 Pontiellaceae bacterium | reverse complement strand
ATCCAGTGAAGTATAAATCGAGATGTATTTATTGAAGCCGCTTCCGCCGGTCCATTCGGTTTCGGTGCAGACTGCGATGAGGATGCCGAGCTCACCGGTTTTGACGAGTACGTGGTTCTCGCTTTTTTCCATACATTGGAAATGCGGGCCGTTGATGTCCCAAACATCGGAATTGATGAAGGTCTGGACCGGTACGGTGGAGGCGTATTTCAGGCAGATGAGATGGACGTTGTCCATCGATACAAAACGTTCAGCCGTTACTTCGGCATTTTCATACTTTGTTTTGCGCGAAAGGATACCGTGACGGATGTCGAGCGTCTGTTCGTGTTCTTTAATTTCACCGGCGCCGTCAACGACCGTATAGAGCCCGTTCGGAGCATTGACTGGCTCGCGCCACTTGCCTGGAGCCTGATCGTAGACCCCGTTGAGCAGACAGCCCGCAAACTCCTCTTTGCCGGATTCCTCCAGCGTTCCGCGAACGCCCATGTATCCGTTACCCAGCATGAAACGATTGCCGTTCAGGGCAATCTCGTCCTTTGAAAAATGATTCAGCGTATACGTCCACATGATTTTTCTACTCCAAAATCCGAATCCTAGAACAACCGACACCTTGGCTGATCGCCGCTTCCACCGGCACCGACCGGCCGTCGACCGTGAAGGTGTTCCCGCTGAAGAGCATCTGCCCGACAGATGTCATTTTGAACAGAGGGCATTGTGTTCCCTCCACCTGATTGTTGGTGAAAAAAATGTTTCTGTGAAACGGCCAGGAAATTTCCTCCCATTGCCAGTAATATCCCCGCATATCGATGGGTAGCTTGTAGTTCTCGTCACCGCAGTTGGTAAACCGGTTGCCGTTTATGATCACATTACGCGTCCAGAACCCTTCCGGATGGTGCGGGATGTTGAAAATCGAAAGCGCAACTCCGCTGAGCCGCTCGATCCGATTGCTTTCAATCAGCCCGTTGCTCGCCTTAATAAAAAGTCCGAAGCGCCGGCCGTCATGAAAGTAATTATTCCGAATCACGAAATAATTTCCGCAGGTGTTCAGGTTGTAGATGTGATCGAGCTCTTTCCAGCCTTTGTCGGCGTACGATCCGATCGGCGGCTGCAGTTTATGCCCGTCTTCCGGACGAATCATTAATCCCTCAACCGGCTCGCTCAGCGTAACGCCGTCCGCATTGACCGACTGGGCGGTGACGATCTTGATCACCTCGCCTTTGCGCGGATTAAAGAACAGAAGCTGATCACCCTGCCGGACGCGCTCCTGAAAACTCAGCTTCATCCGATCCGGCGCAGTCTGTTCCAGAACATAATTCGGAATAGTATACAGATTCAGGCAGTCGTCCGAGAGCCCCTCAAATTCACATCCCTCAATCCACGGTCCGACCCGAGCGGACTGTACATGAATCCCGTCCGCCCCGGAGACGATCAGCCGCCCCTCTTTCAACTTCGCCTTGCACCTCAGCAGATTCAGCTGAGACAACTCCGCCCCCACGGCAAAACAATCCGGAACAGCATAGGCCATTACGTTTTCCAACGTGATATTTTCGGTCTGAAACGCCCCGCAAATGGATCCGGCCCGGCAGTTGATTGCAAACCGATCGCCCCTCTCAAGTGGTTTCAGTTGCGCGGCGTTCTGGACATACAGCTGCACCTTCCGGTCGTCCAGCTTCACGCGCCGGGTAATCATAAAATGATCCGGACAGTCCGCTTTCATCCGGCCCGACCCGGAGGGATCTTTCGCCATACCGAATGAGGCAAACCCCGGCGTCGAAAAAGGCGGCAGTGTGGGATCTGGAAAACCTTCATCCAGTTCCAATGTAAAAGAGGCGGTGGAAGAATCCAGCCCGACAATGGTTCCCTGCGTAAACGGAAGCGGGTCATAATCGACGGTGAAATTGCGGACGATGATATTGGTGCAGCCCTGAGCATAGACAAAACACATGTGAGCGCGATTGATGACGATTTCCGCCTCATTGCCCTCAATCACCAGATCTTTCAGTCCGAACAGCGGTAATGCCCCGTCTTTCTTCGTCAGCTTATCCGTATCCGACGCAAAATGATACACGCCGGGATTGAATGAAATCTGAACCGGCCCCGGGGCTTTCTTCGCCGCATCCAGCGCAGCAACCACTGCGGGATAATCATTATGCCCGTCATCGGGGATCGCCCCGAAATCGGCAACCCTCAGCGTCGTCCGAATCTCCATATTCGTCAGCGGAGCTGGTCGATTCTCTAAAATAACCCTCAGCAACTCTTCCGATCCTCGGAAATCCTCTCCCGAGACTGCGCCCGGAAGACCGACCGCCAAAAACACTATTTGCAAACAGCACAAAACAAACCAGGAATCGCTGCGGCGACCCACCGCATCGAAACATCGTGTTATTATCCGTAGTCTACTGATGACTCTATGAGTTTCCGAAACCATACACACCTCTCCGTATCCTTAATCTATCTCTTGCACCATACACCACCATACCGCAACGACCAACAACATTTTTCCTGAATGCAATGAAGCGTGCTGAAATGTGTAGCCGAAAGTGTATCTTTCAACCGGCGTTTTACTTCTCGCCGAGAGTCAGCTTCTGCTTGGAGTCAATCCACTGCTGGAGCACGATCTTGCAGTATTTGCTTTTGCTGATGTGCATGAAGCCGCGCGGCAGTCGGCGATCACATAGCCATCACTTGACGATTTCTTGACGATTTTACCGACCGGGCGTCAGCAATGCACCTTCCCAGAATTGCCCCGTTGATCTGAGCCATAAATGAGTCATAAGTGAGTCATAAACGCCATGAGGCATATGGGTCATAAATGGGGCATTATTGGTTCTCTAGCAATTTCAGGCCTTTTTCGGTCAGGCGGTATTTCTGTAGGCGACTGGTCGGTTTGTCTGGAACGGTATATTTAATCGAAGAGTCATTGAGAAGCTCACTTACCGTCCGTTTAAAAGCTCCGGTCTTGCTTCTTAGTCCAAGTTTTTTAACCAGCTCATTCGCCGAAAGAGGTTTCTCTGCAAGAGCCAAAAGAGCCTCTCTTGACTGGGCCCCCGACTGGGCCCCTGACTGGGCCCCCGACTGGGCCTGATCGGTCATCTTCGCCCTTGGATGCACCGGCAGGCGAACCAGATAATAAGTCCGGTCATCGTCGCTATCAAACTCGGGCGCAGGCGATCCGTTGGCCGCCATTTCCCGCAAAATCTTCGGGATACCGGTCGAACGGCCTTCGGTCAAATCCAGCTCTTTCAGGAATTCACCGATCCGCCGATTCCGGTACCGGCGGCTCACCTCATAAACGCCGTTCCTCTTCGGGCATATGAGCCACAAATGGCGCATTTGGCGCATTTGTGGCGCATTTGGAATCAAATGAAATGCAGACCTTATTCATGGCCTTCTCGCGGCGCATTTGGCGCATTTTCGGCGTGTTTCTTAAGCAACCGATACTGAGCGCCCCGTCCGTGGCCGCTCAGCTCCACAACACCCGCATCAACCAATCCCTTGAGATCCCTTGTAGCAGTACGAGGCGAGCAATCGGTGATCCCTTGATATTCCGCACTGGATAATTGATCCTGCCGTTTCAGATAACTTACGGTCTTCATTTGCCGATCATTCAGTCCCATTTCCGCCAGCATCTTATCCGTCAGCCAGTCGCGCCAAATCGTTGTCACAAAATGCGGGCCGCACTGCGCAAAACTCGGTTCCGGCAGACTGGCATCAAGACAGTCGGCAATCATATCAGTGGTGCCGGTACCGGCTTTTTCGACATATTTGACCCGGAACAGCGGTTCGGCTATCAGCGGATTGCGCGGAAGCGGACCGTGCGGTGCGCGCAACAGTTCGGGAGTAAGACCCGGCGGCAACTCTCCGGGATTCCAAACTTCGATACGATCCGCAAACACAATCACCTGTACAAATCCGGCATGACGATAATCACGATGCGCCACCGCATTCACCACCGCCTCGGCGATCACCGAGCGCGGCACCTCAAAATCACCCGCCGCTTGTGCTCCGGTCGCGCGGGTGCCAACCGGTCGGTCCAGCTTACCCAGCACAAACTCAACGGCCTGATCAATCACCTCAAACAACCGCCCCTCATAGGGCTGTTGCGACAAAATAGGCTTCCGCTTCTCCGTGCCGGGAAAATGAAGACAGTGAACCTGAATATTATTGAAAAACCGGCGCGGCTCCTGCTTTGCATTATCACCGGATGGCCCGTCAACCAACACCCAATTGCCCTGCCGCAATGCAAGTCTGTCGGACGAACCGGTATGATGAATGGCCAATGTG
>JBILEA010000236.1:0-4355 GCA_044352355.1 Pontiellaceae bacterium | reverse complement strand
GGCGCGAATCAGATAATCGAATCCTTTTTCCTTTGCCAGTCGGCCCATTCCCAGAAAAATAAAGTGTTCCGAGGTGAATTCCCATTCGGATCGTACCGTGTTCCGGTCAATAGTTGGATGGCTGAACCGTTCGACGTTGATCGAGTTGGGAATGGTGGTGAATTTGATGACATCCGAGCGGCGGGATTTTTTAGCCACAAAAAACACAAAAAGATGTCGTAAAAAGGGCGGGAAGGAAGGCGAATTTGTCTCCTTTTGTGTATTGTGTGGCCATTTCTCGCTCTTGGGATGATCCTGCATATTTGGCTGTCGGGGCAATAGATAGGCCAGTTTTTTCTTAAGAAAGACCGTGGTGCTTTCGGAGCAGCCTGCAAAACAATCGATCCGCCAACCGAGCAGCCGGTAAAAGAGTTTCCTCTTTAATTTTCGTACCAGATTAAAGCTGTGAACATGCGCCAGCACCTTAATGTGCGGCAAAAAGAGGGCGGCCCATACGGCACAGACGATACAGTCACGGTTATGGGCATGGATGAGGTCGGCCTGTTCGGTTTTTAGAATCCGGGTCAGTTTGTGCATGGCTGGAATCAGCCGGACTTTTTGATTTTTTTGAAACAGATAATAGCAGGGAAATCCATCGGCTTCCATCCGGTTGGACAGGTCCGATTGATTCTTCAGGTAGATGAGAATAAACCGGAACCGGTTGCGGTCGTGCATCCGGATTTTTTCGAAGGTGAAATAGTCATACTCACCATCCAAATGAGCTGGCGACAGATTGGCTATGACTGTTTTTTTCAATGACGAATTCCTTTATCGATGATTTAAAAACCATAAGCGAGTTTTCCCCTTGCGGCAATATTCTTCAGTTAGTCTCGGTTGTTTATTAGGATATTCCGTTATTCCAAAAATCGGTGTCTCGACAATGGCGCTCAGGATAACTATAAAGTGGGACGTTTTTTAAGTCAGGTGCGATTTGAAAGTACAGCCGATGAGAACCTCATTTTATATACACTCTGAAGTCAGGTGCCTGTTCCGGGAGCAGGGGCTGGATTCTTTTCAGGTGCTGATGGATACTGGAATGGGGAAAGTTCAGCGAATGGTTATGGGTGACGGATCCGTATTTTATCTGAAACGAAGCGGAGCAGATTCGGTTTTTATTCATCTGCGGATGATTTTACGGGGGCGCTGGCCTTGTTCTGCTGCGTTGCGCGAACTGGCGCTTTTACAGCTTCTTCGTAAGGCCGGATTTCTTGCGATGGAACCGGTTGTCTGGGGTGAACAGCGGCGGTTCGGGTATCCGGTTCGCGGGCTATTGGTGGTGCGTGAAGTCCGCGGCCAAGATGTTGCCGTTCTGTTTGATCAGGCGGATGGATTTCAAAAAAGGATTTTGATGAAAGCGGTGGGCCGGCTTACCGCCCGCCTCCATATTGCGGGTTTCTTTCAGCCGGTACGGTTGAAAGATATTATCCGCACGGAGGAGGGTCTTGTTTTGATTGACCGCGAAACTTCAAAACCATGGAGATCCAGAGTTTATATGCATCAATGCCTCTCTTCACTGGCAACTGCGGCGCGCCGCACCGTACGCGATGGTCATCATATCGGTGCCGGGAGCGCCTGCGCTTTTCTTCATGGATATCAACGCGGGTTGGCGGAACGCTGGAAAATGTGGCCTAGACAGCTGACTAAAAAGGTCTGTAACGCCTGGCGACGATCCTTTAAATAATTTAAACGTTTATAGTGGTGTCGCCCCTGTCTTTTTAGCTAAGCGCCTAGCCTTTTTACAGCATTTCAACCGTTATCAGCTTTAATTATTAAAGCGCTTCAGGATTTTTTTTCGCTTCCCAACAAGTTAGAGCATAGCAGATCGGTATCCAGAAAATGATCCACTCTCCGCGCGGGCGGCAGATGGGGTGGCTTCCTCCGAAGATACTGCAGAAGAGTCCAAAGGCCAGTAGAGCCAGCGGAAGAGCGTTTCCTGTTTTAATCGCATGTCGCAACGCCCGCCAAGTGGCAGTTCCTGCCAGTAGGAGCAACAGTCCAAGCCCGATCAGGCCGCCATGGAAAAGAGCCGAAAAAAGCAACGAGTGCAAGTGGGGGATTGAGTAGGGGATCCCGTAGCGGGCGTAGTCTGTTTGCAGCCAGTTATAGGGAGCATTTAGTCCGTGACCAATCAGCCAGTGACCCGGCATCTGATCCAGAGTGGATTTCCATATATTGGTTCGGTAGGTCGTTCCTCGGGTCATGAAGCTTTGTGTTGCCTGGGTCATATTGGCAGGGGCTGGCGGAGGGACGGTTTCTGCCATGAGTTGCGGCTGCGGGGCGGATAGAATAAATAGAATCAGAACGATTGCACCCTGATGTAGTTGAGGTCGAAGTCTGCGAAAAAAAAATACGCAGGTGATGGCCGCGCAACCCATCAGAAATCCTAGTGCAGGCCCCCTGCTTTGCGTCAGAAGCAGAGCTGTGCCGAGAATCAGCAGAGCTGTGCCGTTCGCGATGCGCATGAGCCGGCTTTTGGTGGATAGAGTCATCCAGAGGGCAACCACTCCGTAAAAAGCGTAAAGTCCGGCGCTGGAAACCGGATATTTGGTTCCCAGATGTTCGAGTCGGGTGTGGATCGGATGGGAATGGTAAAAGAGAAAAATTGAATATATCGTCGGTATGGTTGCCGCAACGGCCAGCCAGCGCCATGAAATCCTGTCACGGGCCGAGGTTGAAAAAATCATCAACAGAAACCCGATGCAGAGGGAATAGCGCAGGGTATCGGTTAAGTCGTCGGCGATTACGGAAGGGGACCACAACGACGAAAGGGTAAACCAGCCGAGGAACAGCCAGCAGGGCCACTGCCGTTGCATAGAGCGGAAGAACGCCCTGTCCAAAGTAAAAAGACAAACCCCCATTGCCCCGTAAAAAAGTCCACAAATCAGACTCCAGCTTTTTGTCCAGATAAAGCTGAGCAGAAAGAGGGTCAGTATCCCCGGAAGTAGTTTTTGGCAGATGGCAGAGAATTTTTTGAGGTGTTTTTTCATATGGCATTCTTATTAAATTAATAAAGGCAGTTGAACCAACAAAAAACCATTATTTTTGCTGGACGGACAATCAAAAAAAGGGTGATCTCCGGATCAGCCCCGCAGGGGCGTTGTTAATGCGGATGGAGCAACGAATTGGTGCCCGCAGATGAGAAAGGGGTGAGTTGGTGAACGGAAACAGGTTGTGCATAAAAAGCGCCGCACGTGCGTTGTTTATCGGACTCCTTTTAGTTTCTCAGGCGTGTTCAACCTCCCAGGCGCCGGAATGGCTGGGTTACACCACACAGAAATTATGGGAAAGTAATAACCCGAATGTCCGCGTTTGGATTGATGCCGACAAAATCACCGAGGACGAGTTGAAGCAGAGAGGTGTGAAATACACTCATTATTCATCAAAGAAATTGAATGGATATATGGTCGAAAAATCCGAAGTCGAAAAAATGCATGGCTTCTATCTGAGAATGCTCGCAACGCCTGTGACACTCACGGTTGATGCCGCCACCATTGTGGCAGTCGTAGGCCTTGTCGCAGGCGCGGCCTATGTCGGGGCAGGCGATTGGGTCGGTCACGTCAATGCGGATTGATTGAGGCGTGGAAGTGGTAAAATATGAACCAACTTGGACTAACGCTGAAGGTGATACAGAAAAGTGAATCTAGTCAAGACAACCAAGTAAGGCCGGAATAGAGTGGGGGTATGAAAAATATGAGGATTGTTCGGAGGATTACACGACCATTGTTTGTGTGCATTGTAGCCTGTTGTTTCTATGCTTTCACCGGACAAGTATGCTCGATTGCTGCTTCGGTTAGTTGTCCTGTCTATGCGCAACAAACGATTTATAAGGACAGCAACGGAGGCTATGGAACGTCATCAACTCACTATGTTGGATTCGAAGATAATGCAGGGGTTAATAAGACATATAGAACATTTATATGGTTCAGCATAGGGGGTATACCATCAAGCGCTTGCGTAAATGACGTGACTTTGGGTTATAAAAATGCAAGCGACTCTTATAAAAAGAGCAATGGCTTGCAGTTCTATGATAATGGTCGCAATTCCTATTCGACGTGGAATTCATGGACCCTAAATAATAAATATGACAATCTATGGAACCAATTGAGATATGATGACTGGACTCCGCCAACTGATGCGGGCTATCGTTCATTGACCTCTCACATACCAAGCAAATTTGATGGGGATGAGTTAGATTTATTGGTGGTCGGGCAAAATCCCGTATGTGTTGTTGTTAAAGAAAATCCAGAATCAACGGGAGGAACCATATATAACGATTCTTCGTATGTCCGATTCGAAGGCGATTTTTTGAGTGTCAG
>JBILEA010000235.1:0-4373 GCA_044352355.1 Pontiellaceae bacterium | reverse complement strand
TCCGCCGCGCCGGCAGCAAGCTGTCGAATCGCCCGGACGTGATAGCCGCCCATTTTCCCCAGCCCCGCCACCGCGATGCGGATGCGATCAACATCGCGGGACAAAAGCCGCTCAAGCTGTCCGTTCTCAGTCATGCCGATTCTTCGTGGATTTTATCCGCTGAGCAGGAGTAGTTTTCGCAGAATGATGTACGGCAGAATAATCAACTTCAAACTCTCCAGATCATTCTGCCGCTCATTATTCTGCAATTCATTTTTTATAAACTTAACAGCTTCTTCGCCGTATCTGCTGCCAGTTTTGCATCAGGCAGAACCAGATCAGGCAGACGGCAGAACGGGATCATTTCCGCGGTAACCGGTACCTTGGGAATATATTTTTCCAGTGCGGCATTGACGGCAGCAACGTTGAGGTCTCCGCTCATCAGGTCGTCACCGAAGCCGTGCAGCACGCCGCCGCCGTCCTGCCGTTTGAAGTTTTTCAAATGGACCGCTTTGATCCGCTTGCCGAGGATTTCAATCCAGTGTTCCGCGTAACCGGCAATCATGCAGTTGCCGGTATCGAAATAAACGCCGATGTTTTCACTGTTGAACTGATCGACATACATTTTCATCTCGATCGGGGAAAGTAGGAATTTGTTCCAGACATTTTCAATGGCGAGAGTCACACCTGCTTTTTCGGCCAGCGGCAGAACTTTTTTCAGCGATTTCACCGAAAGATCCCAAACCTTTTGATACGAAACGACGGGGCGGGACGGATCCCACGCCACATCCACCGCGCCGGGAACCACGAGAATGGTTTTTGCGCCGAGCCAGGCGGCGATTTGAATGTATTTTTTGGTGAAATCAATTGCGGCCTTCCGTTCGGTTTCGTCCGGCGAAGCCAGCGAACAGCCCCAGTAAAATCCGGAGGCTAACGTCTTCAGCCCGATTTTCGCCTTGGATACCGCCGCTTTGATTTTTTTACATTCGGCTTCGGTGATGTCCGCCGACAGGCAGTCGCCAACCGTCAGTTCCACGCCGTCGAGGCCCCATTTCGCGGCATCTTCAATCGCGGCGTAAGGCCCTTTTTTCCCGTCAAATCCGCCTAACACCCAGTAATTTATCGCTTTGTACATAGTTTCCCTTTTTTTAGATTTTTACAGAACTGCCTTTGTTGATCGATACAACTTCGGCTTCCACCAGCCGAATGGCCTCCGCCACTTGATTCAGCGACATGTCGGGTTTTACATTATTGATGATGCAATTGAGCAGGTAGTCTATTTCAACGTGCCATCCGGTCGGCAACTCCGGCGCAGCCGGTTGTGGTTTTTCAACCGTGCCGTTTTCGTGGATGATGGAGTAGCCATCACCAGCCAGACGCAGAGTCATGTTTTCGCAGATGATCTGAAAGCTCATTTCAAACGGCGTCCCTTTGGCTGGCGCCCAGCCGCCTTCAATCGTTACCAGCGAGCCGTCGCCGTAATCAAAGCGGGCCATCACATGGTCAATGCCGTTCGCATCAGAGCGTACCCCCTTGGCACCGAACGCGGTAACCGCTTTCGGCATACCCATCAACTGACGGACGAAGTCGACGTCGTGCAGATGCAGATCGAGAATCGCACCGCCGCTCAGTTCAGAATTCATGAACCAGTTCTGCCAGCCGTTGCCATTGATATCCGGCGAAACCCGTTTGAAGGTGGCGCTCAGAATTTTTCCCGCCTTACCGGATTTTACAATTTTCAGCGCATGAGCATATTCCGGCCAGAAGCGGATGCACATGCCGGTTATAAATTTGACGTCGGCCTTTTCAGAAGCGGCCGCAATTTCCTGCGCATCGGCGCTATTTCGAGCCAGCGGTTTTTCGCACAACACGTTCTTCCCGGCGGCGATAGCGGCCAGCGCATATTGCTTATGGAGATAAACCGGCACGCAGATATCGACCAGCTCGACGTCCGGATCGTTGATCAGATCCATGCCGTCGGCATACACATGGACTCCAGACAGATCGACCGGTTTCGAATTGTCGCCCCCGCCGAGATTGGCGAACACGGTGCTGATGTCTCCGGCACGCTTGGCCGGATTCACATCCGCGATGGCCGTGACAACAGCTTTTTTGTTGTTGCGATAGATATCAAAATGGGTTGTTCCCATAAATCCGAATCCGATAATGCCAACCTTTACCTGCTTACTCATAGTCCGCCTCCGATTGTTGATTTCACTCAAATAAAGTGTAGACGGTTGGACGAAAAATGGAATGGAGCGGCCTGCAAAGTTCTGGACTATTCTGCACAAAGTTGTCATTTTTATGCAGATGAAAAACGCGCTTGAAATCATTCTACATGACGATATCCAGCGGATATTCGACAATTTTGCCGCCAGCTTCGGAATCTCCATTGTATTTTATTCGGTCGATGGACGGATTTTGAAGCGCGGACTGAACAGTTCGGAATCCCCTTTCTGCGCGCTCATTCAGGATCAGCTCTTCAGCCGGGAAAAGTGCCTCTTCATGGATGAACAGATGTGCCGACAGTGCACTCGCAGCCGCAAGCTGGTCAGCTACCGCTGCCACGCCGGCGTGGAAGAAGCCGTTACCCCGTTTTATGTAGCAGACCAACTCGTCGGTTACGCCATGATCGGACAGTTCCGAACCTCGGACACCATTGATCCGACCGTGCTGACCGTGGCCAAAAAGAAAGGACTGGCGGACGAGCTCAAAAACAGCTTTCAGCAACTGCCCTTCTTCAGCCGGGAAAAAGCCGACAGCATCCTCGGCCTCTTCGCAGTTCTCA
Source organism: Pontiellaceae bacterium (assembly GCA_044352355.1). Taxonomy (GTDB): domain Bacteria; phylum Verrucomicrobiota; class Kiritimatiellia; order Kiritimatiellales; family Tichowtungiaceae; genus Tichowtungia. The sequence goes on along the minus strand of JBILEA010000235.1, from coordinate 1,606 downwards.
CCGATTACATTATCACCAAAGAAATTGTCAGTGTGAAGGGCGAACGCATGGCTGGGCGCGTTCTCGCATACATTGAAGAACACCTTCATGAAAACATCCGCATTGCCAATGCCGCCCGTGCACTGGGTCAAAGTACTTCCGGAATTTCGCATCAGCTGAAACGCGTCACGGGGAAACCCTTCACACAGCACCTGAACGAGGCGCGCATCCGGCGCGCGGAAGAATATCTTTGCCAGTCACCCGAAAGTTCTATTCAGGAAATCGCAGAAAAAACCGGATTTAATGATTCATTCTACTTTTCCAGGGTGTACAAAAAGATTCGCGGCACACCGCCCAGCCACTACCGGAAATCATTTCAGAAGTTAAACACCTTGTGCAAATCGGAAACCCGATGACTGGTTAATTTAAGTTATTCCGCACAGCTCCGGTTCTTATGGTTTCCTTTTCAACAACGGTCGTGCATTCTTTTTGCAACAGCCTCTAACTTTCTTTTTTCTTTCTTTTCGTTTTCGTAACACAGAACATTCGGCATAAATTTGGTTTCTTTTGCTGGATTTTTAAAAAATGCTTAGTATTATTCGCGGCAGTTTCAGGAGGAGTTCTGCGCGGATTTACAGTATGTGTATCTGCAAGCAGCCAGACAAAAATATTATCCGAAGGAGATGACTGATGACTTCTATTCCAACCGCACAAAACGCCGTTCAGCTGATCGGCCCCGATGAATTGATTCTCAACACCGCCAAAGCGGTTCACCAGCCCAACGACTATCAGATGCTCTGCAAAGTCATCGTGGTCGGTCTTTGCTTTTCCGACCTGAAACTGCTCAAGCAGTTCTCCGGCCATGTCCGCAAATCCGATGTCCTTAGCGGCATCGATCCGCAGGTTCTTAAAGAAAATCCGGCCTATGTTCCCGGCGAGCTGCCGACTGTTCCCGGTCACGAGCCGGTCGTCGAAATTGTTAAGGTGGGTTCCAAAGTCAAAAACTTTAAAGCCGGCGAGCGCTACATGATTCAGGCCGACTGGCGCTGGATTGCCACCGCCAACTCCAACGGCGCGTTTGGTTATAACTTTGAAGGTGCATTGCAGGAATATGTTCTGCTCGACGAACGGATCGTGATCTCCCCCGACGGCACCTCCATGCTGCTTTCCGCACCGGCTGATAAACGCTCCGCCTCCGCCTTCGCGCTCGCCGAACCGTGGGCCTGCGGCGAAGACGCTTATCAGGAAGTTCAGCGGCAAGGTCTCAAAAAGGGCGGGCGCCTGCTGATCGTCGCCAATACCTGCGGCGACAAAGAAGCCGGTCAGAAGTTTTTTGCCTCACAGGAAAAACCGGCTGAAATCGTTAAAGTCGGTCTGGCCGGGGGTTGCAAGTGCGAAGGGGCTCTGTCGAGTCTCGACGAAGTCGCTGACAACTCGTTCGACGACATTCTTTACTTCGGCGCGGATGCCGCCGTAGTTGAAAAAATCTTTGCCAAAGGCAAAAAAGGTGCCCTGTTCATTCTCTGCCAGTGCGGCCAGAAGTTCGGCAAGCCGGTCATGACCGCCGTCGGCGGCGTGCACTATCGCGGTTTCCGCATCGTCGGCACCGCCGGCAATAATCCTGCCG
>JBILEA010000041.1:0-14943 GCA_044352355.1 Pontiellaceae bacterium | reverse complement strand
TATGAGTATTACCGCGTAATTCCATCCGACCTGAATCAGCAAAGTGAGGGGCGCATGAATGGAGTCTGGGTGAAAGTTCGCCGGTTGACTCCATACGGGGAGCGGTTGACCCGCGAGTACAAAAGCGCCGGGGTTCCTGATGTTGAATGGGCTAATGTGGCTCCGGTCAGTGTGGATATTCGGTAGGAAAGCGGGAAGTAATTATGCGGTTTAAACTCCTCCTGGCAGGAACTCTTCTTTCGGCGGTTTATGCAGTATATGCCGATTCACTGGAAAATCTGCTGTTTACGGTCCGGCGCGATGATCGGGAGTGCGGCTCTGCATTTCTCGCCAGCGAGGCGGGCCGTGTATGGATGATGAGTAATTACCATGTTGTCAAAGGTGATGCCGTGATTGAATTTATTGGTATGACTGACCGCAGCAGGGTCTATTCACTGCCGGAAAAATTTGAAGTGGCGAAAGATCGTGATGCCGTGCGGTTTCCGCTGGAGGAAATTAATGGATTCTCAATCGCCTCTGGATGTTCATTTGATGATAAGGTGCTGGCTTTTGGAAACAGTGGTGGTGCTGGTGTAATCACTAAAAGCAAGGGAGCGGTTGTTGGCATGGGCCGTAACCAAGTCGAGGTCACGTGCGAGATTATTCCCGGGAATAGCGGCGGCCCGGTGATCAATACCCGTAACGAAGTGGTCGGTATCGCGACGTTTATTATTAAGGCGCCGGTTTCCGGGTTGTCGGAAGAGCAATTGGCTTTGCTGTCTGATGCCGAACGCGACCGGATTATTGAAAAAGCAACGGAAACGAAAGGAACCCGTTATACAGATACCCGCCGGTTTGCCGTGCCGGTCGGCGATGCGGAATGGCAAGAGGTTTCTTTGGCTGTTTTTAAGGAAGAATCCGTCCGGTTTGAGGCCCTCGATGAGAAATATGACCGGTTTAACGAAGCCATTATCAACGTTTTTAAATCACGTTCGCTGTCTACTAAAAACGCGGAACTGTTTTCACGTAGCTGGGTAAATAACTATAATGATGAACTGAACGAATACGGATATTACAGCTCCGAAAGCGGGCGGTTTTATATTAAATCCGGGCGAAAAGAGTCATTTTACCGCGCCTACGGGCGTTGGCTTAGGGCGCTGAGTGAAAACGCTGAACGCATTTCCATCGAATACCTTGACGAATCGAAAAACGTAACCATCGACTACTTTCAAAAAGAGATTGTTGCGCGGGCGGACAAGCTGAGCCGCACCGGCAAAGAACTGTTAAAGGCATCCGAAAATTATAAATTATGAGAATTGCCGGGATAAAATCGATGCTTTTACTGCTATCTGCCTTGACCGCTTCCGGTCTTGCCTCGCCTTCCCTTGATCAGAAAATCGGCGGTCTTTTAATGGTCGGATTCCGGGGGATGTCGGTTGTGGCTGACAGCCCGGTTGTGCGGGATATCTGTGAATACAATCTGGGTGGAGTGATTTTGTTCGATGCCGATCTCCAGCTTAAAACCAATGAACGGAATATCCGTTCGCCAACCCAGTTGGCGCAACTGACCGGAACACTTCAGTCCTATGCAAAAGGCTTGTTGCTGATTGCGATTGATCAGGAGGGCGGTTTGGTCAACCGGCTTAAGCCAGCCTATGGGTTTTCGCCGACGCTTTCACAACAGCAAGTGGCACAACCCGACGATCCCGATTTTACGTACCGAAAAACTGCCGAACTGGCCGGTGCGCTGAAAGCGGCCGGAATTAATCTGAATCTGGCTCCAGTGGTGGATCTGGCGGTCAATCCTCAAAATTTTATTGTCAAAAAAGAACGGACGTTTTCCGCTGATCCGGGAAAAACAATCCGTCAGGCGTCCGCCTCAATTCGTGCTCATCACGATCAGGGCGTGCGTTGCACTTTGAAACATTTTCCAGGGCACGGAGGTTCCGCAACCGATTCGCATCTGGATATGACGGATGTAACCGGAACCTGGCAGGATGCGGAATTGGAGCCTTACCGTCAGCTTTGCAAAGAAGCGGATGTCGTGATGACGGCTCATATTTTTCAACGCAATCTTGATCCAGACTGGCCTGCGACGCTTTCAAAGCGGATTATTACCGGCCTGCTTCGTAATGAAATCGGTTATCAGGGTGTTGTGATGACGGACGATCTGGGCATGAAGGCCATTGCCAGTCACTACGGCTTTGAGACTGCGCTTGAATACAGCCTGAATGCCGGTGCCGATATTCTTTTGATTGCGAACAATGAAACGTATGACCCCGATCTGGTTCCAAAAACCGTTCAGATTATTGCCGGACTGGTTCGCACCGGGCGCGTTCCGGAGTCACGGATTGATGAGGCTTTGTGCCGGATCAATCAACTCAAGAGCAGCGTTTCAGTCGTCCGCCAGTCCATGCACGGGTCTGTGATCGACTGTCCGTAATGCAGGTTCGGCGTGATGGGTTGCGCTCCCTCTTCAATAAAGCTCTCCAGCATGGCGCCGATGACCGGACAGCCCGGTTGCTTGCGCTGTTCGAGCAGGTCGTTCCATACATTGATCTGTTTTGCCGGAATTTTTCCGGAGTTGGCATGCGAGCAGTCCACCATAATGGCTTCCGGCAATCCGGCGGCTTGTAGCTTAGCCGCTGCGGCGGCCACTTCGTCGGCGTGGTGGTTGGTTTTTCCGCCGCCGCCGCGCAGGACGAGATGAATGTCGGGGTTGCCGAGTGTTTTGACAATACTGCTTCGTCCGTCCTGATCAATTCCAAGAAAGCTATGCGGTGACCGGCAGGCAAGCAGGGCGTCAATCGCGCTCTGTACACTTCCGTTGGTGGCATTTTTCAGTCCGACCGGCATCGACAGTCCGCTGGTCATTTCGCGATGAGTCTGCGATTCAATGGTGCGGGCGCCGATCGCTGCCCAGCTGACCAGATCAGCGGTGTATTGCGGGATGATCGGGTCGAGAAATTCGGTGGCGATCGGAAGACCCAGTGCGGTGATATCGAGCATCAAGCGGCGTGCGGCCCGCAGGCCGTATTCCATATCGCACGAATCGTCCAGATGCGGATCGTTAATGAACCCCTTCCAGCCGATCGTTGTACGCGGTTTTTCAAAATAAACACGCATGACGAGCAGGAGGCGCTCCTGCACCTTGCTGTTTAAATCAGCCAATCGTTTGGCGTAATCCAGTGCGGCGGCCGGATCGTGGATGGAGCAGGGCCCGACGACAACGAGCAGGCGCGGGTCGCGATGTTCGAGGACGGCCCGGACGGCTTCGCGTCCGCGCACAACCGTTTCTTTTAACAGATCGGTCAGCGGTAGATCTTTTTTCAGTTCCTGCGGTGTGATGAGGCGAGTAACGCTTTCGACGCGCAGGTTTTCTGTTTTTTTACAAATTGAATTCATTGGAGCGTAGTATAATAAAATTTTGGCTCATGACAACTAAGGTCACGGCATATTCATCTTCGCGGCCAGTCGTTTTGCAAAGAGCGGTAGCTCCGGGTCGCGGGCACCCATGCCGAGTACCGGGAGGCCTTCTTTGGCTAAGCGCATTTCAAGCGCGTTGTAATCCGTGACAAATTCGGCGGGAACGCCGGCGGCAGTCAGTTTTTCAACGAATTGTTCTGAAGTGATCTTTATATTCACCGTTCCGCCCGCAAAATAGACTGGCAGGATGAAGAATTTGCAGACTGGATGGGCGTGTGAAAAGGTTGCGAAGCATTCCACAAAAGCTTCCAGCCCTTGGAAAAGTGGTGTGTAGCCGTGCGGACGCCAGTACGCCGAGAATGCTGGGAATTCGCCGGAAACTGCTTCCAGCGCGGCGGCAATTTTAACAGGACTGTGCGCGAAGTCGTCGATCACGTTGGATCCGTGCCGCTCCAGCCGCCGCTCAATGCCTTTGAAGGATTGAACGGCTTCGATACACTTCTGCATGTCTAGTCCGAGAGTTTTGCAGAGAGCTAAGGCATTGCCGATATTTTCGGCGTTGTGTTTGCCGAGGAGCGGGGAATGGAAGGCTGGAAGGCTGGAAGGATGTTTGATCACGACTCCAGAAACCTGTGACTCAAACTGCGCGAAGAGCTGATGAAGTTCGTTCAGTGAAAAATGATCTTCGGCAATGTTGGTGATGATGGCGTGGTGCGGATGAAACTTTAGAAAAGAACGGTCGCTTTCGTCGGCTTCGATGATCCACGGGCCGGTTCCGTGGCGGACGTTTCCTGCCTGCATATTTATATTTGTTGTAGGACGCGCTTCCCGAAGGGAGCGTGTGTTTCCAGATTCGGCAGAAGAGCACAAGCTCTCTGAATACAGCGAAGCTTGTCCTACAATGCTATCGGGCTGTTTCCAATTCAAAACCGGTGCGCCGCAATAGACGGTCGGATCGAGTTCCAGACATTGGAAAATCCAGCCGAGCAGGCCGGTGACAGTGGATTTTCCGGCGGTTCCGGCTACGGCGATTACTTCTTTGCCTTCGCAGAGCTTTGCCAGCATGTCGGCGCGATGGAGCAGGGGGATGCCAAGGAGATTGGACTGTTGGATATCCGGATTATCGGATTCGATGGCGGTGCTGTAGACGACCGCGTTGGTATCGGCGGTAATGCCGGAGCCGTCCTGCGGAAAAATCTCGATACCGAGATTTTTCAATGTTTGGAAAATATCATTCGGTTGAGTTGTAGGACGCGCTTCCCGTATCCGGGAGCGTGTGTAGTTTTGGCCGTTCGAAGAACACAGGCTCTCTGAATACAGAGAAGCCTGTCCTACAATCTGAGATAGTCCGCATGCGCGGTCGGAGCCGGAAACGGTATATCCGGCGTGTGCCGCCAGCTGCGCGATGCCGTTCATTCCCGTCCCGCCGATGCCGATGATGTGTATTTTTTTACAGTTCATTCAAATCGGTTTATGCGTGAGCTTTTTGGAGGTGTTCAGAAACCAGAACCTTGATCAGAGATTGTCTGGGAACACCTAGGCGGCTGGCTTCCTTATCGAGCGACTGGATCATCCAAATAGGAAAATCTACATTGACCCGTTTTTGTTCCTGTTCGGGACGGCGTGCTTTGGAGAGGTTCAGATACTTGGTTATGTCCTCTCCGGTTTCAAATTTTGCATCAAAATCTTTAGCTTTCATATACCTCAACCTCCTCGTTACGGGATCTACGAACTGAAATAATTCGAATGATGTCGGCTCGATAGGTGATCACGCCCGACCAATGCTTCCCATATATTTTTCCCACCACCAGAAACCGCGGCTCATCCTCGATACGTGCCGGTATTTCAAGCAGATCGGGGTCGTCCCACAACGCCTGAGCCTCGATAAAATTAATCCCGTGCTTTTGCTTGTTGTTATCGCTTTTTTTCGGGTCGAACTCAAACTTCATGGTATACTTTCTATACCAAACGGAGTTTGTTGGCAATCAGGTATTTTTTATTCGACCGGCGAAAATCTCGTGCGGAGAAGCCGTCGCCGAAGGCCAAGCCGACGCCGTACTCGCCGCCTCGATTTTTCACTTCGGCGAATTCACCATCCGACAGGTCAAAGAATACATGCGCTCAAAAGGCGTGAAGGAATGCGGGACCGTAACGTTTTGACATCCAATGTTCCAATAATCCACTATTCCAACATTCCGCGTCCAACAGGACGCTGCTGTTTTATACGGAGAAACTATGAGCAAGAATCTTTCAGCGTATCCGGCGCGGGTTGAAGCGCGTATTCTGATGCTGCGCGGTCAGAAGGTGCTGCTTGACCGCGATCTGGCGGAACTCTACGGCGTTGAGACCAAAGTGCTGAAGCAGGCGGTTAAGCGCAACATCGAACGCTTCCCTGATGACTTTGCGTTTGTTCTTAATAGAGAAGAGGTTGCAATCTTGAGGTCACAAATTGTGACCTCAAGTTCAGACGGATGGGGCGGCACGCGGTATATTTCGATGGCCTTCACCGAGCAGGGTGTGTCCATGCTTTCGAGCGTTCTGCGTTCGCCTCAAGCCGTTGCGATCAATATTGAAATCATGCGCACGTTTGTCCGGTTGCGTCGTATTTTGGAGTCAAATAAAGAACTGGCTCACAGGCTTGAAGAATTGGAGTCGGAATGCGGCGAAAAGTTCCGGATTGTTTTCGCGGCGATGGATACTCTGCTGGCTCCGCCGGAGAAGAAAAGCAACCCGATCGGTTTCCATGTCCGCGAAGAACCGGGTGAGTACAAAGTAAAGAAAAGGAATAAGAGATGAGCAAGGAACTTGAAGAAGGGCAGAAACTCGAACTGGATTGGAACAAGCTGGAAAAGGCTGTTGCCGGAACCAAGGGCATCATTCCGGTCGCGGTGCAGCACGCTGATACCAAAGAGGTGATTTTGGTCGCCTACATCAATAAGCAGGCGTTTGAAGAGTCGCTGAAGCGCAAGATGTTGGTGCTTTGGAGTTCGTCGCGGCAGGAGCTGTGGATCAAGGGTCTGACTTCCGGCGAAACATTTGAACTGCTCGAGGCCCGTGTGAATTGTGAGCAGAACTCGCTGCTGTTTATTGTGCGTCCGAACCGCGGCGGTATCTGCCACACCAAAAACGGCGCAGGCCAACCGCGTGACTGCTACTATCGCAAAATAAATTTTGAAACCCGCGAACTCGAAAACCTGAACCCCTAAACAGCCGTGGAATAATGGAACGGTGGAATAACGGAATATTGTTTCTTCTCATCATTCCATCATTCCTCTGTTCCAACATTCCATTTCTCTTATGAATAAAACAGCACTATTACGCGCCGTGATTACCGAACTCGAAAACGATCTTCATCGTCAGCAGGACGCGAACAAGCAGGCTTCCGCTGGCGCGACGGACGGCGAGGCGCGCGCCGAAACGAAGTGGGACACTTGCGGACTGGAGTCGTCCTATCTGGCGCGCGGTCATGCCTTGCAGTTTAAGGCGCTGGTTGCCGATTTGGAAACTCTGCGCACGTTCATGATTCCGGTTTATGACCGTCTGCCGATCGGAGTTGGCGCGCTGATTGAGACGGAGCTGGATAAAGAAAAGATGCTTTGCTTTTTGTTGCCGTGCGCCGGTGGGATTGAAGTGAGTTTTGAAGGATGCACGGTCAGTGTGATTACCCCGTCGTCGCCGATCGGCGCGGCGTTGTTAGATAAAAAGCAGGGCGATAAATTTTCATTTCGCGCGGGTTCATCGGGAAAGATCCTTTCTGTTTTATGAAAATGCCACGCAAACACCGTCCGCGAGGATTGGAAATCATTTACGAAGACCGCGATCTGCTTGTGATCAATAAAGAGCCCGGTTTGCTGACGATGAGTTTCCATCGCGATGAGTTGCAAACGGCGGAGTGCGTTTTAACTGATTACCTGCGTAAAGGAGCGGCTCGTTCGCGGCTGCGCGCTTATGTGGTTCATCGGCTTGACCGCGAAACGTCCGGCTTGTTGATTTTTGCCAAAACCGAAGCGGTGCAACGGCACCTCAAGGATCACTGGAAAGAGGTAGAGAAAGAATATCTGGCTGTTGTGCACGGTTTTCTTGCAGAAAAGTCAGGAACGCTTTCGAGCTATCTGGCGGAAAATGACGATCAGTTTGTTTATTCAACTGACCAGACGAAAGGTAAGTGGTCTGAGACGCAGTATAATGTTACGCGGGAAAACAAAAATTTCAGCGAACTGAAAATCAACCTGCTGACCGGGCGTAAAAATCAGATCCGGGTTCATTTTGCGGAGCTGGGCCATCCGGTAGTCGGGGACATCAAATACGGCCCTAAAGGAAAAAAGTTTGAGCGCATGGCCTTGCATTCGCGATCTATCGCGTTTAATCATCCGCATAACGGTAAGCGGATGGTTTTTGAAGCGCCGGTCCCGGAGTTTTTTACCCGCTTGATGGAGAGATCAATCGCATGAAAAAGTGTCCATTCTGTGCAGAAATCGGTTCAGTTCATTGCGGATTATTACGGGATACTTGATCAATTGTATAAATGACCGACTTGGAGGTTTTGTAATGATTCTCGTGGTATTTTTTTCAGGTTGCTTGTTGTTTGCCTTGGCGTATCGGTTTTATGGCCGGTTTTTGCAAAAGGAAATGGAACTGGACGACCGTACTCCGACGCCTGCACATACGATGTGCGATAATGTGGACTATGTGCCTACCTCCGGCATGATTCTGTTTGGGCACCATTTCAGTACGATTGCCGGTGCCGGGCCGATTGTCGGCCCTGTGATTGCCGCGCTGGCGTTCGGCTGGGGGCCTGCGGTGCTTTGGATTATTATCGGATCGATACTGATTGGCGGTGTGCACGATTTCGCGTCTATGGTTATCAGCATTCGTAACAAAGGGCGCTCGATCGGACAGATCTGTAAAAGCTTTCTCAGTCCGACGGCCTACTATACGTTCCTGTCGTTTATTCTGCTGACGCTGATCTATGTCGTTATCGTTTTTCTTGATATTACTGCCAGCACCTTTGTTCCTGCATCCGGCGTCATCCAGGAAGGATCGGATCAGGTCATGCTGGAGGCGCGACAGGGCGGTGTAGTGGCCACCGCTTCACTGTTTTATATCGTGCTGGCCGTTCTGTTCGGCCTTTGTATTTATAAACTGAAGGTGAAAACCTGGCTGGGCACGTTGATTTTTGTTCCGCTGGTTTTCGGCGGACTCTGGCTTGGTGATCAGTTTCCGATCACGGCTGACATGGTTCCCCAAGTATTCGGTTCAGCGAAAAATTTCTGGGCCCTGATTTTGATGATCTATTGTCTTTTTGCCGCGATGCTTCCCGTTTGGATTTTGCTCCAGCCGCGGGACTATCTCGCTTCTTTTCTGCTTTATGCCTGTTTGCTGGGTGGTGCTATCGGACTGATCATCTATGGCGCAACCGGTCACTCTGCGGCTTCCTATCCGGTGTTCAAGGGCTTCACCAGCGAAACCATGGGCTTCATTTATCCGGCGCTGTTTGTGACTATCGCCTGCGGCGCGGTCAGCGGATTTCATTCGATTGTTGCGTCCGGCACATCCGCTAAGCAACTGGGTAAAGAAAGCGATGCGCGGCGTATCGGCTACGGATCTATGCTGGTTGAAGGTCTGCTGGCTTTACTGGCGGTTGCTTCCGTGATGATCGTTTCCGGCAAATTGCCCGCAGGGCAAACGCCGGTGGTGACCTTCGGTAACGGGCTGGGTACCTTTGTTCAGACGCTCGGAATCCCGGCAGCATCCGCCAAAACCTTTGCCATGCTTGCCGTCAGCACATTTTTGCTGACTACACTCGATTCCTGCACCCGCATGGCGCGGTTTCTCATTGAAGAAATCTTCAGTCTCGGCAATAAGTTTTGGCCGCGACTGCTTTCCACGACGGTGGTGCTGGTTCTGCCTGCGCTGGTGGTGTTTCAGAAAATACCGGGGCAAAACGGACAACTCATTCCGGCGTGGCAGGCGATCTGGCCGGTCTTCGGCGCATGCAATCAGTTGCTGGCGGCACTGGCATTATTAGTGATTTTTACCTGGCTGAAACGGAGCGGTAAGCGAACCTTTTACGTGGCTATTCCGATGATTTTCATGTTCGTTACCACGTTGACCGCGCTGGTTCAATTGACGTATAAGAATCTCTTAGTGGAAGGCAAGTTGTTTGACCTTCGTCACATCATCGGTGGCATCAGTCTGGTTCTGCTGATTCTGGCCGTGATTATTATTCTGGATACGATTCGCGCGTTGCGCAAAGCGGCTTGACGCGTGCCGGGACATGCAGGAGGGTTTTATGTCAAAAGATGCCGTGGCGGTGTACTGGGATTTCGAAAATATTCATGCGAGCCTGTTTGATGCGAAAAACGGGCGAGGGGCGTATCAAAAGCAGAGTCGCTACGCGCCGCAAGAGATACTTGTTGATGTGCAGGCGGTGTATGACTTTGCGGCAACCTATGGGAATGTCGCAATCAATATGGCCTACTGTAACTGGCAGTGGTATGGGAAATACCGGCAGTCCTTGCTAAAGACCGCCGTGGAGCTAATCCAGATTTTCCCGCCAGGGGCTTCCGCGAAAAATGGCGCGGATATTAAACTGTCGCTGGATGCACTGGATAATGTCATGCGGTTTCCATACATCTCATCGGTCGTTGTGGTCGGCGGGGATAGCGATTTTATCCCTCTGGCTCAGAAAATAAAAACGGCCGGCAAGCAGCTGATCGGTGTCGGATGCAAGGCCAGCACGAATCCTCACTGGGCCAATAGCTGCTCTGAATTCAAATATTATGAGTCCCTGATGATTGAAGATCCGGCGGTTGTTGCGGAACCGGAGGGCGATGAAGCGGTCGTAAAGGATGCGGTCGAGCTGATCACCCGGGCTATTAAACAAATTGAAGCCAAGTCGGGGGATGAGTGGGTTTTGAATTCAAGTGTTCGTAATATGGTTAAACGCCTGGATCCGACCTTTGATGAAGCGAATTACGCTTGCAAGACGTTTGGCGCATTGCTCAAAAAATACCCCGGTAAATTCGAAATTAAAAAAGGTGAGCACGACAATCTTGTCAGTCTCACGGACCAAGCCGTTCATAAGCCGTCACAGGCCGTGAAGAATAAAAAAACGGCGCCCCCCAAGTGAACCTATAGAAGGATTGCGATGCGAAAACTCTTTACCACAGGCTCTAACCGATCGTACCGATCAGGCGCAGAAACTCGGTGCGTGTCGCGAGTTGCGAGCGGAACGTGCCGTGCATCGCCGAGGTGATCATCTTGGAGTTCTGTTTCTCCACGCCGCGCATCATCATGCAAAGGTGCTGCGCTTCGATCACCACGCCGACGCCTTGCGCACCGGTTTTTTCCATAATGACATGAGCAATCTGGTCGGTCAGTCTTTCCTGAATCTGGAGACGGCGGGCGAAAACATCCACCACACGGGCCAGCTTGCTGACACCGATCACTTTCTTTTCCGGAATATAGCCGATGTGGCATTTGCCGATGAACGGCAGCATGTGGTGCTCGCAGAGACTGTAGAGTTCGATATCCTTAACGATCACCATGTGGCTGTCTTCAGCCTCAAAAAAAGCATTATTAAGCACATCGTCGATATTCTGGTTATAACCCTGTGTCAGGAATTTATAAGACTCGGCCACGCGGGACGGAGTCCCTTTCAGCCCCTCGCGCTCCGGATCTTCGCCCAGTTCAACCAGCAGTTTACGAATCAGTTCTTCCATGATGTTGCTCCTGTTTAAATCGTGTTGGAGTTTTCCAAACCTTGGAAGTTATAGCCACGAAAAACACAAAAAGTTTCCAAACCTTGGAAGTTAAATTCGGGTCTTAAGCCAGTCGAGGAGGGCGGCGCGGTCAGTAAAGCGGTCTTCGAGCTGGGCATCGTAGGCGAGCTGGATCAGTTCTCCCATACGCGGTCCGGCTTCAACACCGAGTTCGCGCAGGTCTTTTCCGGTGATCCACCGTTCGGGCAGGATCGGCTCGTTTTTCATTTCTTCAGCTTTTGCGAGCAAGTAGTGATAGTTGTCGAGCAAACGATGACTGCCGGAGCAGTCGAGGCGATGCAGCTCAAGTTCCAGATCAAAGGTTTCGGAACCCATCAGTCTGCGCAGGGTGGATTTATTCATCTTCTGCACATCTTTAAAGCGCATGTGCCCATCAATCGCGATGAGGATTTGTTTAATCTCTTTGACCGGCAGTTTCAGGCGGCGCAGAATTTCTTCGGCCATTTCAGTACTTTTGCGTTCGTGTCCGTGAAAGCGCAGGCGATCTGTACCCATAAAGGCCGTCGCAGGTTTTCCAACATCGTGCAACAGAACGGTGTAAGCCAGTACACGCGGACTGCAGGATGAATGAACAGGCAGGAGTGCCTGTTCTACCTGTGAGACAGACACTCCTGTCTGTCTATTATTCATCAGATTCAGCATGAGAACCGTATGTTCAAAGACATCGCCTTCGGGATGAAATTGCGGTGGCTGCTCCTGTCCAATCATTGGAAGAATTTCTGGAATGATGTATGTCATCAAATCGAGATCAACCAGTTCGCGCAGCGCATCGCCGGGTCGCAGGCTTTCGGTGAGCGTGCGCGAGAATTCGTTTTCAATCCGTTCGACACTGATTTTTACAAGGTCGGGCGCATGTTTCTGAATAGCGGCGCGGGTGGCGGGTTCAATTTCAAAGCCGAGTGTATGTGCAAAGCGGACGGCTCGCAGAATGCGCAGATGATCTTCGGTGAAACGTCGGTCTGGATCGCCAATAGCGCGGATGATTTTCTTTTCGAGGTCAACCTGTCCACCAACGTAATCTATGATTCGATCTTCGATTGGATCATAAAACATTCCATTGACAGTGAAGTCTCGCCGTTTGGCATCTTCTTCGGCACCGCAGAACTCGATGGAATCGGGGCGGCGTCCGTCCTGATATCCGCCGTCGGCACGGAAGGTGGCGACTTCTGTTTCGGTTTCGTCGGCGACGACGACGATCACGCCGAAGGCTTTGCCGACGGCGACGGTTTTGGGGAAGAGCGCTTCGATCTGCTCGGGGGTGGCACTGGTGGCGATGTCGTAGTCCTTGGCTTCGCGGCCGAGCAATTTGTCGCGCACGGAGCCGCCCGCAAAGTAAGCGGTAAAACCTGCTGTGCGGATTTGCTTCAAAATTTTTAACGCGGTATGCTCATCGCTGTCCATAAGTTCAACGAGTGTGGAGTGTACTCATGAAAAAGTTAATCCTTTTCTCTCTTCTTCTTGCGGCGGGACTCATTGCATTCGCGCAGGTTCCGGAAAAACAGCCGGAAGAAACGTGGCAGGAGGTCGTAAAGAAATTCACGATGGCGCGCACCGGCACAGGCTATATGAATGAAACTGATTTCACGGAGTTTCTGGATCGGGCAGAAGGCATGCATGCCCAGCCGGGAATTTTTAAGCGGTTTACATCGCGTCCGGTTACGTTTTATGAAAACTGGGGCTTGTGGCCCACGCTGATGCTGATTCTGTTCGGCGGGCTGGCGCTGAATCTGACGCCCTGCGTTCTGCCGATGATTCCGGTGAATCTGGCAATCATCGGAGCAGGCGCACAATCTGAATCACGGCGGCGCGGGTTTGCTCTCGGGGCCGTTTACGGATTGGGCATTACGGTGGTTTATGGCGGCCTGGGTTTGGCGGTAGTATTGGGCGGTGCACGCTTCGGTGCACTGAATGCCAGTCCGTGGTTCAATCTTATCATCGCCGTGATTTTTCTTCTGCTGGCGCTGGCGATGTTCAATGTCTTTCACATTGATCTGTCGAGATTGCATCAGCACTTGAGCCGCCGTCAGGTCGAAGAAGAATATCTGGCTGCGTTCGGGATCGGCGGGCTGTCAGCACTTCTTGCCGGGGCCTGTGTGGCTCCGGTGGTAATCGCCGTGCTGCTGCTCTCCGGCAATTTGTATTCAAACGGCGTACATGCCGGGCTGGCGCTGCCGTTTGTACTTGGTTTAGGAATGGCGCTACCGTGGCCGTTTGCAGGCGCCGGACTTTCTTTTCTGCCTAAACCGGGCGCGTGGATGGAGTGGGTGAAGCGCGGATTCGGCGTGCTGATTCTGCTTTTAGCCGGTTATTACGGATTGCTGGGCGGACGCCTGCTACTGTCGCACATGAAATCGTCGGACGGTGGCGAGGCCATAGCAATCTGTGAAAACAAAAGCACCTGCTTCCGGGATGTTCTGCTGGAGGCGCAGGCTGCCGGACAGCCGGTCTTTATCGATTTCTGGGCTGACTGGTGTAAAAACTGCACGGCCATGGATAAAACGACGTTTAAAGATCCTAAAATCAGCGCCCGTCTGACCCGGTACAAGTTTCTGAAGCTGGATGCTTCCAATTATGATGAGTTGTCGACCAAAGAAATACTCGATCATTTCGGCGTGGTTGGATTGCCAACCTATATCATCCTGAATCCTATGAAATAAGATTTTTTACTCATAATGACTTCTATAAGTTGAGTTTACCTTAATTAACAAAATAACTCTTTTAATAACTTGTCGTTTTAAGGTAGCATGCGCCCACAAGCAGGGGGGTATGCATGAAAGAGCGTAAAGGGTGTTCCGCAGGGTGTTCCGGGGTAGGGTGTCGCAAATGTGACCATCTTGAGAAATGTGATAAAAACTGCGGCCACGGCTGTATGGTGGTTGATACGGCTGGAAAGGCAGTTCTTTTTGTGAGTAAACTTCGACAGGGTTGTTGTCCGTTTGAGTTGCCTTTTGGCGGTGCGACTGTTTGTACCTGTCCAATACACAAAGAAAAGCACTTCAATCTGAACGCCTGATTTTAAGCGGGTTTATCATTTTATGACATCTGCGATCATCCGCTTTATACGCGGTTAAAATACGGTTCGGGTTAATTCAACATCATACCATTTATAGCATTTTTTGAGTTTTTAAGATGAAGGGTATAGCCCATTTTATTTCCGGCGTGGCGGTGGCTTCTTTTTGTCCGTGGACTATTGGCGCGGCGCAAAGCGGGAATCCTGTCTTTTTCATCCTTGGCGCAGTGGCCGGAATTTTACCCGATACGATCGATTTTAAGTTTTACCGTTTTTTCTATCGTTATGATGTTTGTGTTTATCCCGATTCAAATAAGCTCGATCCGCAGACAGTGGCCGATGCGATCGCTGATGCGGTGTCAGCGTCCGCCAGCGGTAAGCCGGTGTGTCTGAAGCTATCCACAATTAAATTAAGCGCGGACAACTGGCGGCAGTATCGCGTCAAGATTGATCCCGATGCAGGTGAGGTTCGAGTGCAGTTCGGCCCGGTCGTCAGTACGGGGCAGGTGCCGCAATCCGACATCTTGCCGGTGAACCGTCCGGTGGCCGTCGCAAAATTTTCTGCCCCGGTCAGGCAGCGTTATGATTCGGTCTATACGGTCGATATTTTTGACGGCCCCGGTTTTATGTTTAAACGGAATGAAAGCGGGGTGGTAGAGGTGGATTTTCTGCCGTGGCACCGGAATTGGTCACATTCGTTCACCGTTGGCGCGCTGCTGGCCGGATTGGCTTCTCTTTGGACGT
>JBILEA010000234.1:0-4428 GCA_044352355.1 Pontiellaceae bacterium | reverse complement strand
CCCAGGAGAGCTCGAGATTTCCGTGCACCGAGGCGATCCCCCAGGTAAGAAACAGCCCCAACCCGGCCTTGGGAAACCACTGGGCTTCCGGATGCGTTGATGGAACCGCCACATTATTGAGGCTCAGTCCCAGCACCGCATGCTGGCCCTCGGCATTGCTCAGGTTCTCTTCGTTTACTTCAGTTGTCATGTTCTTAGTTCCAAATGTTAATTTTCATTGCACCAGTCAGGTGCAGATTAAGGCGAAAGATTAGGGCGAAAGATTAGGGTTAGATCGCAGATTCCTTAATCTTTATCCTTAATCTTTCCCCCTAATCTCTTCGTTGAAGTCATTTAACTGCTTTCATTTCTTTTGATTACTTTTTATTCCCTTTGACATCAGCGGCAGAACGCCCTTCCAGCCACCAGGTACTTCCGCTTCCTGATTTTCCCACTCGGGAACGCCCCGGTATGTGACCGGAATGGTTGGTATCAACTCTGGATCGCCGCGGGTTTCGCGCAACAGTTCGATGCAGCGGGTACGCATCGCGGCGAGCTGCACCGCATGCTCCGGGGCCGTGGCGAGGTTTTTCTGTTCTAGCGGGTCGGCGGCGAGGTGGAAGAGCTCCTCGTAGGCGGGTTCTTCGCCGTTCAATCCCAGGTTCAGCAGTTTGCGATAGTCGGAGGGCATGCTTTTGTTTTTGATAGGGTTCGGCCAGTAGCGGATGTACTTCCACTCGGCGTTACGGACACTCTGAATGAGAGGATAATCCTGAAGCAAAATCAGGCTCTCAGCGAAAAAGTCGCTCCGCCATTCGATCTGCTGGCCGTTCAGGAACGGACTCAGGCTGCGGCCCTGCATGGAGTCAGGTGCCGCAATGCCGCAGAGGTCGAGAAGGGTGGGCGCGACATCCTGCGACACGACCAGTTCCTTGACGCGGCGTGCCCGCTTTTCAGCGGGAAGACGCGGATCGTAGATGATGAGAGGCACGCGAATGGAGGGTTCGTAGAGGATGCTCTTGCCGCCATAGCCGTGCTCTCCATGCAGATGCCCGTTGTCGGAGCTATAAACAATAATGGTATTATCGGCCTGTCCGAGACGCTGAAGCTGCTCCTGAATCTGCCCGACCACGCGGTCGATACCGGTCATCGTCTGGCAGATGCGCACGCTTTGTTCATGCATCGTCTCCGGCGTGGCAATATAATTATATCCGCGGGACTGGTCATAGAGCGGGATCTTGGGCTCCTGCACATCCGCCTTGGCGATATAGCCGGGAGGCAGGGGCATCTGGGACTGCACGTCGCGATAGGCCGTGCGGTAGAGTTCGTCGTCGTCGGGCCGTTGCTTCATGGAAAGCGTGCCGGCGGCATGCGGCACATTGAAGCAGACGTAGAGGAAGAACGGTTTGTCCTTCGCCCGCTCGCGCAGGAAAACATCGGCCAGATCGCCGGCGCCTTCGACGAAACGGGGATTGGTTTCGAGGAAATTGCCGGCGCCCTCGGCGAGAATCTCCGGCTGGGTGTCGGCCGCGGCGTTGTTGAAGATAGCCTGCGTGGTTTTCGGGTAGAAGCCGAGATGTCCTTGGCGGTTGCCATAGTAGTAGTCGAAATCCCAGCAGCGGAGGCCGGGCGTGTGGTTCTTCCCGATATAAGCGGTGACATAGCCGTTCTGCTTGAGCACCATCGGAAAGGTCTTGGCCCACTGCTCAGGTGAAAGCGCGCTGCCGCTGTTCCAGCCGACCGTGTGCCGGCGCTCCCATTGCCCGGTAAGCAGGCTGGTGCGGTTCGGCAGACACGAGGCGGACGAGCAAAACGAGTTCTCGAAGAGCACTCCCTCGCGGGCCAGACGGTCGATGTTCGGCGTCTTCATCAGGGGATGCCCCGTACAGCCGAGTTCATCCATTCGCTGATCATCAGCGAGAATAAAAACAATGTTGGGTTTTTGCTTGATTGCCCCAGCCGCGTGAAGCGCGGCCAGCGGGGCGAGCAAAGCCGCCGTCATCCAATTCATTCGATTTTTCATCGCTCTGTCTCCTTACTTTTCTGACCCCTTCGATCCGTTTCAAAATCAACGCATGGACGTTGATTCTTCGCTAATCCTGCTCCGCTCGCGTACCTGCCGCGCCCGCCTCCGGGGGGGGCGCGCGTCCTGTTCGCTCGCTTTCTTTTCCGTTCCCTTCCGGTTCAGGGGTCTCTACTTGCGGACAAGACAGACACGGAAACCGAGGATGTCGAACGTAACACACGGATTGTACCAGTCGCGGTCCGCCGACCGGCAATTCGAGGCCCCGTCGTCCCAACAGCCGCCACGGATGACGGGGAGCGAGCCCGAATCCGTGTTCACTGGATCAACACCAGTACTCTTGCCATAAAACCCGGGGTCGTAGACATCCAGACACCACTCCCACACATTCCCGTGCATATCATACAAGCCCCATGCGTTCGGCTGCTTGGTTCCAACTGGATGCGTCTTTTCGCCCGCGTTCGACTTATACCACCCCATTGCATCTAGATTCCCGGCATAGTCACCGGCCGTTCCCGCCCGGCAGGCGTATTCCCACTGCGCCTCCGTTGGCAGGGTGTATTCATACCCCTCGGGCAGGCGGCCCGCCTTCCGTTCCATCTCTGTGAGCTTACGGCAGAACTCCATCGCATCACACCAACTCACATTATCCACGGGGAGATTGTCCCCCTTGAAACGGCTCAGATTACTGCCCATCAACTGCTGATACTGCCGTTGTGTCACCTCCGTCTTCGCCATCCAGAACGGTTTCGTCAGTGTCACTTGCGATGATTCTCTCATGAAACTCCCCGCCTGCACCTCCACAAACGCCATCCCCAGCACGTTGCCCGCTGTCGGGTCGCACTGCTGCTTATCCTGAGCATTTCCCTCACAAGCGAACAACCCAACACATAACAACCCCACCGCCATACCTGCCTTACGCCATTCCGTTTTCGTAATCATCTCAGATGCTCCTTTCTTCTGGTTTCTATTTCTCTTCCCGAATCCGTTAGACCCGGCGAGGCAGGAGGGCTCCCTCAGCGATGAGGGAGCCTATCCCGATCGGCATTCCAGTCCTATTCGGCATCCGGCTTGAGCAGGTACTCTTTCCCCTTCTCTGTCGCGAATTCAATCAGACCGGCCTCGACCGCCTTGGTCGCAACCCTTTTGCCGCCTTGCATGACCGTCAGGGGCGCCGCTGAACGAAGCCGGCACATCTTGCCTTGCTCTGAACGAATGACAGCTTGAGACAGTTTTCCATCTGTCCAGTCCATATCCACTTCGAATGCACCACGTGCACGAATGCCTTTCACTTGTCCGTTTGCCCAGACATCCGGCAGCGCGGGCAGAAGATGGATTTCTCCCATATGGGATTGGATGAGCATTTCGCATAGGCCGGCCGCATACCCGGAGTTGCCGTCGAGACAGTTTATATGGGTCAGGTTGTTGGCAAAAGATCTTTCGAGGTGCGCGTTGAGTATCTTGTACGCACGGGTGCCGTCATGCAGACGGGCCCAGATGCTGACTTTCCATGCAAAGGGGAAGCCTTCACCACGACCGCCTTCACCTTCATCGCCGCGGGCGCTCATGGAGACTTTGGCAGCTTCGGCAAGTTTCGGCGTTGTGAAAGGCGAAATCTGCCGACCGGGCATGACGGCGATCATGTGGGAGAGGTGCCGGTGTGTGTCGTTGGGGTCGTCCTTGTCAGCCATCCACTCCTGAAGCTGCCCCCATCTGCCGATCTTCGGCCCCAGCAGTTTCCCCTTCATGGACGCAACCTTGTCTCGATACTCCTTGTCCACCCCGAGTGCAGAGGAGGCTTCGATGTAGTTATTAAAGACGTCCCAGGCAAGTTGCTGAGCAAACGAAACCCCGTCCTCAATAGGACCATGCTCGGGAGACCACCCGTCGGGAGAGACCAGCGTTCCATCCGGATACTCTTTCAAAAGATCTTCATAAAATTCGCACAATTCTTTCATGACAGGGTAGGCTCGTGTGCGAAGATAGTCCTTGTCCAAGGTAAAGGCGTAATGATCCCACAGATTCTGGGCGAGCCATGCCGATGCACCCTTTGAATATATCCGCCCCTTTGAACCGCCAAAAATGTTGCCATTGTGCATTGTCGTCCAGCCCCTCACATTGAGGGCCTCTCGCGTTTTCTCTGTGCGAACGGGACGAATCGAATGGATGTATTCGGCATAGGGTTGGAAACACTCCGGCAGATTGGCGGGATCCACGATCCAGTAGGTCATCTGGAAGTTGATGTCGGTGTGATAGTCGCTTCCCCAGTTCGGTTTATTTTTAGGGTTCCAAATCCCCTGAAGGTTTGCAGGCAATGAACCGGGACGCGAACTGCTTATCATCAGATACCGCGCGTAATTAAACACCAACTCTTCAAATTCGAAATCCGGGGTCCCCGTCCGGTAAGCCTTAAGACGAGCGTCTGT
>JBILEA010000040.1:0-15040 GCA_044352355.1 Pontiellaceae bacterium | reverse complement strand
CCTCGCCTAAAGTGGTCGGCCGACGGATTTTACACGAGATTTTTGACAAAGCGGGCGATGCGGGTCATGGCCTCTTTGATGTCGTCGAGCGCAGTAGCGTAACAACAACGAACAAACCCCTGCCCGCAAGCGCCGAAAGCGGTTCCGGGCACCACAGCGACGTTTTCCGTCTCGAGCAGTTTCATGGCGAAGTCGTAGGAGGATATCCCGAATTTTTCAATGTTCGGGAACATGTAGAAAGCTCCGCCAGGTAAATGACAATCTACGCCCATTTCCTTAAAGGCACTGTGCATATAATTGCGGCGAACGCAGTATGAGTCGCGCATTTCAGCAATATCTCGCTCCGGGTCGCGCAACGCTTCAATGGCCGCTTTCTGACTGAGAACCGGCGCGCAGAGCATGGTGTACTGATGAATTTTCATCATGGCTTCGGTCAGTTCCGGCGGAGCGCAGGAAAACCCCATCCGGAATCCGGTCATGGCCCAAGCCTTAGAAAAACCGTGCAGATAGACCGTCCGCTCTTTCATGCCGGGCACAGAAAGCAGACTGATATGCTGCTGATCATAGGTGAGTTCACCGTAGATTTCATCGGTGAGAACAATCAGATCGTGCTCTATCGCGAACGCGGCAGTCTCTTCAACTTCCTGACGCGACAGAACCGCGCCGGTCGGATTGGTCGGAAAATTGAGCATGAGCAGTTTCGTCTTTTTGGTGACCTTGGCTTCGAGCTGAGCGCGGGTCAGTTTAAATCCATTCTCCGCTGAGGTTTCGACTTTGACCGGAACACCGTGCGCGAAAATGACGACCGGACTGTATGAAACGTAGCAGGGCTCATGATAAAGCACCTCGTCACCGGGTTCAATCAGCGCACGAACAGCAAGGTCCATAGCTTCACTGACACCAACGGTAATAAGAATTTCATTGTCAGGGTTATACGTAACGCCGGTAATTTTCTGAACGTAGCCGGAAATTTCTTTGCGCAGAGCCAGCAATCCAAGATTAGACGTATAGCTGGTGACGCCTTGTTCGAGCGCGCTGATAGCCGCTTCACGAATGTGCCAGGGCGTGACAAAATCCGGTTCTCCGACGCCGAGGCTGATGACGTCGGCGCGGGAGCTGACGATGTCAAAAAAGTCGCGGATTCCGGAGCGGGGGATATCGCGCACATGGCCGGCAATGCGATTACGCAGAGATTTGGGGTCGTTCATTTTCATCGGATCCACGCATAAGGACATCGTTTTTCTTGTAGGCTTTGAGCATAAAGTGAGTGGCGGTGCCAACCACACCGCCGAGCGTCGCGAGCTTTTCACTGACAAAGCTGGCGACTTCGTTCAAGGTTTTACCGCTGACAAAAAGAAGCAGGTCATAGCCGCCGGACATGAGAAAGGCGGACCGAACTTCAGGGAAGCGGCTGATTCGTTCGGCCGTACGATTGAACCCGCCTTCGCGTTCAGCGGTGAGGCGAACTTCAATAACTGCAGTAACAGGCGCGCCGTCGAGCTTGTCTTCATTGATCACGGCCTGATAGCCCTGAATGATGCCCGCCTTTTCATAGGCATCGATCTTGGCTTTTACTTCGGCCACAGTGGTGCCAAGCAGTTTAGCCAGATTTTCCGGGCTTTCTTTGGCGTTGTTTTTTAGCTGTTTGAGCAGTTCGTCCATTTTCTTCTCCTGTTGGAAAGCTTGTTTTATAAACGGTTTCCCGATGCTTGGAAACAAATAAAAAAAGCCGCCCCGGAAATCCGGGGCGGCTCTCTAATCTGCAATGTTGTAAACGCCGGTCGAAAAGCACACGAATGTGATTGCGTATTTCTGGTCAAGCCGACGTGTTGCGCTTTATCCGTTTTTCGCTTCAAAATCTTTCATGAAGGCGACGAGTGCATCAATACCGGCTTCTGGGAACGCATTGTAGATCGAAGCGCGGATGCCGCCGACAGAACGGTGACCTTTTAGACTGGTCATTCCCAACTTGGAAGCCGCTTTAATGAAGGTTTCTTCCAACTCTTCGGTCGGCAGACGGAATGTGACGTTCATCGGCGAACGATCTTCCGGCACCGCAGTTCCTTTGTAGAAAGCAGACGCATCAATCGCGGCATACAGCTTGGCCGCTTTGGCTTCGTTGATTTTCTGTATGCCTTCCAGTCCGCCTTTGGCCATCAACCAGCGGGTGACCAGCAGAAGCACGTAGACAGGGAATGTCGGCACGGTATTTTTGAGCGAGTTTTCCGCAATAAACGTGCGGTACTGGAAAAGGTCCGGCAGCGTTGCAGGCGCACGTTCAGCCAGGTCATTACGAATGATGACCAACGTGATACCGGCCGGAGCCAGATTTTTCTGCGCGCCGGCGTAAATGAGTCCGAACTGCGAGACATCCAGCGGACGCGAGAGAATGTCCGAAGACATATCCGCAATCAGCGGCGCTTTGGTTTTCGGAAACACTTTAACCTGCGTGCCGGCAATCGTTTCGTTGGAGGTGATGTGCACGTAGGCGGCATCATCGTTCAGCTTGAGGTCGCTGTTTTTCGGCATACGGGTCGGAATTTCTTTGGAGGTGTCAGCCGCGACATTAATTTTACCGAGTTTTTTAGCATCCTTCAGCGCAGCAGCGCCCCACGAACCGGCATTGATGTAGTCAGCGGTCTGTCCTGCTCCGAGCAGGTTCATCGGAATCAACGAAAATTGCGTGGTCGCGCCGCCGGTCATGAAAAGAACGCTATAGTTTTCCGGAATCTTCAGCAGCGTTTTCAGATTGGCGATGGCTTCGTCGTGCACGGCGGAATATTCCTTGCCGCGATGACTCATTTCCATGATAGACATGCCGGTTCCTTTGTAGTCCAGCAGCTCGGCCTGAGCTTCTTTAAGAACTTCTTCCGGTAGAATCGACGGACCTGCACTGAAATTATACGAACGCGCCATGATTGGATTCCTTTCATTAAACAAGTTGAAAACCTGATCCGGAATCTACCCGTTACATTTCTTGCGGGCAACAAAAGTAATGAGAAAAGTATAGTCAAAAACGGCGTTTTTGTGACAACAAACGGCATTTGCTGTAACAAAAACTTCCATCTCACCTTCCGCACACTATTTTGACTACTCGATAGCCTCTGAACCGGTTTCGTCAGTGCGGACGCAAGCGAGGCGCGAGGCCGCTTTTTCACAATCTGCCGGCAAAAAAGCTCCGTCGCACTTCGTTTGCCGGAGCACTCCAAATTATTTTACCCGATAGCTTCCGAACCGGTTTCGTCGGTGCGGATGCGGATGCATTGTTCCAGCGGCATAACGAAAATTTTGCCGTCACCGATTTTTCCGCTCTTGGCCGCTTTGATAATGGCTTTGATGGTGATGTCGACAAATTCGTCGTTCACGGCGATTTCCAGCCGCACTTTTTCGATCAGATTGACGGCGCGGACCTGCCCGCGGTAATGCTCGGTAAAGCCGCGCTGCTGGCCGCAGCCGCGCACGCGGCTGACGGTCATTTTATGCACCTCAGCGTTGAACAGTGCCGCTTTAACGTCTTCCAATTTTTCAGGCTGAATAATGGCAATAATCATTTTCATGGCAAAAGTTCCTTTCAGGTTTAGAGCGCGTCTTCAGGGTGAGCCTCGATCCGGTGTACCGCCAGGTCGGAACCGATCAGTTCTTCGTGCGGATTCAGCCGGATGCCGACCGTGATTTTCATCAACCCGTAAACCACGGTGCTGGCGACCAGACAGAAGAGTACCACCGCAACCGTTACGATCAGCTGGGAAAAGAACGAGACTCCGCCAACACCGCCGAGGGCCTGCTGACCGAAAATACCGGCCGCAATCCCGCCCCACGCACCGCAAGCGCCATGCAACGGCCAGACGCCGAGTACGTCGTCGATCTGCCACTTGACGGTTTCGGTTTCAAACAAAAATACGAAAATTCCGCCTGCAATCGCACCGACCACTGCCGCGCTGACCGGATGGTAAAGATCGGATCCAGCACAAACCGCGACCAGTCCGGCCAGCGCGCCGTTATGTACGAACCCGGCATCATTTTTGGAAATCAGCATCGCCGCGATCGTGCCGCCAACCATCGCCATTAACGAGTTGATCGCCACCAGCCCGGAAATGGACTCGATCGCGCCCGCACTCATCACGTTAAAGCCGAACCAGCCGACAATCAGAATCCAACTGCCCAGCGCGAGAAACGGAATGCTGCTGACCTTGATGGAGTTGGTCTCATAGCGCTTCAGGCGCGCGCCCAGCAGCATAATGGCCGGAAGCGCCAGCCAGCCGCCGACAGCGTGTACCACCACCGAGCCGGCAAAATCATGAAACGGCGCACCAAAATTCGTCGCCAGCCAGCCGGTCGCACCAGCCAGCGTGGTTGAAAAACGTCCCCACAGAGAACCCTCAACCAGCGGATAAACCAGACCGACAAAAATGCCGCCCGCGAGCGAATTGGTCCAGAACTTCGCGCGCTCCGCCACACCGCCGGAAATGATCGCCGGAACACAGGCCGCAAAGCCGAGCAGCAGGAAAAATTTCACATACTCAAATCCGTGGTTTGCCGTCATTTCGGAAACCGGCACCAGAAAGGAAATGCCGCGTGCAATCGGATAGCCGATCAGAAAGTAAACAATCGTCGAAAAGCTCCACTCGCAAAGGATTTTGTTCAGCGCGTTTACTTGGTTTTTGCGACGGACTGAACCGACCTCCAGAAAAGCGAATCCGCCGTGCATCGCCAGAATCATCACCGCACCGAGCAGAATAAACAGCGTATTAGACGACTGCGCCAGCTCATCCGGCGCACCTTCCGCCGCCTGCGCGGTACCCGTCAGCAGGATTGCTGACAAAGCCGTAATAACAAGTAAGCACCACCTTTTTTTAAACCACATAATTGTTTTCCTCCGTTTGTCAGCACCCTGTTTCTGGCGCAAATCAAAGAGGATGGAAAAGCACTTTCCATGCCTTATACGAAAATCCAAACAGGGAAAACCATGATTACATGTTGATAATAAACAGATTAAAACGATTTACCGCCGGAGCACCGCCGGACAGCAAACAGCCGCAGAGTACATAATTGTATTATTCGACAGACAAATACGACAAAACTGGGCCAATCCAATCGCTTTTTGTATCACCAGTTGTATTTGTATTAATTCCGGTGCAATAAAAACCGTCACTTTGCGTTCTTTTAGAAGCGCCTTTTTGTCTGATCTAAAATATACTGGTGCAGTTTTCGCAGGCTGGACTCTTTTACGGGAGATGAATCCAAAATGATGAAGCGTTGTGTGTGTGTGTTTACAGTCCTTTGCGCCGTCCTAAACACGGTTACGGCAAAGGATCCATCGGAGGTGCTGGAGTCTCCCTCCCGTCCGGAACCCGCCGGACAGATTGATCAGCTGGTTTTCAGTCAGCTGGAAAAGATAAACGTTCAGCCCGTGCTCTGTTCTGACGAGGTATTTGTCCGCCGCGTTTATCTGGATGTGATCGGCAAACTACCATCCGCCAAAGAGGCCGCGCAGTTTCTCGACAAACCCGATTCTTCAACCAAACGGAGCGAATTGATTGACGAATTGATGGCACGCAATGAGTTTCCCGACTACTGGGCGATGAAGTGGGGCGATGCGCTGCGCATCAAGGCGGAGTTTCCGATCAATCTGTGGCCGAATGCAGCACAGGTCTATCATCGCTGGGTGCGCACTTCGATTGCCAATAATAAACCGTACGACCAGTTTGTCCGCGAAATGCTCACGGCCAGCGGCAGCAATTTCCGGGTCGGTCCAGTGAATTTCTACCGGGCGATGCAAAATAAAACCCCCAAAGGAATTGCTACGACCGTGGCATTGACCTTTATGGGTGTCCGCGCCGAGTCGTGGCCGGAAAAGCAGATGGACGACCTGACGCTCTTTTTTTCACAAATCGGTTACAAGCCGACCAGTGAGTGGAAGGAGGAGTCGGTTTTCTGGGATCCGCTCGGTACCGCCGCAGACAAGGCCAACAGCGCCCCCGGAAAAGATAAGATCACCACGTCAATTACCGGGGCTGTCGCGCAGGTTTCCACGACGCTGCGCGGCACAGTCCACGCCGTATTCCCCGACGGCAAAAAGGTTGCTCTGTCTCCGGATCGCGATCCGCGCGGAGTGTTTGCCGACTGGCTGATTACGCCTGAAAATCCATGGTTCTCTCGCTGTATCGTAAACCGGGTCTGGGCCTGGCTGCTTGGCCGCGGCATCGTCCATGAGCCGGACGACTTCCGTAAAGACAATCCGCCGTCCAACCCCGAACTGCTGGCTTGGCTGGAAAAAGATTTCGCCGCGCATCAATACGACCTGAACTATCTGTACCGCCTGATCCTGAACTCAAAGACCTACCAGCTCTCCTCGATCGCCAGTAGCAGTGATCCGTCCGCCGCCGCACAATTTGCCTCTTACCCGCTCCGGCGGCTGGAAGCCGAAGTGCTGATCGACGCAATCAATAACATCACTGGCAGCTCCGATCTGTACACCAGCGCCATTCCCGAACCTTTCACCTACATTCCAAAGGATCAATCGGCCGTTTCAATCGCCGACGGCAGCATCACCAGCTCGTTTCTCGCACTCTTTGGACGCTCCGCACGCGCCAGCGGCATGTCTGACGAACGAGATAATAACACCACGTCATCCCAGCGTCTTCATATGCTTAATTCCGGCCATATTCAGGAAAAAATAGAAAAAGGCCCAAAAATCAAGGAGCTGACTGCGGCAAAAAATCCGCCGGATAAAATCATTGAGAACCTCTACCTGACCCTCCTGTCGCGCCGTCCGACTAAAGAAGAAAAGCAAGTGGTTATGTCGTACGGGAACCTCGGCACCCTGAAAAATGCAACGTCAGCCAGCACAGCTGGAACGTCTGGAAAAGAAAAACAAAAGCCTCCGCAGCAACGCAAAATCGCTAATCTAGAACAGCAAAACGACTGGAACGATATCGTGTGGGCTTTAATCAACAGTCCAGAGTTTTTGTATCGTCACTAGGAGGGTCCACTATGAATACAAGACTGAACATCACCCGTCGCAACGCATTGAAATACGGGCTCTGCGGAGCAGGCAGTGTCCTGCTTTCTAACAAACTGCAGGCCGCGCCTCCTACCTTATCGCTGCCGGTAAAAGCCAAATCCGTCATTCAGATTTTTCTATGGGGCGGCATGTCGCACAACGACACCTGGGATCCGAAACCGGACAGCGGCCGCGACTACATGGGCGAATTCCCGAAGGCTATTCCGACCAATGTGAACGGCATTCAGATCGGACAACTCTTCCCGGAGCTGGCAAAACAGGCCGATAAATATTCGCTGATCCGCAGTATGACGCACGGTATCAACGGTCATGAAACCGCCGCCTACTACATGCAAACCGGCCACTCAAGTGAGGAAAAAATCACCTATCCCAGCATCGGCGCTGTTTTTTCCTACTTTAAAAATCCCGGTTACAAAGGACTGATTCCGCCTTACGTGGTACTGACCCAGCCGCAAGGCCGCTTTTCCGAAGAGGGATTTTTGGGGCCGCTGTATAAACCCTTCGCCACCGGCGGAGATCCCAATGCAGCACGCTTTGAGGTCGAAGGCGTTGTCGCCAAAGGCATCAGCGACGACCGTCAGGCCGCCCGGCGCGACTTGCTCAGAAAAACCGATCTGCTGGGACAGGCCATGAACTCCGCCGTGCTGAAAGATGCACGCATCGCCGAAGATCGGGCCTATGAGTTGATTCTCGGTTCAGGAAAAGAAGTATTCAACCTCGCTCATGAAGACGACAAACTGCGCGACCGCTACGGACGCAATACCTTCGGACAGGAATGCCTGATCGCCCGCCGACTGGTCGAAACCGGTGTGCCGTACGTTGTCATTAATTATCCCGGCGGATGGGATACGCACAAGGGTCATTTTGCACGAATGCGCAAACAGTGTCCGGAGCTTGATAAAGGGCTGGCGGCCCTGCTGGAAGATCTGTCAGCCCGCGGACTGCTTTCAAGTACACTGGTCTGGTGCTGCGGCGAATTCGGGCGCGGCCCGAAAATAGACTGGCAGCCGCCGTGGAACGGCGGACGCAATCACTACGGCGCGGTCTTCTCGGCTCTCGTAGCTGGCGGCGGATTTCGGGGCGGTGCTATAGTCGGTTCTTCCGATGCAAAAGCCGAAAAGGTCAGCGAACGTCCAGTCTATCCGGTAGATCTGCTCGGCAGTATCTATCGACTGGGCGGTATCGATCCGGCATCCCTGTTACCTCATCCGCTCGGACTGGAGGCGCGTGTTCTTCCAGAAGTTTCAGACACCATCAAATCCGGCGGCCTGTTGACGGAAATCATGTAGAGGAACGTAACGATGGAACATCGGACAAACGAAATCATGAAAAAGCTCCTGATCGCCGCGATTTCCGGCCTGATTGCACTTCAGGCTGATGAAGCGGCGGCACAGGCAGAAAAGCGCGCCTACATCGGTTACGTCTATCCGGCGGGCGGACAGCAGGGAACCACTTTCTCGGCTCGGCTCGGCGGACAGCGGCTTGACGGAGCCTGCGGCGCCATTGTCTCCGGCCAAGGCGTTCATGCAAAACTGATCGACAGCTTCCGCAGACTCGGCCCGCAGGAGCACCGTCTGGTCAACGAGCAACTGCAACTCATTAAAAAAGACAAATCCAATTTGGATGAAAACACCCAAAAAATTAAAGAACAGATTGAATTGCGAGTGGCTGAATATGTTCGTCAACCTGCCAGTGAGTCACTCGCCACCGTGATCCTCCTTGAAATTACCGTCGATGAAGACGCCGCGCCGGGTCCGCGCGAGATTCGCATCATGACCCCGACCGGGATTTCCAATCCGCTCCTTTTCTATGTCGGACGACTGCCGGAATCCTCCCTGCCGCCGATGAAAATATCCCTTTTCCAAACGCTCGGCAAAGAGCAACTGGCTTTGCGCAAACGCCCCGCGAGAGAAGCGGAAACTCCAATCACCCTGCCCTGCACCGTCAACGGACAAATCGCCTCCGGCGAAATCAACCGCTACCGCTTTTCTGCCGACAAGGGCGACCGGCTGGTTATCTCTACACTGGCCCGGCAACTTATTCCCTATATTGCCGACGCCGTTCCCGGATGGTTTCAACCGGTGCTCTCCCTGCACAATGCCGCTGGCGATGAAATTGCCTATAACGACGACTATCAGTTCAAACCCGATCCAGTCATTCTGTGCGAAATCCAGAAAACTGGAGATTACATCCTCTCCATCACCGACGCGATCTACCGCGGACGTGAGGATTTTGTTTACCGCATCACCCTCGGAAAAACTCCGTTTATCACGGACATTTTTCCTCCGGGCGCCCGTGTCGGAGAAAATATCTCTGCCGATATGAACGGATGGAATCTGGACAATGCGAAGCTGGTGCTGCCCGGACCTAAAGCCGAAGAGGGTCTCCACCCGGTCGGGGCCGAGCTAAAAGGCACTCTCTCTAATCTCATTCCTTTCGCTCTCGACACACTGCCTGAGTGCATCGAAAGACGATCAAATAACGACCGGCAGACCGCCCAGGAGGTGACGCTACCTATCATCATTAATGGACGCATTGAAACCCCCGGCGATCAGGATGTATTTCAGTTCACTGCTCAAAAAGGCGACATTCTGGTTGCCGAAGTCAATGCCCGGCGACTCGACTCTCCGCTCGATTCGCTGCTTACACTGATCGACAGCGACGGCAAACTGATCGCCATCAATGACGACCATAGCGATCCGGGCTCCGGACTGAACACCCATCATGCCGACTCATACATCAGAACCGAGATTCCAGCCGACGGAACCTACTACGTCCAGCTGACCGACACCGCACACCACGGCAGCCCCAGCAGCACCTACCGTCTGCGTCTCAGTCCGCCGCAACCCGACTTTGCCCTGCGCACAGAACCGTCCCACTTCGATGTCCGTAGCAATACCGCATCCGTGAATATTTACGCTATCCGCAAGGACGGCTTTAACGGGCCGATCACCCTGCGCCTCACGGAACCGGCCGCCGGCTTTGACGCCAAGCCGGTCACGCTTCCGGCCGATGCCGAAAAAATCCCGTTTGCCATCCGCTACACCGGCAAAAATCTGAAAGGAACTGTTCCGGCTGTAATCACCGGAATCGCGCAAATCGATGGTAAACAAAAAATCCGGCAAGCCGTCCCGGCTGAAGACTGGATGCAAGCCTTTCTATGGCGACATCTAGTGTCCGCACAAGAACTCATCATCTACCAATACGAACGCTCCATGTCACCGCCCGTCCGGACGTTGCCACCGGAACCGGACATCTCCCTGTATCAGGGAAATCTCAAAGACCTAACTCCGGAACAAAAACAGGTTGCAAGTCAGGTCAAACAGGCCGCCCGCCTCTACGAGGATTGGCTTCTCACCGACGAACTCTATAAAGAAACCATCAAAGGCTATCTGAATTATACGACCGAAAAGAAATCAGACGAAGAAACTACGCCTCAAGACAAACCCAAAGGCGAGGCAAAGCGAAAGGATGCCAAATGAACAAGTGTCTCTTAATGCTCACGTTGCTATTCCCCCTCGTCGCGACCACCGAGCCTTTAAGCTTCCAGTTACAGGAAGAATATTCGGTTCGGCCTGGCATACAGAACATCATTAATGCCGATACGGGCTCCATATTCGGTGTAAAACCATTCAGCACAATGAACGAAGTGATTGCCGCATTAGGCAAACCGTCTGGAGTAATACGAATCGATGAATTCCGAACGGGGTTGTTTTACGGAAAATAAGGAATTAAAAAATCGAATGAAGTATGAGGAAATCGTACCCGACTCACCAACGCCGGGGCGCCCATACACCATAAGTTCGGACGCTTTTTCTGTTGAATTAAACTTCGGCTATTCTTCTCCATCCAATTCGGGAGCCAGAATCTATACTTTGTTCTCATTTGACATCAAATTTAACGAACCGACGACTGCAGCTCCTATTAAATAGTGCAGACGTCAGCTAACAGCAACCCCGCTCCAGTGGGCGGGGTTTTCTTTTTCCAACCCTCGGAACTCACCGCTGAAACTTAAGCATCAGCGCGCCGAGCGGCGGCAAATCGAGCTGAAGGGAAAATCCTTTACCATGCCACGGTAGATGGTGCGCGTCATAACCAACACCTTCTTTGGGTCCGGAATTGCTTCCACCGTAGATGGCGGCGTCGGTGTTGAGAATGACGTTCCATCCGCCAGCCTGCGGCAGTCCAATGCGGTAGCCGGGTCGCGGCGTCGGCGTGAGGTTGAGCACACACACTATAATTTCCTGCGGGTCGCGCCCTTTGCGCAAGAAGCAGACGACGGAGCTTTGCGCATCATGAAAATCAATCCAGTCGAAGCCTTCCCATGACGACTCAATGTCGTAGAGCGCGGCCTCGCCTGTGTACAGCGTGTTCAGTTTTGCCACCAGTGTTTTGAGTTTCCGGTGCGGATCGTAGGCCAGCAGGTTCCAGTCGAGGCTGGTCGTAGCGTCCCATTCGCGCCACTGGCCGATCTCACAGCCCATGAAGAGCAGTTTCTTGCCGGGATGGGCGAACATGTAGGCAAAGAGTAGCCGTTGATTGGCAAATTTCTGCCAGAAGTCACCGGGCATCTTGTCGAGCAGTGAGGCTTTACCGTGGACGACTTCGTCGTGCGAGAACGGCAGGATGAAGTTTTCGGTGAAGGCGTAGATCATGGAAAACGTCAGGTCGCCCTGATGATATTTGCGGTGAACCGGATCTTTACTGAAGTATTTCAGCGTATCGTTCATCCAGCCCATGTTCCACTTGAAGTCAAAGCCAAGGCCGCCGAGATCGACCGGATGCGATACCTGCGGGAAGGCGGTGGATTCTTCAGCGAAGGTCAGGAATCCGGGGCATTCCGTATGCACCATGCTGTTGAAGTGTTTAAGAAATTCAATCGCTTCGAGATTTTCACGTCCGCCGTATTTGTTGGGAATCCATTGACCGACTTCGCGGGAATAGTCGAGATAAAGCATGCTGGCGACAGCGTCCACGCGCAGGCCGTCGATATGATATTCGTGCGCCCAGAAGATCGCATTGGAGAGCAGGAACCCGCTGACTTCGTTGCGGCCGTAGTTAAAAATCAACGTACCCCAATCCATGTGTTCACCCATCCGCGGATCGGCGTGTTCATAAAGGTGCGTGCCGTCAAAATAGCCGAGGCCGTGCGCGTCCTTCGGAAAGTGCGCCGGCACCCAGTCGAGAATGACGCCGATTCCTTCCTGATGACAGCGGTCGACAAAATGGCGGAAATCATCAGGCGTACCGAAGCGCGACGTCGGCGCGAAGTAGCCACCGGTCTGATAACCCCACGAACCGTCGAACGGATGTTCGGCAATCGGCATCAGTTCAATGTGCGTATAGCCCATTTCCTTAACGTACGGGATCATCTGCTCGGCCAGCTCACGATAGGTCAGCCAGCGATTACCCTCCTCCACGTTACGTTTCCACGATCCGAGATGCGCTTCGTAGACACTGATCGGTTTTTCGTGCCACTTCGTTTGCCCTCGCTGATTGATCCACGCCGCATCGTTCCACTGATAGCGGCCGAGATCGCACACCACGGAGGCCGTGCGCGGACGCACCTCGGCGGAGAAAGCATACGGATCTGCCTTCTGCGCCCAAAAACCATGCGGTCCTTTGATTTCAAATTTATACTGATCGCCCTCTTTGACGCCCGGAATGAACAGTTCCCAGACGCCGGAATTCCCAATGAGCTTCATCGGATGAATCCAGGCTTCCCAATTATTGAACGAACCGATCACGCTGACGTGTTGAGCATTCGGCGCCCAGACCGCAAAATAGACACCCGTCTTGCCGTCCTCTTCCAGCAGGTGCGCGCCCAGTTTTTCATAGGTGCGGTAATGCGTTCCCTTGCCGTGCAGGAACAGGTCAAAGTCGGTTAGCTTCGGTCTTGTTTCCATGTTTAATAGGCCCTCGCGTCACTGTTTTCCATGAAATTGACAAAGGAACGGTTGACGACGCGGTTGCCACCGGGCGTTGGATAGTCGCCGGTGAAATACCAGTCGCCCTTATGGTTCGGGCAGGCGGCATGCAAGCCTTCGATGCTTTGGTAAATGACCTGAAACTGCGCCTTGAGGTCGGCAGGCCGCAAGATCTGCGCGATTTTTGCTTCCACTTCATGCGGCTTGAACGGTTTATAGAGTGCTTTGACTTCATTCTTCACCTGATCACGCGGCAGATCACGGCTCGCCTTACAGGCATCGTAAATCTGCTTCAACACATCCTCGCGTCCACGCTCTTTCGTCAGCGCCACCGCCGCCTGAAAGGCAACAAAATCTTTGAGTTTGGACATATCGATACCGTAGCAATCGGGATAACGGATCTCTGGAGCCGACGAAACGATTACTATTTTTTTCGGACTCAACCGGTCGAGAATCCGCAGAATACTTTCCCGGAGCGTGGTGCCGCGAACGATGGAGTCGTCCAGAATCACCAGCGTGTCGGTTGGCTTCACCACGCCATAGGTCGTGTCGTAAACCAGCGAAACCAGTTCGCGCCGGTCGGAATCAGCGGTGATAAAGGTGCGCAGTTTGGCATCCTTCGTCATGATCTTTTCCATACGGGGCTGATAATTAACCAGCTCGGTGATGCGATCCGCCGTCAGATTGCGCTCATGCAGAATATGATATCTCGCCCGATCGGCCACATAGGCCTTGGCACCTTCCATTAATCCGTAAAACGCGGCATCCGCTGTATTCGGAATGTAAGAAAACACCGTGTTATCGAGATCATAGTCCACCGCTTTCAGCACCGGCTCGGTAAGCTGACGCCCCAATTGTTTGCGCTCGCCATAAATATCGCGGTCGGTACCGCGCGAAAAATAGATCCGTTCGAAAGAGCACGGTCTGATTTCCTGCACATCCGAAATCTGCTCGTGAAGAATCTCGCCGTTCCGTCGGACAATCAGTGCGTGTCCCGGCTTGATTTCCTGAACCGCATCAACCGGCACATTAAACGCCGTCTGAATGGCCGGACGCTCAGAAGCCACCACCACGAATTCATCGTCCTGATAGAAAAAGCCGGGACGGATACCGCAAGCATCGCGCATAACAAACAGATCGCCATTACCAATAATGCCCGCCATCGTATAGCCGCCGTCGAAATTCTTCACCGCGCGCTTCAGTACCGTCACCAGATCAAGATGATTGCCGATTTTCTCTGAAATCACCGACCGGTCGAACCCTTCCTTGCGGAATTCGCGGAAAAGACGGTCGTTCTCTTCGTCGAGGAAGTGCCCGATTTTCTCCAGCACCATCACCGTGTCGGTTTCATCGATCGGATGCTGCCCCAGCTCAACCAATGCTTCAAAAAGTTCGTCGTTATTGGTCAGATTGAAATTACCGGCCAGCACCAGATTACGGCTGCGCCAGTTGCTGGGTCGCAGAAACGGGTGACAGAAATCGAGGCCGCCTCGACCGCGCGTACCGTAGCGCAGATGGCCCAGCAATAATTCACCGGCAAATTTTGCATTGCGCTTCAGCCAAACTGGGTCGTCCGCGTGCGTCGGATTCTCGGCCTGCGACTGCGCCAGCTCGCTAAGCATCTCCTGATGCACCTTCGCAATCGGATCCTTTTCCGCCGAACGGGAACGAAAAATAAACGGCTTCCCCGGTTCAACATCCAATTTAATCACCGCCGCGCCAGCACCGTCCTGACCGCGGTTATGCTGCTTTTCCATCAGCAGATAGAGACGATTGATCGCAAAAGCAGGCGAACCGTACTTTTCGACGTAATATTCGAACGGCTTTAGAAGCCGGATGGCGGCAATGCCGCATTCATGGCCAATCCAGTCACTCATATCCCATACACTCCTTGGTTCCGGATAAGATTGAGTTCGTATCCTTACATCCGACCCCGTTCTGGTCAAATGGAAACAGTTCTTTTGTCGTGTTGCATTCAAACCTTCCGAAGGCGTGCGTTGAAACTTCCACCCCGTGCGTTGAAACTTCCGCATCGTTTTCACCTTCCCTTACGCTCCGGTGTGTTCTCGTACCGGAGCAACACGATCGG
>JBILEA010000039.1:0-15094 GCA_044352355.1 Pontiellaceae bacterium | reverse complement strand
GTATTGCTGGTTTCATTGGCGAACTCCCAGCACCAGATAGCGGGCGAGTCTTTGTAGCGGCGGACGATCTCGCGTGCGAAGTAAGCAATGAAGGCATTTGATCCGCTGTCTTCACGGGCCACCTCGTTACGGTATTCGGCATAGGTCGGCACGCCGTAGATGTCGAGATTGAGCGGTGACGGCGGATTGAAATCAATTCCCGGCACCAGATAACCGGCCGCCACGGCATCATCGACCAATTCACCGGGCGTGAAGGCTCCGCCAAGAATGTTAATGTGCAGCCCGATGCCGTGAAGTTCCGCCTGCGCAACAAAGTCGTCGAGCCGCCGGTAATATTCGGTTTTGTCGCTGAAATAAAGCGACCAGCCGATCGGGCCGTAGCCCTGAATACCCATGCGGGCTACCGGAATTTTATGCGCGGCGAGATAAGCGAACCCATTGGTGAAGCTGCGGTCATTGACATTTTCGAGATAGCGACTGAAAGCGGTATGCCAATTGACGCCGAAGGCGCGCACATCGGTCAGCTGACCGTCGGCGTTATAGCGCACCATGCGGTTTGACGTGCCGTCCGGATTGAGCACAGCGACACCGTACGGCAGATACGACGAGGCCGACCGGACGGCTCCTGTGTAGTCCACCGTAACCTTGTAAAAATTCTGGGCAGCCGTCGTCGTAGTCGTATAGGCGGAAACCGGATAGTCCAGCTGCGGAGTAGCGGCTGTGAATCCATTTTTTAAATCCTCGGTGCTTTCAACGGTATAGTTCCGGCCCAGATGAACCGGAGTCCAGCTCAGCAAAGCTTTCTGGGCCGGTTTCAGGGTCATCGAAATCCGAAGGGCAGAAGCCGGATCAAACGGATCGGTTCCGGCCGCATATTCCTGCCAGGTTTTCAGGCCGTCCTCATCGTCATCGTCCAGCGCGGCGGCTTCCATATCACCGCTGAACCCCTGCTCCAGCAGCCACCAGTGCGGCACGCCGGTCGTGGTCTTCGGCTCGTAAAAATCGAGCGACTGAACCGTCAGCGGAACATTCCCCGTCCGGGTTCCCCTCAGCCCCAGTCCGTCGAACGGATACGGATTACCCGTCGCCGTGCCCTGCGGAACAAACGCACTCCACGGCAGAATCACTTCGGTGTCGCCGGTGCCGACGGACACATTGGTCGCGGCAAAAAATTCACCGCCCGGAACCTGAGAATTTTTCAGCAGCTCGATCTGAACCTTTCCTGCCGTGCCGTTCCCGTTCAGCGTCAGCTTGAGTCCCTGCCGGGTTGCCGCATAGGGTGCCGCCATAATCACGCTGTTATTGCACACGCTCAGCTGACCGTTGGTGACCGGCGAGAGTTTGACAGATCCTGCCGCACTCCCTTTTTCAATGACCGCATTGATGGAATCAACCGGACGCCAGCTGTTTTCCTGCGCGGCAATGTCCCAGATGTGATCCGTATTCCACAGTGTGCACCGGCTCGTTAGCGGATTTCGTCCGCCCCGGGACTGTATAAAACTGGAGGCTTTGAATCCGTTCGTATCCGTGACCGAAACAAAGACTTCTCCGGCCACTTCGAAGAACTGGTTCGGCAGGGTGGCGGACCACTTTCCGTCACTGAACGTGGCCGGAATTTTCGTCCAGTAGCGGGATGGCCATTTCGTTCCGGCGGCCGTTTCGCCGGGGCTGAAATAAAGCGTTGATGAGGTCGCCGTGCCGTTGGTCAGCTGCCATTCATAGGTAAGACCCAGAGAATTCAGTGAATCCTCAGCGACTTCCGGCCAGATCGGGCCGCCAAAAAAGGTGTTCATAATAAACGGCATGGTCACGCCGCCGGTCGCCGTATCCGGAGCCCCCAGACCATGATTATTATTCGGCACGATCAGCCAGCGTTTATCTGCCGGAACCGCCTTGAGATTGTCCTGAACGCCGCCGAGCCAGAACCACCAGTCGTTGGCCGGAGCCTCCAGAAAAACGCGGGCCGTCACCTGTCCGGCATGACTGAGCGGATCAAACTCACGGTACCAGCGCTCGCGCATCGGCTCGGGCATCGCGGCGGCCTGACGGCCGATCTGGCTGGTGGAATTGCGCATTCCGCCTGCACCGGGGCTGGTCGCCGCAACCTTTATGCGGCTGTCGAGTCCCGCCCACAGCATCGTCCGGAATCCGCCCCAGGAGGTTCCGAATACCGCTACTTTATTCGTATCGATGGTGCCTTGCGCCAGCAGGTAATCCAGAATCCGGCGGAACCCCATCATATCGCGGTAAAGACTCTCTTCGTTGATGTCCACCGATGCCGAAAAACCCTGCGGCACCGGAGCCCCGTAAAGCGTATGCAACGGAATTTGCTCGTCGGTGTGCGACGTGCCGTAATCAATGGCGACACAGATCGCCTGCTGACCGGCAGGAAGATTGCTTATCGGGACTTTTGCAAAGGCGCGACTGGCGTGTCCGCCGCCGCCGTGCAGCAGGAAAATCAGCGGAAGCGGGCCGTTCGTCACGGAAGGATGACTGACGCAGGCATAAAACCGATCCACTGTGCCGGCGCTGTTGGTGATGAAAAAATGAACCTCGTCATGGATATACCCGTCCGATGTCAGCGAAGAAACAGCCTGCATCACCACCGGATTCGTCCGCAAAGAAGTCATGTCCCAGATCCCCGTATCCGCCGGAGGAACGGTCACCGGCCCCGGCGTAGTGGTCACATTCAAGTGGCCGGTTCCTGAATAGAAGCCGGCTCCTATCACGTTTAGCGCCGCCGCATCATAAACACCGGTCGCCAGCCAGGAAGAGCCACCATCCAACGAAACCGCCGCAACCGTATCGGTTCCCGAGAATCCCATATCCAGTGCAGAGGAAGACCCCTGCAAAATAAGCTTCGCGCTGTCATTCAGATAATCGTTGGCCACCCCGCCGGACAACGACAGCGATGCATTTCCAACCCAGATGTCTCCGGTACCAGCTCCGCCGTCAGCGTTCACTTCCAGCGTTCCGTTGCTGATGACGGTTCCACCGCTGTACGAATTGGTTCCTTTCAGCGTCAGAATCGCACCGCCAGTCTTCAGCAAGGTTCCATGTTCGCCGGGTTTATCCGTCAGCCGGGCCGTTGCTTCGACCGTGACCGAAGCCCCAGCGACCGTATTGAATTCATGCGCACCCGTTCCAGCCAGCTGAATATTCAGCGGCGACGCACTGAACCCGCGATAGATCACCGGATAATTGGTCGAACTGATCCGTCCGTCATTAAAAACAAACAGCGACGAGGCCGAATTCGTAGCGGCTCCGCCGCGAATTCCGAAGCGCGTGATCAGCTCGCCGCCGTTAAACACAAAAGTTCCGCTATCGGTGTTGTCATTCCCCAGCGTCAGATTCTGAACAAGAGACAGCCAGCCGCCGGCTAGAGTCATCAACCCTCCTGCTCCGGTGCCGCCGTTTCCGACCACACAATTAATCGCCGTAAAGCTCTGGTTGCTGTTGATCGTAAAAACTGCCGTACCGGCATCCGCGGTAATCGTCAGGCTCTGACAGCTGACCGACGCGGCATTGAGCACTGAACCGGCTGCTGCCGCATTGGTTTGCGACACCGTAATAGAGCCGGACGGAGATCCGTCGCCAGGTCGTATGCTCCCGCTGCCGGCAACCTGTGTGTCACCGTACAACGTCAGCGAGCCGCCGTTCAGAATCTTCACCGCAGAATTCTGATTCGCATTACTGAGCACCAGAGAACGGGCTGCCGCCGGATAATTACTGATCGTCGTCGTCACATTATTCGTGGATGCCGCCAGCACAGCATCGTCCGTCTGGGTCGGAACCCCGGCACTCCAGCGGGAGGAATCGTTCCACGAACCGGACGTTGCATTCGTCGAAACAGTCGTCACGGCCGTTGCGATTCCGGCACAACCCAGTGCCAGTAAAACGAGCAGTTTTTTTTTAGTCGTTCTCAAAAACATCGCCTATCTCGCCTCATTATACCCGGGCACCGCTTCCCGGATACGGGTAATCGGTCGCTACATTAAAAAACATCTCAACAGAAGGACTCTAACGAAATTTAACGAAATGTAAAATTTATTTTTAACCCGTTTCGTGCTGGGTGCAGGACCGTAGCACCAGATTGATAGCCGCTTATTTTCTCTAAAACTAATTTTCGATTCCACGCGAAGCCGAAACTAAACGAATTATAAACACAGTTTTCACAAAAAATTTGGTGGCATGAATACGAACACCCTCACCTCATTCGGAAGCAACACCGCCGACAGCGACTGCTGCGGAACCCGCGGAACGGAACTCAGCTCCAGACTGCCCGCCGGGACCGGCTTGAGCGTGAGGCTCTGCTGCTGTATCTTCTGATATTTCTCCAACCCTTGGTCAATCATCTGCCGGGCCTTTGGATAATCGGCCGCCATGTTCTTGATGGTTCCCAGTGCGTCGGGATTATTGGCAAAAATTGGAAGCAGATTATCGGCTTTCTCCAGATCTTGCCGGATTTCCGAATAGACATTTTCGGCGTCGGTAAACGAAACCATGCGGGCCTGTTTTAAATCCAACTCAAACGGCAGGATCGAGTGCGGCAGGGAGACGCGCACAGGAATGTTTCGTACAGAATCCGGATCGCGCGACCAGGAGGCCAGCATCAGCACCACCCGCCGGTCGTTGGCAAATACAACGGCCGTCGCATCGTCTTCCGATGCCGCCGGTTGAAAAATCCCCGGCAGACAGACCCGATCGCCCTGAACATGCTCAAGGATCATGTAAAGCCAACCGAGTCCGTTCAGGAAATGCGTCTCCACCGTATTACTGAACGTGACCTGTTCCGCCTTATCCCACGACCAGCATTTGTCCATATAGCCGGAGGCTTTGGAGCGGAACAAAACCTGAAACTGCCAGGAGGCCGTTCGGGCATCCACCGGATAGGCCGACTCCGAGAAGCGGGTTCCCAGCACGCCGAACTGGTGATACTCCAGACTCAGGCCGTCCGCAAACGCCTGCGGCTTGCCGGTCAAAACCTCTTTCAGGCTGTCGACCGAAAACTGCACCCGCTCCTTGGGACTGAGATCTTTCTTGAAGGGAAACGAATGCGACGAGCGGGTCAGCACCGAGACCGGCGAAGGCTGGGGCAGTCCGGCATAGTTGGTGCCGTTCACGAAATGGTCGTACAACTTCGGATAATCCACCGCATTATCAGTCCCCGAGGCTCCGCCGCCGATTTCGCCGGGCATGATCTCCGCCTCCGGAAAAACAGTCAGAATCGCCGCCGCCGAATAATCATAGAGTTTCAGAAAATCTTCGTGCGTCCCGGTGAAAGATTTCTTCTGGTTGTACTCATTGCCGATTTTGAACTTCAGCTGCACATCGGCGGGATAGACCCGCTTCATTTCTTCGCAGACGGCTTTGACGAACGTTTGCCATTCGTTCCAATCGCGCGGCGGTTCCGTCGGACCGTACGGACCGAATTTGGAAGGATCACGGGACAGATCCCAAATATTTTCGATGCCGATAATGAATTTCCGGTAACCGTTGTCGAGGTACGGCTGGAGCCGTTCTTTGACGAGGTTAAGCCGGTACTGCACTTCGCCGTTTTCATTGGTGAAAGCCATGTCGTTGCTTTTCAGCTGGCGGTCGTTATGTTTCCAATTCTGCGGATAGCCGCCCAGAAAGCGGGTGATGGAAAATTCATCGACGAAGAAAACTTCCCGCTCACCGCCCTTTTTCCTGTACGGGAAATCGCTGCCGGTGCACCAGAAGTCCGGCACTTTATAAAGGTTGAGCCCGTCTTGAACCAAATGCCCCTGTAACTGGGTGTAGCTGTAGAAGCCGTTCAGCTTGCCCATATCGGTCAGTACCGCAGGATTGGCTTCGCCCCAGTCAGACAGAACAAACCGGTTTGCCGGATTTTCAAACGCCGGGCCATCCCACTGCACCGGAGCGGCATCCATCGGCTTGTTCGCCGGAGCCGCAAAACCCGCCGCCGGAAAAATCAAAACCACCATCAGACTCGTAATCAACTTAATCATAGACAACTCCTATTTCTTTTTCTTCCCGGTGGCAGGCACTGGAATAAAGCAGCGGTTTTCCGCAACCAGCGCATCCCAGCGGTTGCAGATTTCCTTTGCCATAACAGCAGTAACCTCGGGGAATTTCCCCTGAACATCGGTCGACTCGCCGGGATCGGCGGCCAAATCGTAAAGCGCGCACTTTCCTCCAGGCAACGCGTGATATTTAAACCGCGATCCGCGTAAGGTGAGATGATGATCTTCAAACTTTCGTAACGGTCCCGCCGCAAGGTCGCGCGGCGAACCGGGACCTGAAATGGCCATGCGGAAGAGATCGGGATGCTGCATTTCCGCCGCCACATCATTCAGCACCGGACGCAGACTGACGCCAGTGAAAGGCAAATGGCTGATGCCGTCCGGGCTGACCCCCGCCAGATCCAGCATCGTAGGCAGCAAATCTTCGGCTGCACCCAGCTGCAGGCGTTTGCCGGGATGGATCCTGCCCGGCCAGCGGATCAGGCAAGGCACCCTGATTCCGTTTTCCCACGCCAGAGCCTTGCTGCCGCGCAGTTGATGCAGGTTGCGTTTCGCCCAATCTTCGGCGGTATACTCGCGATCCGGTGTAGCTTTATTGCTCATCCCATTATCACTGACAAATACGATGATTGTATTTTCCTCCTGTCCGGCAGCCTTCAGTCCGTCGAGCAACCGTCCAATTGCAACATCAAGCTGAGCAATACTGCCGTAGCAGCGAGCTAAATCCTCCGAGACCCCTTTCTCCAGAAACGGAACCATATAGGTTTCATCACACACAAACGGCAGGTGCGGAATGATGTAGGCGGCGGTCGTCAGCCAAGGAACATCCGGATTCTGCTTCCAGAAATCAAGAATCAGATCCGTCATGATATCGCAGGTCCATCCCTTGGGATTAATCGTCGCTCCGCGGTTCGGCAGAGACGGATCGCGATGCTGGTAGTTACTGACAAAGTACCCGTTGTCCCAGCCGCGCTCCCACGGCGTGGAATTCGGAGGCCAGCCCATATCACGTTTCCCAACGTAAAAAGTGTTGTAACCCGCCGCCTTGAAAAAAGCAGGCATCAGCGCTTCATCCGCACCAAGATTGTCGCGCGGCGGAACACCCCACACACCGGTATGCAGGTGGTCACGTCCGGTATAAAAGGCCGCACGCGAAGGCGAACAGGCCGGTGCTACCACGAAATTTTCAAAAACAGCCGATTGTGCGGCCAGTCGGTCGATATTCGGTGTCTTCACAAGCGGATTGCCGGTGAAACCAAAGTCGCTGAAGCCTTGATCATCCGTAATAATCAATAAGACATTCGGCTTTCGCTCTGAAAGCTTCATGTCGGAACCGAAACTCATTACCGGCAAAGCACATAATGAAACAACCGACCATCGAGATACTTTTTTCATTTGCCCCCTATACTTCAGAATTCGCGCCAATTTAGGATTATATTGTCGAAAATTAGCGAAATGTCAATCATGAATATCTCCCAACACAATCCTGAAAGAAAATTACAAAACGTATTGATTAACGAAATGTTTCTGAAATACTACGAAATATGAAGAAAACAACGATTTTCACGCTGAGCAAGGAGCTTGGTTTCAGTCCAGCGACGATCAGTAAAGCGCTGAACAATTCACCGGAAATCAGCTCAGAAACCTCTGAAAAAATCCGCCGGGCCGCACAAGAACAAGGGTTCATCCCTCGCCAAATGGCCTCACGCACCATCAACATCTGCGCACTGATTCAAACCCCGAACGCCGCCGCCAGTTGCTTCTCGCCGTACACCGTGGATGTGATGCAAGGAATGATGGACTATCTTCAGGAAAATGAACTGGAGTTCTCTCTATATAGCGACGAGTTCACCAAACTCAATAGCGGACTCCTTCTCCGTCAGCTCGGACGGCGTAATGTCGGCGGTGCGGTTCTAATCAACACCAGTGAAGACAGCGAATTTTATACTGATTTTGATAAAAATCTGTTTCCCTATTGCAGTCTGCTGACGAATACCGGAAAGACCAGCCGCAATCTGCTGACCATCGACAACGCCGATGCGGCCTTTCGGGCGGTTCAGTATCTCATCCAGCTCGGACATCGCAACATTGCCACCATTGTCACCCCGGCCCACGGGGTCACCGGGAAGGAGCGGTTGGCCGGGTATAAGAAAGCACTGGAACAGGCAGGCATCACCCCGAATCCGGCATGGATTGTCCGGGCAGATTTCGAACAGGATGGTCTGGAATTCGGTTGCTCAGGAACTCTGAGTCTTTTCCGCTCGCACCCTGAAATTACCGCTCTGTTTGTGATGGGCGAGCGCGTCGCAATCGGGGTGAGTCACGCACTTCACCAACTGGGGCTCCCCATCCCGGGCCGGGTTTCGCTGATCGCCTGCGACGATGCCCCCGAAGCCGCTTATCTCAACCCGCCGCTGACCGTCATGAAGATACCTAACCGTAAACTGGGCTACACCGCCGCCCGTTGGGTGCACCAGATGATTATGACTGGAGTAACCGCTGAACTCCCTCGAGAACCCTGGATGCGCGGAGAACTTGTCATCCGTGACAGCACGGCCCCCGCACGAAAATAATCAGCTTACCGACTGTACGTTCAATCGACCCGAAACGCCGGACGCATGCGTTCAATCTCCGGCTGCAAAATGCCCTCTGCTCTCGCGGTTTTCTCCCATCCGGAAACGGCAACGCAAATCTGTCGCAGAAGCTTTTCCCGTCGCATCGGCTTTACCCGGAAATAGCCGGCAACCTCGGCAGCCAAATCCAAATCAAGCCGGTTATCGGTTTCATTGATATTCAATGCCAA
Organism: Pontiellaceae bacterium; assembly: GCA_044352355.1. GTDB lineage: Bacteria > Verrucomicrobiota > Kiritimatiellia > Kiritimatiellales > Tichowtungiaceae > Tichowtungia. Next base: position 6,283 of record JBILEA010000039.1, on the reverse strand, counting down.
TCCATCACCCCACGGTTGCGGGTTAAGGTCATAGACCGGCGAAAGCCGCCAGCCCTGCTCTCCGAGTAAAAACCCGTGGTTTCTCAGATGATCGTCCGTATTCCCGATACAAATACTGAAGACGATTCGTTTCCAAAGTTCTTCCAGATCCTCCGCAACCCGCTCTCCGATCCGGCCAAGCAGGTCGGCAAGCTCCAGATAGCTGACACCGGTTTTCGAGCCTTCACCATCCCGATATCCGAGCAGATTCAGCGCAGAGGCGAAGTGAATCCTTTCCGGACCACGACGATCGAAACGTCTGACTAGAAAAGTCTGTCCGGTTTTTGAAAAGCGCTCCAATCGGGCGGCACTCGTATTCAGACCGGCCGTTTTTGCAAGCTGATAAACCGTCATCTCCCATGCTCCGACATTGAATTCATCATTTCGGCTTGGAAATTTTGCAATCCAAAGATTCCCCTCCGGATCGAGCACATTGGCTTTCGGTCGGGCACCGCCCAGCGATGTCCCGGGAGCCAGCAGAAGATTCAACCATCGGTCGGTTTCGGCAGAATTCTGATCGGAGGAATCCAACTCAACGGCAGCGTGTTCCAACTCCCGAAGAAATTTCAACGGCGGAGCTGCGAGCCCGCTGTCGTCACTCACAAAGGGGCCATGCGAATCGGTCTTAAAGCGCAACCCGCCCATTCGTCCGGCGTCGTGCACTTCGAGCAGATAATCCGACTCAAGCAATCTGCGCTCCGGGCGGGCTTCCTCTTGCGCACGGAACGCCTCGCGCCGCTGGATCAACCGTCGACCCCAGCGATCCGGTGCGGAATCGAGAAAAAAACCGAAGGAACCCTCTGGATACTGAATCCCTGACGAAAAATAAAGCCCGGGATCCAGCAGCACCGGAGTCCCCTGCCGCAACCAGTCGGGATCATATTCAAAAGAGAAAACCTCTTTGCCGCGAACCACGGCTGCATGAATACGTCCGATCGGAATCGGGCCGCCCGTTCCTGGCCAGTCTGCATATACGAAGATTTCCCGTCCGGCACTCATGACATCCGTTTCGGAGCCCGTTTTGCTGTCTTCAGGCCCAAATCCTGAAGCCGTCGGCCGAATTCATCATCTGCCGCCAAACGTTCAATCTCTTTTTCCAGCCCCAGCACATTCAGCACCACGAAGTAGCTTCCCATGGCAACCGCAGGATCTCCTTTTTCAATTTTATGAAGCGTCGCCCGGCTGATCCCTGCACGCTGCGCAACCTGCTCTGCGCTCAGACGCCGTCGCAGACGAGCCAGCTTCAAGTTCTCACCGAAACGTTCCATCAGGCGCCGATGCTTCGGTAATAAACTAACCGTTGTTTTCATAATGTATTATAAAATCAACAAAAACTGATTATATGTCAATTTTATAATGCATTATTTGTATTAAGTTCTCGGATCCCGCACGCAAATAAATTTTTCTAAAATACCGGGCGGCGTGTATGCCAGTCAGTCGTTTGCTCGTAGGCGTGGCCGACTTTGAGGATGTTGGCTTCTTTGAAGGAGTCACCGAGTATCTGAAGTCCAATCGGCAGACCCTCGCTGGAAAAACCGCAAGGGACACTCAGTCCGCAGATGCCCGCCAGATTGACCGGCGTGGTTAAAATGTCATCAAGATACATTTTGAGCGGATCATTGGTCTTTTCACCAATTTTATAGGCCGGTGTCGGTGTGACCGGCGCGAGAATGGCGTCGCACTGTTTAAACGCTTCGGTGAAATCGTTGCGGATGAGTGTACGGACTTTCTGGGCGCGCAGATAATAGGCGTCGTAGTAACCGCTCGAAAGCACATAGGTGCCGAGAATAATACGGCGCTTAACCTCAGGGCCGAAACCGGCAGCACGGGTTTTTCCATAAAGCTCAATCGGGTCCGCGCCGTCTTTGCGCAGGCCGTAGCGGATGCCGTCGAAGCGTGCGAGATTGGCGGAGGCTTCGGCGGTAGCGATGATGTAATAGACGGCGATAGCATATTTCGAATGAGGCAGGCTGACTTCGACAATTTCCGCGCCGAGTTTTTTACAATGCTCCACCGCAGCACGAACCGCTTTTTCCACTTCGGGATCCATCCCTTCAACAAAATATTCCTTCGGCAACCCGAGCTTCATGCCTTTCAGGCTGTGGTCATCGGTCAAATCTTTTGCGTAGTCCGGAACCGGCAGATCGATGGAAGTTGAATCCATTTCGTCTTTACCGGCCATCGCGGTAAGCAGAATAGCGGCATCCTTGACCGTTTTGGTGATCGGGCCAATCTGATCGAGCGACGAGGCAAAAGCGGTCAACCCATAGCGCGAAATCATGCCGTAGGTTGGTTTCAAACCGACGCATCCACAGAAGGCGGCGGGCTGACGAATTGATCCACCGGTATCAGAACCAAGCGCGGCGACTGCCTCGTCCGCCGCAACGCTGGCGGCGGAACCGCCAGAGGATCCGCCGGGAACGTGGTCGGTATTCCATGGATTGCGTGTTTTTTTAAACGCCGAACTTTCGGTGCTGGAGCCCATAGCGAACTCGTCCATATTGACACGGCCAAGGAAAACCGCACCCGCTTCGCGCAGTTTAGCGATAGCCGTGGCATCGTACGGCGCAATGTACCCCTCGATAATTTTTGACGAACAGGTGCAGGGCTGATCCTTGACGTTCAGCAGATCTTTGATCGCCAGCGGAATACCGAGCAATGCGCCCTTCTTGCCGGAGGCACGGGCTTTATCAGCCGCTTCGGCCTGTGCTAACGCGGCGGCGCGGTCGATGGTCAGGTAGGCGCCGATCTTGCCGTCGCGGTCATCAATCGCGGCCAGCACATCGTTAACGATCTCCACCGAGGTGCATTTCCCCTGCTCCAGCAGATCCGCGAGTTCCGAAATTGTTTTTGTATTCAGCATTGTTTTTCCACTTTTTAACCGCGATCTGCACCATTTTACTCACATACAATAAGCATGGGACATTTTCACAAAATCATTTAGGACAAAATCATAAAAAACTCTTTTTGCTTGGCTGTTGGGAAATAATTTTGTTGTCCATTATTTTGTTAAATTCTTTGGTTTCGGCTATGCCTCGTTGCGTTCATTCGCGGTTCGATTCTTAATTTATTGATGAGTAAAGATTAGTGGAAAAACTCCTACTCCATAATTTTGGGGACGAGAATCTGCCCGTCGCGGGCGGCGGGGGCGTTGGCGATCACGGCATCGTGGTCGAGCGACGGGCGCGGCGTATCGTCGCGGAGCACATTGACCAGCGCCATCGCGTGGGCGGTCGGTTCAACCTTAGACACATCGAGTTCGCCCAACTGCTCGACATAGGTAAGAACCTGATCAAGCTGTCCTTGAAACAACTCCGCTTCTCCGTCCGCGAGGTGAATCCTCGCCAGATGTGCGATATAGCAAACATCCATATGGGTTGCATCAGCCATGTTTTTCTCCGGCCGCTTGATCGGCGGCGTTATCTGTTAACAGTTATCTGAAAACCGGATTCCAGTCACTTCCTGATAACGGATAACCGGTAACTTTTAACTCAAAGCCCCAAACTATAGACAGGCATCCCTATTGGAGCAAGCGCCCGTTTGGCCGCTTCGCGTCTTTTTGGAGACACAAAAAGCACTTTCGACTCCGTTTCAGATCCAAACATCGGAACCAACTGTGTTGGGGCTTGCTGTTTTTCACAATCCTTGGAAAACTCCGAGCCGCAATCTGGAGAAAAAAATGAACAAAACATCCAAACAGTTTCTCACCAATATGATCAACGCGATCAGTCCGTCCGGCTACGAAAACTGCGCCGCAGCGGTCTGGAAGGCCTATGCCAAAACCTTTGCCGACCGGGTGGAAACAGACGTGCACGGCAATTCCCACGCCGTTGTTCAAAAAGGCGGCAAGGTGAAAGTGATGCTGGCCGGCCACTACGATGAAATCGGGTTTCTGATCTCTCACATCGACGATAAAGGGTTTCTCTGGATTTCACCGGTCGGCGGCTGGGATTCGCAGATTGCACAGGGTCAGCGCGTACATATTATCGGCAATGATGGCAAAAAGATCAGCGGGGTAATCGGAAAAATCGCCATCCATTTGCAAGAAGCAGAGCAGCGCAAAAAAGTTTCCGAGATCAAAGATCTCTGGGTCGATATCGGGGTAAAAACTAAAGCCGAGGCCGAAAAACTGGTCAGTATCGGCGATCCGCTGGTGATTCAATACGGCTTTGAAGAGCTGGAAAACAATCGTGCCGTCGGACGCGCTTTCGATGACCGCGCCGGAGCCTTTGCCGTTCTGGAGACAGCCCGCCTGCTGACAAAAATGACTTCACAATGTGAAGTACATGCCGTAGCGACCGTTCAGGAGGAAATCGGCCTGCGCGGTGCGCGCACTGCTGCATTCGGTATTGAACCGGCCGTCGGCATCGCCGTGGACGTCACCTTTGCCACGGATCATCCAAACCTTGGAAGTGTCGTTAATCAGGAAGGCAAAGTGGAGATCGGCGGCGGCCCCGTCGTTGCCCGTGGACCGAACATCAATCCAAAGCTGTTTGAATTAATCGTTAAAACCGCTAAAGAAGAAAATATTCCGATCCAAATTGTGGCGGAAGCCCGCGGCACTGGAACCGATGCCAACGCGATTCAGCTCAACCGTGCCGGCGTGGCCACCGCACTGATCAGCATCCCGTTGCGCTACATGCACAGCCCGTGTGAACTGCTGAGTCTTGACGATCTCGAAGCCGTCTCCAAACTGCTGGCGGCGGTCGTTAAGAAAATCACGCCGAAAACCAACTTCATTCCGTTCTAAATTCTCTGGATAGAATTTAGTTGTAATAGCCGAGAAATTCAGACGGCGTGCAGACGGCCAGATCAATCGCGGCAGCGTAGTCTCTGACATTTCGCGTCACCAGCGCGGCGGCACCAGCGGCCACCGCTGAGTAGTACTGAAGAGCATCCTCGAAGTCAGCAAAGTCCGAAGCCAGAGCCTCATCCACGGTCTCTTCCGTAACCGCACACACCCCGAGGGATAGGCGGAGTTTTGCAATCGCCTGTACGGCCCGCGTGCGCCCGCTAGACTTTTCCAGCAGATAAAATACATTGGCCAAAACAACGGGTGAAGTGACTGCTCGCCATGTGCCGTTTTGAATCCCCTCAAAGAGCCGGGCGGCGGAAATGAAATGCGGCTCCCGTGCAAACAGAAAGTCAACCACTACATCGCTGTCGATAAAGATCGTTTTCATCGGTCATGCTTTTTCGACAGGCGATCACGCTTAAATGCTTTCAAATCATCCGGCGCACGAAAATCTCTAAACGAGCCAGCCAGTTCATGAACCGTTCCGGTCAAATGAACCGACTCGGATTCCTCCCGCGCAATTCCTGAAAAAAAGCTCTGAACCAGTCTGGAAAGACTGGTATGGTGAGTCTTTGCATAACGCTTGGCCTGCTGAATCGCATCGTCGCGCAACGTCAATGTAAGTTTTGTTTGCATAACCGCCTCCTGACACGTATAAAAAATCAAAATGAACACGTGCTGTAAAGACAAATGATCAACCTGCCAGACACCACCCTGCGTATTTATCCGGAGCAATGGCTTGATCCGATTGACTTCCGGAGCAGCTTCGACCATCCGGAACACCCGCTGGAAATCGACCTCGGTTGCGGCAAAGGCCGCTTCCTGCTGGCTCGTGCACGCAAGTTTCCGGAAATTAATCTGCTGGGAATCGACCGGATGCTGGCCCGCATCAGACGAATTGACCGGAAGGCGCTGCGGGCGAATTTGCTCAACCTCCGTGTTCTGCGGCTGGATGGTTATTACGCCATCACCTACCTCGTTCCGCCGCAAAGTGTGGACACGTACTATATTTTCTACCCCGACCCGTGGCCGAAGGAAAAACATCACCACAACCGCATCTTCAATGAACTATTTATGGATGCCATCGCGCGGACGCTTAAGCCGGGCGGAAAAATTCACGCTTCGACCGACCACCTGCCCTACTTCGATCAAATCTATAAACTGATCAAAGACGACAGCCGCTTCGAAGAAACCGAAACCTTTGTTCCCGCCGAAGACGAAGTCAGCGACTTTGAACTCATCTTCTCCCACAAAACGCCGGGCCGCTGTTCATTCATCAGAAAAGAGAGTTAACCACTAATTTGCACTAATCGGCACTAATTCAAGGTCTGATTGGATTAGTGAAAACCAGTGAAGATTAGTGGATTTTTCAGATTGATGATGCGGGACAGACACCCTTTTATTTTTGCAGGAAGTTCACGATCCGGACCGCATGCCCTTTGCTCTCGG
>JBILEA010000233.1:0-4452 GCA_044352355.1 Pontiellaceae bacterium | reverse complement strand
TCCTCCGGGATGATCCCGAGTGCTTTGCAACTGCCGATGAGCATTTTTTTCAGACAGTCCGCCCCGCGCCCGGTGTGCCATTCAAACAGGACGCTGCCCTGCTGAGTTTTCTTTAGCGACAAACCGTGGCGCGGTGTTTGCGTAACAAACTGAGTCCGGCGACAAGAAACAGCAGAGCAAAGACAAATTCTTTAGCCTCAATCGGCAGGTTTTTCTCCTTACCAGTGAAAGCCGGCTGAAAAAGTTTTGATATCAGATAATTGCGGCGGTCTCAAAGGCCCCGTCTTCTTTCATTAATGCGTACCGGAAGTCCGCCGGTTGCACGAAAAGAACACAATACGGGCTGATCGCCAGAAGTAACGGGATCAATCCAAAGATCATGTTTTTCAATTCTGTTTTAATACGAATCCCCCGAAAGCCTCATCGAATACCGTAATAAAACGGTGATCTTAAAGAACCTACTGCGTTTCAAGCGGATAATGAACTGCTGAGTTGATCGCGGATTGCCTTGCCGTCCGTGCTGCTGTATAAGACGGGTCATGTACCTCGACTTCTTCCAACTGAATGAGTTTCCGTTCAACGTGACACCCGATCCGCGATTTCTTTTCTTTTCGGAGCGCCACCGGGAGGCCTTTGACTCCCTGATCTACGGGGTCGAACACCGCAAAGGGTTTATTGTGCTCACCGGCGAGGTCGGTTGCGGAAAAACCACCATCTGCCGTTCCGTCCTCAACAATCTGCCCAGCACCACCCATTCGGCCCTCATTCTTAACCCGTCCATCACGGCGCCACAACTTATCCGCTCCATTCTACTTGATCTAAATCTGGAGACAAAAGGTCAGGATAAGTTGGTGCATATTGCTCAACTCAACCGCTTTCTGCTCCAATGTTTGGAAAAAGGCGAAAATGTGGCCGTCATTATCGACGAATCCCAAAATCTCGACCCGCTGCTGATAGAACAGGTGCGAATGCTGTCCAATCTCGAAACCGATCAGCACAAACTCATGCAGATCATCCTCTCAGGACAACCCGAGCTCAAAGAGAGGCTTCGGCAACCGGAACTGCGGCAGTTGCGGCAGCGTGTCATGGTCCATTGCGACCTTGCGCCGCTTTCAACCATTGAAACAGCGCTCTATATTCAACACCGCCTCAAAGTTGCAAAAGCTCCAAATCCATCTGAAGTTTTCCAAAGCGCCGCCATTGAGCAAATTCATGCCAGGGCAAGCGGCATTCCCCGTCAGATCAACACCATTTGCGATCGCGCTCTTCTTTCAGCCTACGTCCGCAATAACCATCAAGCTACCGCACGGGATGTTGAAAATGCGCTGACGGAGCTTGCGTCACTGATATAGAAAAAGGAAATCCTCATGAGCTTGATTCAAGATGCATTAAAACGAAAATCAGAAGAAACGATTCAAACTCCTCCAGCTGAAATACCGGTTGAGACATCGGAACTCCCGGCAGAAGAAAAAACGCCCCGCCCTCTTTTCAGCATTCTGAGTATTGTACTCATCTCGGCACTACTTATCATTTTGTCAGGACTGGGCATCTACCTGATCCTACCAAAGCATCCTGCGCCTGCTCCAAAAACGACCTCCACGGCCGTTACTGCGATGGTCACACCCGTAGCGACTCCAGAACCGGCTGAGGTTCTGGCAACGTCTGCTCCAGCAGTCGCACCGGCACCTGAACCGGTAAACGTGGAGCCGGTTAAGCTGGAACCAATAAAAGTGGACCCGATAAAAACTGAGCCCGGCGGTGAATCAGTAAAAAAAGAAGAACCAGCGCCCGTTGTTCAGATCGTATGGCCCGAATTAAAACTTACGGGTATGGCCAAAAACAACAACCAACGCATTGCTATTCTCAACGGGAAAATGCTTGTCGCTGGAAGAAAACTCGGCGAAGTACTCGTCAAGGAAGTTCATGAAACCGATGTGGTCGTCGAATATCTCGGCGAACGTCGCGTTCTGTACATTAACGAGTAATATGCACGAAAAACAAAAAACCTTTAAGAATCCACATAAAAAATTTGAACCGAAGGGACTGACGATTCTTTACGAGGATCGGGATATTCTGGTCGCCGATAAAGTGAGTGGTCTGTTAACGATGAGCGATGGGAGAGCTCCCGCCGCCACCGCGCACGAGCTTTTAAACGACTACGTGCGCAGAGGAAACCCAAAATCAAAAAACCGGATTTACATCGTGCATCGTCTGGATCGTGAAACCTCCGGGGTTCTCGTATTTGCCAAGACGGAAGCCGCCAAGCAATATCTTCAGGATGAGTGGCCTGAATTTAAAAAGACGTATTATGCCGTTGTTTGCGGCGCTCTGCCGGAAAAAGCAGGAGTCATCACCTCCTATCTAGCTGAAAACAGCGCTTACAAGATGTACTCCGTCTCAGATCCAAAAAAAGGCAAGCTGGCCAAAACCGGCTATCGCGTACTGATCGAATCGCCCCTTCATAGCTTGCTGGAAGTCGAACTGTTTACCGGCAGAAAAAACCAGATCCGTGTCCATTTGGCCGACAAGGGCTGTCCGGTCGCCGGTGACACCAAATACGGCGCGCAGGAAAAGAGTTTTAAAAAACTCACTCTCCACTCGGCATCCCTCACCATCAACCACCCGTTCTCAAAAGAAAAAATGACGTTCACCTCACTGATCCCCGCCTATTTTGAATCGCTGGTCAAAGGGGCTCAAAAAATCTGTAACACGGAATTGAAGTGAAAACTTCCATGGAAGTTTGGAAGGATGGATGACTGGATCAACGGATAAATGGATTTTTGCTGTTTAGGCAGTATCATCAGTGTAACATTCAATCCATCAATCCAACTATCCATCAATACAGGTCTCCTTATGAGAAACAACGATATTTTACGCCGCCTCCGTTACACCTTCGACTTTAAGGACTCCCAAATGCTGGCTTTATTTGCTTTAGCCGGCCAATCCATCTCCTGGGAACAAGTCAATGGATGGTTAAAACGCGACGACGACCCCTCCTGTCAGGAATGTGATGACGCCCATCTGGCGGCTTTCTTAAACGGATTGATTACCGATAAGCGCGGCAAAAAAGATGGGCCGCAACCTGCGCCGGAATCCTCTTTGACGAACAATGTCATCCTGATGAAGCTGCGTATCGCATTAAATCTGAAGGCAGAAGATGTTCTGGAGATTATGAGTCTGGCCGACATGCCCGTCAGTAAACACGAACTCAGCGCCTTTTCCCGCCGACCGGATCACAAACATTACCGCGAATGCAAAGATCAGATGCTGCGTAATTTTCTAAAAGGCGTGCAGATCAAATACTGCTCAAAATGACAGGCGTTTTCTTTGCGCCGGCCATGGGCCACCTCATTCATCCAGCATCAGACAGATGCAATGGTAAACCGGCAGATGAAGCTCCTGCACGTTGAAGGTCTCGGTCGCCGGAACTTTAACGGCGACATCTGCTGCAGCGGCCAGCGCACCGCCTTTAGCCCCGGTAAGTCCGATTGTTTTCAGCCCCAGAGCCCTAGCCGTCGCCACCGCGTGGTTAACATTTTTAGCGCCGCCAGAGGTGCTTAACCCAATCAGCACATCGCCACGCCGCCCCAATGCGTTGACAAGCTGAGCAAAATTAAAATCAGGATTGCGATCATTTGCCCATGCACTTTGAAAAGACGGGAATGAGGTAAGAGCAATAGCTGGAAACGCCCCTTCCAGTTCTGCGGCCAGTTCCGGCGGAAGTTCCGCCGTAAGCGGACGCGCTGTGCAAAAGCGTTTGAGCAACTCGCCAGCCCAGTGTTCGGCATCGGCCCCGCTTCCGCCATTACCACAAATCAAAATTTTTCCGCCCGCGCTCAGGCTTTCTTTGAGCACCTTCACAACGGCAAGGATGGAACTTCGGCAACCCTCCAACTCCGGATGACGCTCGATCAGTTCATTAAGACGGTTTTCGGCTTTCATACAGTTCTCCGCATTTCTGCGGTTCAAACTACCTCACTGTGCTTAGCGAAACAATAGATTTCAGAGTTTCACATAGAGCCCGCATCTTCCAGTTCTGCTGAGGCTCCGGTAACGACTTCACCGATTGATTAATTTTGTCGCACTGTGACAGCCAACCGCTAAATTTTTACTCACTGCTTTTTTGATGAATCCACATAACCCACTGCAAAAAGCGGGTTTGCAGAAAGATCACTTTTCGGCACACCCGACGCTCTTAAACAAGCTGATCCGGGGCATGGGGTTCCGGACATAAAAGGAGGTGGCACAATGAACTGGCCAACTATTTGCACCGCACGGTGCCGGTTAAACACTGGAGCTATGCCGTCGGGAATGCTAACTTAACTTATGAAATTACAACAAGGCCAGCTATGGAAAAAAGACGGGGAGTTCTTCCGCATCGTCGAATGCGAACGGCTCGCCGTTAAATACAAGGCGCTGGAACATCCGTTTTCAAAGGATGGCGGAATTTAC
>JBILEA010000038.1:0-15185 GCA_044352355.1 Pontiellaceae bacterium | reverse complement strand
CCGTGACCGATAATACAAATCCCTTTAACCCCCAGCAGCGGAGCGCCGCCATAGGCTTCTGCGTCCGTTTTCTTCTTCAAGTCGGCAAACGCGCCGGAGGCCTTCAGAATACCGGCACCGATTTTACGAATCAGCGAAGCGGAGAAAGATTCTTTAATCCACTGAATGATCGCATGCGCGGCGCCTTCACTGGTTTTTAATACCACATTGCCGACAAAGCCGTCGCAAACCACTACATCCACTTTTCCTTCGAACATATCGTGGCTTTCCACGTTGCCGATGAAGTTGAGATTCATTTTTTCCAGAAGCTGGAACGCTTCCTTCGTGGACTTGCTGCCTTTGGCATCTTCTTCGCCGATACTCATCAGACCAACGCGAGGGCGGTTTATACTCAGAATATGTTCGGCATAAATACTGCCCATGATCGCAAACTCCGCCAGCATTTTGGCGGTGCAATCAGGTGTTGCCCCGGCATCCAGCAGAACAAACGGGCCTTTAATAGAGGGCATAACGGTGGCGATCGCGGGGCGATCCACCTTTTCCATTGTCCGCAGCCGGAGCATACTGGCCGCAACAGCGGCGCCGGTGCTGCCGGCTGAGTAAATCGCATCGGCTTCGCCGCTTTTGACCATCTCAACGGCGCGCATAATGGAAGAGTCTTTTTTACGGCGCAGGGCCAATGCAGGCGACTCGCCCATGTCGACCACTTCGGTGGCGTGACGAATTTCGATACAAGCCGGGATTTGTCCGTACAGGGCCAATTCGGTCTTGATAGCCGTTTCGTTGCCTACGAGAAACAGCTTTTCGACTCCGGAAAGACCGCGGGCGGCCTCAACGGCCCCCTTCACGATTTCACGAGGGGCAAAGTCGCCGCCCATGGCATCAATTGCGATACGCATGGCTTACTCGTCAGAAACGGTAATAACCTGACGGCCTTTGTATTTGCCGGTCGTTGGGCACACACGATGTGGCAGTGCAGGGGCGCCGCTTTCAGCATCAAAACCGGCTTTGTTAAGCGAACGCTTCATGTTTTCCGCTTTGGTGCGTCTGGTTCTGCTTTTCGATGATTTTCTTTTTGGTAGAGCCATTTCTATAATCTCCCGCTAAACTGCTTTTTTATAAAAGGCGGGACATGCTACCCCAGCCTCGTTCCATTTTTCCATTACAATTTCAAACTATTGAGCGCATCCCACGACCCGCTTTCCTCTTTGCACCGGCAACCGCACGACCCTTCATTCAGGTCTTTTCCGCATTGGACGCAAAGTCCTTTGCAACTTTCGTCGCAAAGGGGAGAATGCGGCAAACTCAACATCACCGCCTCACGAAGATCCTCTGTGATGTCCACTTCCTCAACCCCCTGGACGTCAGGGAAGTCGCGCAGGAAACCGGAATCGGTGACGGTTGTCGAGAAAAATTGCGTGCATCTCGCACACCGCGCCTCGACAGGCACCGAGAGCGTACCTCGAACAATCAGTACGCCGTCAACCATCTGTACATAGAGATCGCAGGCGACAGCCCCCGACGCGACAACCCCGTCGGATTCACTCAGCCCAAGAATTTCACCCGGCTCCTCGGCCTTAATTTTGAGCCCCTGTTCGGGAATATTGGTTATGTTAATAATCATGGTTTCGCATCCATCCGGCAAATCCGACCTATCAGCCCGATCCGTCCGCTCATTTCAACTTCGCTGCGAGCGCCTCGGCCACCGCCTTCGGCACAAATTCGTCTACATTCCCCCCGAGCGAGGCAACTTGTTTCACGTTGGTGGAACTGAGGAAGCTGTAATCCTGCTTCGGCATCAAAAACAGCGTTTCAATGTCGGGAGCCAGCCGCCGGTTGGTTAAGGCCATCTGGAACTCATACTCAAAGTCCGAAAAAGCCCGCAACCCGCGGATTAATACGCCGACACCCTGCGACCGGGCATATTCCACCAGCAACCCGTCAAACAGCGTCACCTTTACATTCGGCAGACTGGAGACCGCCTTTTTAACCAGCTCAACCCGCTCGACCTGAGAAAAAAGGGTGCTTTTACCCGTTACCGCTGTCACCGCGACAATCAATTCCGGGAAAATCCGTGCCGCACGCTCCACCACATCGAGATGCCCCAGCGTCATCGGGTCAAAGGTTCCCGCATAAATTGCTTTTTTATTCATAGTCGGAATGTAGTGCGAACGGACTCCGAAGGCAACTCTACATGTCACTCCGGCGGGTCTTTCGATGCTTCCTCATCGCGACCGCAGGGGTCATAGTTACAAACTGGGACCGTATCCTGATAGTACCAAACAAACATATCGCGCCGCAATTTAGCCATCCATTTCTCTCCAAGCGCTTTACGCTTGAGATTATAAAAGATAACCCCCTCTGCCATGACCTTTTCCTGGTCGCCGGTCTTGGCCGCCAGTTTGGTGTGAAAGCGCGATATCAGCCCGTCTTTGAACCAGCTGCTCCAGTTATCAAACGTGCGGGCGTGTTCCCCGAACGAGTTATAACGGAGCCGTTCGCACGCCGTATCGAACGGATACCAAAGATGGGTCGTCAATTTATACGGATTACCCTGCAATTTCGGACCGATGCATTCGCCTGCCTGCTCGCCCTCTTTTTTGATATATCCCTTGCCGATCGCCTGAAAAATCCCTTCCATAATATAGGTATTGCCCGTTACTATCTGTAACGGATCAATGACATTTAAACGGTTTTGCACCGCAACAAGACGACCTTGTTCTGTTCTGATTTTAACATTCGTGCCGTTAAGCTTTTCTACGGCGAATGTATCGGGATCATCAAAAACCCACTCATAACCGGGGTTGACGCGGTTGACCGCCAAATAAGCCTGCGGCTCCCGCAACCCAATCCGGGCACCATGCTGCCGCCATTGCTCCTTATCCACCCTGAAAATCTGGCGGATAAACGGGCATTGCAACTTCGGAAAATCTGAAAGAACCGCCGGCGTCTTGATCATTTAACATCCCCCTTCACTGGCTGTAAAAATAACACGCGCGTTTCTCCATATTTTTTTTCCTTCAAAAGCGTCCAGCCTTCCGACACCGTAAAACGTCCGAACGCCCGCATTTCAAATATCAGTAAGCCGTCTGGCGCCAGCACGTCGCCAACGGTCGTCAACAGTTTCGGCAGATCGGTCTCGTCATAAGGCGGATCAGCAAAAATCAGATCAAACTCAAACGAGCCGGCGGCCCGTTTGAGAAAATCATACACATCCGCCTGAACGGCCTGCCATGCACCAAGGCAAACTGAGGCTGCATCCTGATTTTTTTCCAAACATTGGACAGCCGTGTCGCCCTTGCGCCGCGAAGCGCTGAAATCCGACCTCGCCGGTTCCAGAGATTGGAAATTTCCCTGCAGGATTTTCCAATGTTTGGAAACTTTTTCGACCGCCGTCACGCTTGCCGCGCCTCGGCTCCACGCTTCCAGACCAAAACTGCCCGATCCGGCAAACAGATCCAGTACCCGCGCACCCGGCACCCGCGCCGCCAGCGACGAAAAAATCGCCTCGCGCGCCTGCTCCATGGTGGGCCGTAAGCCGTTCTTCGGAACTTCGAATTTCCGCCTGCCTAAAATTCCACTGATTATCCTCATCGTTTTGCAGGCTAGCGCATCCGCGCCACCTGCGGAAAGTTATTTGTTATTGGTTATTCGATATTGGCCTCAGAAAAAGGGCACCTCCCCTCAAATAACCAATAACGAATAACTAATAACCGCCCGCTTTTTTGTGTTTCCAGCGGGCGATTCCTGTACATAATACGCCTCTCTTATGAAAGAAACACGCAACCAACTTAAAAAGGCCAAACGAATCGTTGTCAAAGTCGGCAGCCGCGTGCTGGTGGACTCCACCGGCAAGCCCGACCATGAACGCATCTTTTCTCTGGTTTCTGGACTCGCCGCCCAGCGCGACGCCGGATGCGAAATGATCCTCGTTTCTTCCGGTGCCATCGCCGCCGGTATCGAAGCGCTCGGTATGACCAAACGCCCGACCGACCTGCCCGAACTGCAAATGGCCGCCGCCGTCGGACAAGGCCGACTAATGAGTCTCTACAGCCACCTCTTCGGCCAAAAACACGTCCAAGTCGGACAGGTTTTGCTGACCAACGATATTTTCCAGAACGAAGAACGCCGCGCCAACGCCCAGAATACGCTGCTCAAACTGATCGAGTACGGCATCGTTCCGGTCATTAACGAAAACGATACGGTCGCCACCGAAGAAATTAAATTCGGCGACAACGACCTGCTCGCCGCGCTCGTCGCTATCCTTATTAAGGCCGACGCGCTGATTCTGCTTTCCACCACCGACGGACTGAAAGACGACGACGGACAGCGCGTACCTTTTGTCGAACAGGTTTCGGAAGATATTCTCGCGCTCGATAAAGGGAAGAACGGCGAACTCTCCACCGGCGGAATGAAATCCAAACTCATGTCCGCCGGAAAAGCTGCCGCCGCCAATATTCCCGTCGTCATCGCCGACGGCCAGACCGACGGCATTATCCAAACCATTCTGAACGGCGGCGACACAGGAACCCTAATCGTATCGCGGTAGCGGTTATTCGATATTCGATATTGGTTATTAGCTGGAGACTCGAACATGGCCAAAAGTGAATTTGAAAACCTGCAGGTGTACAAATTGGCCGAAGAGCTATCCGACCAGATCTGGGATATCGTCGCTACGTGGGATCATTTCGCTAAAAGCACCGTCGGCCAGCAACTGGTTCGTGCGGCGGACAGCATCGGAGCCAATATTGCTGAAGGGAACGGTCGGCGTGACACAAAAGACAATCGCCGATTTGTCCGGATTGCATGGGGCTCGCTGAACGAAACACAGCATTTTCTCCGCCGGGCGTATAAGAGAACCTTGATCAAAAAAGAAGATGTCGACTTGCTGGCTCCAATTGTTGATGCGCTCGGCCCCAAACTGAACGCTTATCATCGGTCTTTGACTCCGCAGGACGAAAAACTCTAATCTCTCCCCGAATATCCAATAACAAATAACCAATAACAGGTATCCCTCATGAACCTTCATGACCAAATGATCGAAATGGGCGTAAAGGCCGTTCACGCATCGCGCGAACTGGCTAAACTTTCAACCAACAAGAAAAACGCCATTCTCGAAGCGATGGCTGACGAAATCGGCTTACAGAAGGGCTTGATTCAGGAAGCCAACGCCAAAGACCTCGCCGCCGGACGCGAAGCCGGACTTTCCTCCGCTCTGCTCGACCGGCTGACGCTGACCGACGTCCGTATCGACGGCATGATCAAAGGTCTGCGCGAAGTCGCCGCCCTGAAAGATCCCGTCGGCAAAAAGCTCGCCACCATCCAGCGCCCCAACGGACTTCAAATTAAAAAAGTGCGCGTGCCGATCGGCGTGATCGCCATCATCTTTGAATCGCGCCCCAATGTCACCGCCGAAGCCGCATCGCTCTGCTTTAAAACCGCCAACGCCGTTATCCTGCGCGGCGGCAAAGAAGCGATGTTCTCCAATACGGCCATCGCCAAAGCGCTGTGCGACGGCGGCAAAAAACAGAAAATGCCCGCCGACGCCATTCAGCTGGTCGAAACCACCGACCGCGACGCCGTGCGCGAACTGGCTCAGATGGTCGGCAAGATTGATCTGATCATGCCCCGCGGCGGCGAAAGCCTCATCAAGGCCGTCACCGAAATGGCCTGGGTTCCCGTCATCAAGCATTACAAAGGCGTCTGCCATACGTTCGTGGATGCCGCCGCCGACATCGACATGGCGCTCGCCATCGCTGAAAACGCCAAGTGCCAGCGCCCCGGCGTCTGCAACGCCATGGAAACGCTGCTCGTCCATAAAGACATCGCCGACGCGTTCCTGCCCCGCATGATCGCCCGCTTCAAACAGCTCGGCGTCGAACTGCGCGGCGACGAAGCCGTCCGAAAATTTGACGCCTCGATCAAACCCGCCACCGAAAAAGACTGGACCACCGAATATCTGGAGCTGATTCTCTCCGTCCGCATCGTCAAAAACGTGCAGGCGGCCATTGAGCACATCAACACCTACGGCTCACAACACTCCGACGCCATCGTCACCACCGACGCCAAGGCGGCGAAGAAATTTCTGTCGCAGGTCGACTCCGCCACCGTCTATGTCAACGCCTCGACCCGCTTCACCGACGGCGGCGAATTCGGCATGGGCGCGGAAATCGGCATCAGTACGGATAAGCTCCACGCCCGCGGCCCCATGGGACTCGAAGAACTGACCACCTATAAATACGTCATCTCCGGTTCCGGGCAGATCAGGGCGTGATGCGTAACGAGTAATGCTTAATTTTGAACTGATTGAGCGCCGTTTATATGTAAATTAGCCAAATTATCGAAACCTTATAATTTTCCTAATTTCCGTATAACTGCGCTTCATTCTCCGGCCCTTGAGAAGGCTTTACCCTGCTTGACTCGTGTACGGCTATCGTATACATTGCGGCCATGGATTTAGAAATTTCCATTCCGGAGTTCGAGGGATTCGACTGGAGCGGCGGAAACGCCGAGAAAAATTGGGATGGCCATCGCGTCACGCCACTGGAGGCGGAGCAAGTATTTTTCAACGCTCCGCTTTTTACTGGAATGGATATGGCACATTCACAAAAAGAAAAGCGGTTTTATGCGCTTGGGCAAACCGACGAAGGCCGCGAACTGTTTGTCGCCTTCACCATGCGCGGGCAGCGGCTGAGGGTTGTATCGGTTCGCGATATGAGTCGCAAGGAGAGAAAGGTATACAACTCATGAAAACAAAACAGATTCCAACCTTCAAGAGCGAGGATGCGGAACGGGAGTTCTGGGCAAAGAACGACTCCACGGACTTCGTCGACTGGTCTCAGGCAAAAAGAGCGGTATTCCCCAACCTGAAACCTTCGACCAAGACGATTTCCCTGCGCCTGCCGGAAACGATGATTGCCTCGCTTAAAGTTCTGGCTAACAAGCGGGACGTTCCCTACCAGTCCCTGCTCAAAGTTTTTCTGAATGAACGGATTGCGGATGAAATGCATCCCAAACGGGCAAAAACAGCATAGCCGCAACCCCATGGGACTCGAAGAACTGACGACTTATGCGGACAAGCCGGCGCGACAAAATATTCGGAACCCATTCGCGGTCATTCGCGTGCATTCGCGGTTAAAATTCTTCCAACGCTTGGAAATATTACGTTTTCGTTTTATCCGCGCTGACTTTGTAGGGTGTGGGTGCTTCGCTGACGATCAGTGACCGCCGGTCGATCAACGCACCGGCGGCGTATTTGTGGATGATGCTGGAGATGAGGGTTTGATAGGGCATTCCCTCCTCGGCGGCGGCCGTCTGGATATCCAAAAGATCTTTGGCGGAAAGGCGGATGTTGATCCGCTTTTCTTTGCGCAACGTGTTCCGTGCGGCCTCGCGAAGCATCGCTCGATCTTCCTCGAAATTTTCGATGCGCTTCCACTCGCCCCGCTCGAAGGATTCGAGCAGTTCCTTTTCTTCCGCATCCAGCATCGGGTCTTTCATCGGATTCTTTTTCATAGTTCACCTCAAATATTTTGCCGTCATCTTCCGGCTGGGGATGATTGTCTTCAGGAAAACCCCATCCTGACTGGCAACACGCGGAACCAGATAAATGTAGCCTTCAATATTTACGACAATCATTTTTTGTCCGGGATATTTCTCCTGATTCGGATGATCAATCACATCCAATTCATCTTCCTGCTCCAGAATTTCGGCGACCTGCTCGAAAGAGACGCCGCGCATCTCCTTGATCCATTCGTTCTTTTCCGGATTCCAGCAGATCCTTTTCACGCCGAGAAAATACCTCTCTGTGTGCCTATTGTCAACACAGCGTTTGTCAGCGAGGACAGCGCGACCAGCAAGAAGCTGGAGATGAATCTGACGAATGTGGCCAGAAGCAGTATCGGCGAACTGGTTGTTGGGTCTGTTTCGTCCGAATCTGAAAGGGGGCGAGGTTTAGAATGTGCCGGGGTCCTCGCATTTAAGCATCGTACCGAAGCCGGTCAGACACGGAGCGTCTGTCCAACGACCAATGTTTGAAAAATAAAAAAGCCGACCGGAAGGACGGCTTTTTGTTTAGCGGCGCGGGCCGGAGCGGTTCACCGTGAGGCTCACCGTGAACGGCGCGGCGGCGGACGGGAGCCTCCGCGGCTTCCACCTTGCGGCGGACGGCTTTCGCGATAAGGCGCTTTGCGGATGGGCTGCGGCAGAATCAGCATGTCCGACTCGGGATGGATGCACGGCAGACGTTTGCCAATCAGTTCTTCAATGGCAGGAAGCTCAAACGATTCCATTTCGCAGGCGAAGGTGACGGAAATCCCTTTTTTACCGGCGCGGCCGGTGCGGCCAATGCGGTGAACGTAGTCGTCGGGCTGTGACGGAATATTGAAGTTGATGACGTGAGTGATGTCATCGACATGAATACCGCGTCCAGCGACATCGGTGGCAACGACGAGCTTGCAACGTCCGTCTTTGAAGTCGGAAAGGATGCGCTGGCGTTTGTTCTGGGCCACGGCTCCGGAAAGCATTTCGCTGTCGATACCATAGCGATAGAGCGCGTCGGAGAGGCGTTCGGCCTGATCGCGGCGGTTGGTGAAGATGAGCGCGGTGCCTTCAACGACTTCTTTTTTCAGGATGTTGTAGAGCAGAGGGAATTTTTGATCGTCGGTGACGATATAAACCTGCTGGTCGATTAATTTGGTGGCGGCGTTGTCCTGCGCGATTTCAATTTTGCCGGGATCAACCATCCAGGCCGATGCGAGGCGCATGACTTCGTCGTCGAGCGTGGCGCTGAAGAGCAGGGTCTGCCGGTTTTCCTTGGGCGGGGTTTTGTAGACGATTTTACGAACGTCGGGGATAAAGCCCATGTCGAGCATACGGTCGGCTTCGTCGATGACCAGCACTTCAACTTCGCGCAGGTTGATGACATTCTGGCTGGCGAAGTCGATCAGGCGTCCGGGAGTGGCGACGATGATGTCGACGGGTTCTTCGAGCATGCGGCGTTGTTTGTCGTAGTCGATGCCGCCATAGATGGCGACGGTTTTGAAGGGGGTATATTTGCTGAGTTTTTCGGCATCGTCGCGAATCTGCATGGCGAGTTCGCGCGTCGGAGCCAGAATCAGTGCGCGGGGGGTTCCCGGCTTGGGCGCTTCCTGCCGGTTTTTGATGAAGCGGGTGAGGATGCCGAGCAGGAAGGCGGCAGTTTTGCCGGTTCCGGTTTGTGCTTTGCCGGCCATATCTTTACCCGCCAGCGTGAGCGGAAGGATTTCAGCCTGAATGGGCGTGCAGTATTGAAAGTTGAGGTCGGCGATGGCGTGAAGGACGGCCTCAGGCAGGTTCATGTCCTGAAAACGGGTTTTGCCCTCCTTCGGCTCGACCTGAAAGGATGCCGGATCCCATGGTTCGGCGATTTTACGGGGTTTTGCCGGACGAGGGGCTTTTTCAGAGGATTTTTGCGCTACCGCAGGGGCGGGTTTGCGGTTTTGGCCGCCACGATGCGTGCTGTGTTTACGGGGAGCCTCCGCTTTGGGCTGGTGTTTGGCGTCCGGTTTTTTAGGTTCCGCTGACGGCTTTGCGCCGGGTGCAGGTTGTGAAGGACGATATGTTTCCTGTTTCCTGAACAGTTTTCCGATTTTTTCAATAAAAGAAGGCATGAACTCCATTTCCGATTTTTGATTTCCGGTTGAAGCGCGGAAATGCGTCCGGAACCGGGTGATCTATGACAAGGTATGGCATTAAAAAGGTTTCTTAATTATTTTGCCATAAATAAATTAGAATTTAAACTCAGGCGCTTTGAAGGGCGGAAAGGAAATTCATGCAGATTGCCTGTTTAGATTTGGAAGGGGTGCTGGTTCCCGAGATTTGGATTAACGTGGCGGAGCGTACCGGCATCAAGGAATTGCGCGCCACCACCCGCGATATTCCGGACTACGACCTGCTGATGCGCCAGCGTCTGCGCATCCTTGATGAACACAACCTGAAACTCGCCGATATTCAGGCGGTTATCGCGGGAATGGGCCCGCTGCCCGGCGCTCACGACTTCCTCAACCGGCTGCGCGAAAATTTCCAGGTCATGATCCTGTCTGACACCTTTTATGACTTTGCCGCACCGCTGATGAAACAGCTCGGACACCCGACCTTGCTTTGCCATCGCTTAAAAATCGACGGCGATGGCCGCGTGGCGGATTACCACTTGCGCATGCCCGATCAAAAGCGCGAAGCGGTCAAGGCCCTGCATCATCTGAAGTTCAGAGTGATTGCCGCGGGCGATTCCTACAACGACACCGCCATGCTGGCCGAAGCCGATGCCGGCATCCTGTTTTGTCCGCCGCAGAATGTAATCGATGAATTTCCGCAATTTTTAGTCACCACCACATACGATGAGCTGTACGATGCCTTCCTCGAAGCGGGTACAGAATTTTAAGTAAGGAGCAGAACCCAGATGAATCGCAAAGAAAAACATACAATACAGCACCTGATCCAGTTACAGGATCTGGTCGCCGCTCGCGCTCAGCAACAGGCCTCCATGCCTTCGCAGCGTTTGCAGCAGCTCGATAAGAGCATCAAGACACTCGAAGAGGAACTGCCGATTGAACTCAAAACTCATTTCGGTCGGCTTTTGCAAAAAAGCATTGAAGCCATTGTCCCGGTGACAGGTGGCAACTGCTCCGGTTGCGGCTTTGCGCTGACCAAAACCATGGCGAACAGCATTGCGGCCGGCAACGAGCTCAATCGCTGTCCCAACTGCACCCGGATTCTTTACAAGCCGGACGTGCCGCTCACCCGCCGTTCACCACGGCGTCGCTGGGGCGATCCCGTGAAACGCGGTGTTGAACGTTTTTCCGCGCCTGAACTGATGATGGTCTCGCTCAAAGGAACCACTAAAGAAGAGGTTCTGCTGGAAATGTGTGAAACCCTGCGCGCTGAAGGATACATTGAAAACTGCACCGATCTGCACGATGCCGCATTGCGTCGCGAGGCGATTGTCTCCACCGCCGTCGAACACGGCATCGCCTTTCCGCACGTTCGCGGGGTCGAAGGCGGCGGGCTGACGCTGACGCTGGGCATCAGTAAAAAAGGGATTGATTTCGGAGGCGACAAGCCCACCAAAATTTTCTTCTACATGGTTATTCCGACTGCCGCGAGCGCCTTCTACCTGAAGCTGCTTTCCGGTCTGACGCAGAGTTTCACGAGCAAACCATCCCGTGACGCTGTGCTCAACGCCAAAACGTCGGAAGAACTTTGGAAGGCCTTGGTCAAAGCGACCAAAAAGATGATTCAGTAAACGCAGATTTATTCTGCGCGGTGGACGGTGATGCGGTAATAGCCTCTGGTTTCGACGGCGTGGACCGTGTCGGTCCAGCTGTTTTGCGGCCAGAGGATTCCGGGTTCCAAGGCCTGGAAACTTTCTGTCAGCGAAGGCGTCCATTCAACCGTGTAAATGCGGCCTTCGACCGCGTTCCAACTCAGCACTCGCCCAGAGGACGGAGGACAGAGCACAGAAGTCAGCAGGGCGGAGGTCGGGTCGTCCGGATCGGATCCTGCCGTCACTTCATCGGCATTGCTGAGGCCGTCACGGTCGGCGTCAAGCACCGGGTTGACGACGAGACAACGGCCGATGATTGCATTGCGCTGGTCGCGTACCAGCAGGTTGGTTTTTGTTCCGTCCAACCAGAGCATTGCCATCGGGCTGGCTGTATTGGTGCGGATATTTTCAAAGCACAGCTGCAGCCAGCTTTCTCCGCAGGCGAGCTGGTACAGATTGCCGTAGTGCAGTCCTGTGAACAGGTTGGTGATGGTGCTTTCCTGAAGCACGTTCAGTTTTTCAACGGTGACGCGCCGTCCTTCATCGGGCATTTCAAGGCAATTATTGTAAATGAATATCTCCGGACTGCTGCGTGTGGAGGCGGAGTTTTCTGACGAGGTTTGCCTCCACCAGCTGTTGTCAGCCAGACGAAATATTTTTCGCTGACCGAAACCGTAGAAAGTTCCATCAATGGCGGTGCGCGTGACGTTGGTAAGCCGCTGCACCGTTATGTCACTGTTTAATCCCGCAACGCTCATGCGCCAACTGTCGGTTGGTTGGTAATGGGTAATCGTGGCGGCCGGGCGGTAAAGCGTCTGCATAGAACTTTCGGGCGAGGTCTGCTGCCAAAACTGTCCGTTGGCGAGTGCGAAAATCCGCTGGCGCTGCCAGCCGCGAAAGTAACCGTCGATGGAGCTGACGACGGATGTATTGACGGGTGGTGCGGCGACCGCCGCCGTACAGGTGCCGATCACGATGTCGTTGCGATCCAGAAACCGGAGCATCTGCTGATTATTTTTCATCCAGCGCCAGGCAGTAACAGTCGAGGCCGTGCTGGGAATATTTTCAAAAGAAATTTGTTTCCAGACGGTTCCATCGGCGAGTTGATAGAGATTTAGATTATGCAGACCGGTGAAGCGATTCGTGATGATGCTTTCTGCAATGGATTGCGGAGCCACCGCGACATAACCGGAAACGTTGGACACAAACATTCTCCTCAGCCCCAGCACATTCGTGATGGTGATGTTTGGGCGAAGCATAGCCGGAACTGTTTTTGATCCGGAAACGACTTGCTGCCAGAACTGTCCATTGTTGAGTTTAAAAATGGTGTCACCGTTCCAGCCGTAGAAATTACCGGCGAGGCTGGCGTGGCTGGAAACGGTGATGGTCATGGTTGTGGTGTTTGTGCCGTTGGCTCCAGCGGCAGAAAAAACGATGGAATATATTCCTGCCGCCGGCTTGCTCCAGTGGAGCGGGCTGCTAACTTGATTGACACCAGTCGTTGACGTAAAAAGTGCGCCCGGCGGCAACGCGGAGGCTGAGAGGGTGATGACGTCGGTACTAACGGTGTTCATGGCGCTCACCGTAAGAAACAGGTCGTCTCCGAGAAAAACAAACGGGTTGGGTAGCGTTTCAAAAGCGGGTAGCGCACCGTGCCGGCCCGGTGTCATATCGGAGATTTCTGCATCGGGTATGATGAACCATTCCTGCGGCGGCCAGACGGAGGCGGGCTGGCAGACGGTATCTAGCCGCACGGCACGACTGTCGGTGTATTCCCAGATTGTATTTTTGCCGTTGATGTCCGGTTCGCCGAAGGTATCGATCAGGAGCCCGTTCGTGTGGTTCCCGCCACGGAAAAGAAAATAGGCATCGTCGCCGTTGCCGTCTGCACTAGCACTTTCCTGTTGAGGATAAAATCCGTAGGCTCGAAAAAAATCATCACGGTTTTTGGCGATTAGATACGTTCCGGCGGCGGCGACCGTTCCGGTCAGCGCGACAGTACTCCAGGAGGTTCCGCCGTTTATCTGTCGGCATAAAAACCATTGAGCCGCCGCGAGATCAATGGACTCGGTTCCGGCATTGTGCAACTCGACAAACCGGAATGCATCTCCGCCGGTGCCCGCCGGGTCGGCAATTTCTGACAACAGTAATTGCGGGCGGCGCGAAACCGTAAGGATGGCGGTTTGACTGCTGATTCCGTCTTTGTCGGCGGCCGAAAAAGTTACGGCATAAATTCCGATTGGTGCGGCCTGATTCCACGTAAACACGCTGTTGGTGAAAACTGCGCCTGTCGGCAGGTTGGTGGCGCTGAGAAAAAAAGGATCGCCATCAATCGGGTCTGACGCGGAGACGACAAACGAAAGCGGCTGGCCTTCAAACACCTCGTGGTTGGCGACGGGATGAAGAGCCGGCGGCAGGTTGTAGGCATTACCGCAGATAACGAGGTCGTCAATACGGCTGGCGCCGGATGAGCTAACAGAGCCGCCGTTGACTGCGTTGTTGCCGGTCATGATCCAACGCAGCGAAACGTTGGTCTGATTGTCGCAGGCAGGAGGAAGGAGGAGCCGGGTTAGTTGTCCGCCCCAGCCGGTTCCAACGGGGATGGCTCCGCCGGGCACATCCTGATAGATTGCGTCGGAAGCGGTTTTGTATTGGAGTTTAAAGTGAGCTGGCCCCGTGGACGTAGAGGTTTGTTTTGACGACACGCTGATGTTGGTGTGTTGACGTGTTGAAAAATCCGCCTCCCAATATTTCGTATTGGCACCGTTATCCCAGCCGTTAACCGAAAGGGCGCCACTGACAAAATTGGTTGCCGCAAGGGCGGGGACGCGTTGAACGGTGCGGTGGATGTTCGCGGCAATTCCGCCGTCGGCGATTATATCGCCGTCTTCGAAAGTCCATTCGGCGAGGAGGGAATTGCCTTTGGCAAAGCGGCCGGTGCCGGTGAGGCGTTGAAAAAAAAGATAAAATTCTGCGGCGATCTCCCGGTGACGGAGGATCAGCAGATTTTCGTCGTTGCTGAACGTACTGGTCAGTCCGCCAGCGGTCCAGTTCGGCGAGCCGTGGATGGCGACGGCGCGGTCGCTGTCGGGATCAATCACCATTATTTTGGCATGAACCAGATCGGGCTCCCCGCTGTCCGTTGCTGAATAATCAGCTGTCGCATAAAGGGTTGGAAATTGCACGGTGTTGGTGGATGGGTAGTTGGCGGGATTGATGAGATAGTCATAAACGGCGGCGGAAACGCCGCCGGGCAGCGTATCGCTTTTCGGAATGACACCCCGGATGGAAACGCCACGATTGGCGGCGGCGATGAGCGCATCGCGAACGGAAATGCGATTTAATTTATTTAGAGCAAACACGATTTCGTTCTGCGCACTAGCAATCAGGTTGAGTAGATCGGCCTCGGCATTGTTGCCGTTGAGCAGCGCGTCCGGGTAAGGGGCAAAGCGCACCACGTTGGCGCCCCAGGAACCGGCGAGCTCGAAGACCGTCCGGTCGTGTGCATGGGATTTGTTACTGTGATCATGAAACCGCCCGGCCAGCAGTTCGGCGGCTTCCGCCTGATAGGCGGCGTATAACGTCGGGCTGCGCACATCGAGGGCGATGTTCCATTGGTTTGCGCTGGCTGCGAGGGTGAAATTCCACGAGGCGGTGAAGACGCGCTGATCGGAGCCGCCGTAATCAAACAGCCCGAACTTGTGATGCATAATGCCGCTTGCATCATCATCAATCATCAAAAGTAGCGGATTCACAGTGCGTGCGGAGAGTTCACGCAGGGTGTTGGTGCCGCCGTATTGAACATCTACCGCGGCCTCGTTGTCCGCGATGAAACGAACCAGTGCGCCCCGATCGAGTGCGCGACTCAGCGCATTGATGATGG
>JBILEA010000232.1:0-4483 GCA_044352355.1 Pontiellaceae bacterium | reverse complement strand
GCGCAGTTTGGACAGCCGCCGCCGGAACCACTTGTTTTCGCATTCCTGTGTGATCAGTTCGAGTGCTTCCAGAATGGTAATCCCGGCTTTAATCAGAATCTGCATCACCTTGCAGAACATCTCCAGTTCCGAAAGAGAAACCCACCACTTGAGCTGGACATCCAGATCCAGTTTCATTTTTGAAGAGGTCTCATCAATTAAAACCGGCCGCCAGCCGCGAGCATTGAGCGCGGTATATACCGCACCGCGATCGGGCGCCTCAAAAAAGCCCCCCTCTTCGACATGCTCCGATTTGACAATTTCGTTCTCTGCGTTCAGGGCAATGTATCTGAATTTCGGCATAATCTATCCTTTACTGCTCAGACAAAAGTCCCAGTGCTTCGTCCAGCGATGTTTTTCCCTGGAACACGAGATCCAGACCATATTCAAACATCGGGCGGAATCCATCGCGTACCGCCTGCCGGCCCAATGTTTCCACATCCGCCTCTGCAGCAATCAACGCCTTCATCTCGTCAGTCACAACCACCATTTCCATGACGCACAGCCGTCCCTTGTATCCGGAATTGTGGCAATAGTCGCAACCCGACAGATTGGGCCGCATCACGCGTTGAGCCAGAATCGGTTCATGATATCTGTCCGGGACCGATTTGAGATGGAGGATGGACTGAAGCTCCTCGCGGTCATAAGCCACCGTGGTGCAGTGCTTACAGAGCCGGCGAATGAGGCGTTGCGCCTGCAGAAGCCGGGCCGTCGCGGCAACGAGATAGGGCCTTGCGCCTAAATCCTGCAGACGGGGAATCGCCCCTAACGCATCATTGGTATGAACGGTACTGAGAACCAGATGGCCGGTCATGGCGGACTGGATGGCGATATTGACTGTTTCATCGTCACGAATCTCACCAATCAGAATAATGTCGGGGTCCTGACGAACAATCGAACGCAAGGCGCGGGAAAAAGTCAGTCCAATCTGCTGCTTTGCCTCGACCTGACAGACCCCGTGCACGCGGTACTCAACCGGATCTTCAACCGTAACAATATTTTTTTCGTTTCCAAACTCATTGCGAAGATGAAGCAGTGCATTATGCAACGTGGTGGTTTTCCCGGAACCGGTCGGACCGCTCACCAGCAGAATCCCGTGAGGACTTTCGATACTGCGCAGGAAAATCTTTCGCAGACCGTCGTCCCAGATAATTTCCTCCATGCTCATATCGGCATGTTCGGCATCAAGCAGTCGCATAACGATTTTTTCACCGTACACGGTCGGCAGCGAAGAAAAGCGGACATCGATCCGGCGCCCCTGAAACTTCACAAAGAACCCGCCGTCCTGAGGAAGCCGGTTTTCTGCGATATCCTTCCCGGCCTCAATTTTAAGACGGTTTACGATAGCACGAAACTCATCACGCCCGACATGCTCCATTTCGATATGCAAAACCCCATCCTGCCGGTAGCGAACCCGGGCGGCGTGAGGTGTCGGTTCAATGTGAATATCCGAGGCTTCAGTATAAATTGCATTTTTAAACACCTGATGGATCAGCAAATCAACGGTGGTGCCGTCGGACGGTAAATCGAGATCCAGCACCTCATCATCGTCATCGTTAAGCTGAATATCCTCATCGACCACGGCCTCCTTAATCTCCTTGCCGGTAAAAACATAGTCGATCGTTTGAATAATTATGTTTTCTGGACAGATACGAAGAACAAAGCGGTGCTTTTGCATAGCCCGCGGAAGATTTCTGGACAACTCGCTGGAGAGGGCGAAAATATCCTGGCTGTTTGTGATGGCCACTTCAATAAAAGGCCCTTTTTCATTATTGAATTCTTCGATAACTTTCAGAGGCAGGCACAGGTTGTTCTGAAGGAAATCGCGCTTAGCAAAATATTTTAAAATAAAGTCCGCATCCAGCTCCTGACTGTATTTTGAGCGGCTGATGGTTCCGCTATAAACGTGGTTGCCTAAAAAATCTTTTTTCATAATCGCCGGACCTTTTAACTGAATTTAAATACGGCACCGCCGCCGGATGGCGGCGGTGCGGGCTTGCGGGGATTTTTGGGGACAGCGATAGCACCGGATGGAGCGGACACCTCATCCAGAATATCTGTAAGAAACGTCACCAGATTATCCGGACGGTTCGCCTTATTAATTGCATCTTTAAATGAAATCGTTCCGGCTCGCACCAGCCGCTCGAGTGAACGCTCAAGGGAGATCATCCCCTTGTCCTGCCCGACATCAATCGTCCCGTAAATCTGATGGGTCTTGCCGTCGCGAATCATGGCTCCGATACCGGAATCAACAATTAATACCTCGCGGGCGGCGACACGCCCGCCGCCCGTGCGGGGAAGCAGCGTCTGAGAAATCACCGCCTTCAGTCCGCCTGCCAACTGGCTCTGCACCATCTGCTGCTGGTCGGCGGGAAATACGTCCACCACACGGGAAATGGTTTGTGCCGCATCGGTAGTATGCAGTGTGGCAAAAACAAGGTGTCCCGTCTCGGCCGCGGTCAGTGCCAGAGAAATGGTTTCGAGATCGCGCATTTCCCCCACGAGGATTACATCTGGATCCTGGCGTAATGCGGCACGCAGCGCAGCGCTGAACGATTTGGTTGTTTTGCTCAGCTCGCGCTGGGTAATCACACACTTTTCTTCTTTATACACAAACTCGATCGGGTCTTCTATGGTGAGAATATGATCCGGGCGGCGCAGATTAATATGATTCAGCATACAGGCCAGGGTATTGGTTTTCCCGGAACCGGTCGGGCCGGTCACCAGAATCAGTCCGCGCGGCAGATCGGTCAGTTTGAGCAGCTCGGGGCCGATCCCTAAAAACTCCGCTGAGGGAATTTTGTTTTCAATCACACGCATCACCGCGCCGATGCCATTGTTCTGCAAATGAACGTTCACACGGAAGCGGGAAAAATTCGGGATCTCGAAAGAGCAGTCCAGTTCATACGTCTCTTCGAAATGTACCCGCTGGTCGTCATACAGGATTGAATAAATCAATTCCTTGCAGGTGTCTTTCGACAAGGGGGCGCTTCCCGGCTCAATCGGAACCATCTCGCCATGAACCCGCATCATCGGAGGCCGCAGGGACGCCAGATGAATATCGGAAGCCCCGGCGGCCACCCCTGTTCTCAAAAGCGTAAAAATATCCATATTGCCACCTCCAATGCATACTTGATTAAAAGAAAGAACGCAGGGTCATGCCCCACAAAGCAAATCCGAGGTACACATAAGCCTTGGACACACTGACACCGAATCCGAAAAGATTAAACACCCCCGCTTCGGCGTTTAAAATTAGAATCAAAATTCCCGCTACGGCCAACAATAGAAACGACATTGCCTTTTTACTCATCCTTCAACTCCTTGCTCTATCAGTTCGCCTTATTGCAAAGTGGTCGCCTGTTTTATTTTTTTCCGGTGTGAACGGAGCTACCAAACTTTTCCGACTCAATTCTCAACTTCAGATTATTGGGAGCGTTGCTGGCAGCCAGAGCAGCCTCTTCTGTGATTTTATCTGTTTTCCAAAGCTCATAAAGCGCCTGGTTTTTTGTACACATGCCATAATATTCATTGGACTCTTCAATAATTTTATCAATCCCTCCGATCTCACCCTTCTCGATCATCTTACGAATGGTTGGCGTATTGATCAGCACCTCCTGAGCGGCCACACGTCCCTTCCCGTCCTTAAGCGGCAGCAAGGTCTGTGAAACCACGGCATTGAGCACCAGAGCCAGCTTCATGCGCACCTGATAATGCTCCTCGGCAGGATAGGCGTTAATGATGCGCTCAATCGCCTGCTTGGCATCATTCGTGTGCAGCGTGGATAAAACCAGATGGCCGGTCTCAGCGGCGGTCGTGGCGATGCCGATCGTCTCGCGGTCGCGCATTTCGCCCACCAGAATCACATCCGGATCCTGACGCAAAGAACGGCGCAACGCCTCGGAAAACGAAGCCGTATCGGTGCCAACTTCCCGCTGATTAATCAGACTCTGGTTGTCGTGCTGCACAAACTCCATGGGATCTTCGATCGTGATAATATGTTTATTCTGCGTATCGTTCACTTCGCGGATCATGGCCGCCAGTGTGGTGGACTTCCCCGATCCGGTGGGTCCGGTCACCAGCACCAGCCCCTGATGAGCCGTCATCAGTTTTGCCAGCCGGTCGTGAAACCCGAGATCTCTCAACGATGGAATATCGGCAGGAATCTGCCGGAAAACAAACCCGATCCGTCCTTTTTGAAAGAAAAGATTAACACGGAAACGAACCTGAATATTGGCAGGTTGATACGAAAGATCCAGCTCGCGCGCCTGAAGCGCCGACTCCTGCAGGCGCCCGGGGACCACCTGCTTAAACACGGCATCCAGTTCGGCTTCTGTCAGCGCGCTTTCGACCTCCGGCAACGACCCCAGCTCGCCATGAATACGAAAAACCGGCGGACGTCCACTCTTCAGATGAAGATCCGAGCCTTTTCTTTCGATCAGCAATT
>JBILEA010000231.1:0-4485 GCA_044352355.1 Pontiellaceae bacterium | reverse complement strand
GGTCGATTGGTTCGCTTGATCGGGCGAACGAAAGACCCAAAGATAATGAAATGGAAGACGAGATTAACGAAAAACTCATGAATTCTTACACTGACACCTTCTTTCACCTTCTTTGACACCTTCTTCCTGACACCTTCTTCTGACGCAGAAATGGTGGGCGCTGTGCAAGCCCTGTCAGGAGCCGCTGGTAAATCGTGCTGACGGCGAGTGGTGGGCCGAAATGCAGGAGGTCTTTCATTGCGATTAGATTCTCCGTCCGGAGAACGATGATTTTTGCGTAGCACAAAAAGGAGGCTTTTGTCGCCTGGCGCGCCGTTTTTTATTACCTTTTTTCCTTCAGGGGCACCATCACCGTATAGGAGACATCCGTGTTGATTTCATCCGGATTTTCTTTGATCGACAGGCACAAAGCGACGGCTTTCTCTTGTTCATCTCTGACCAGTTGAGGCTGCTCGAGTCGATGGAAAGGACCTTTGTGCCCCGATTCAAACTGTAGTTCGAACAGAGTCAGAACCGGATCCCCGGCGGCTAGATCCCACGATTTGGCATCCGGACTTGTGAAAAGAACCAGGGCTTCTTTCGCTTTGTTCTGATAATGCGAGCCATAATCTTTCACGATGGCGTGATAACATCCATTTTCATACCAAAAATAGTTGTCGTCCGTTGTGAAATGAACCCCCTCTTTGCAAAAAAACGTACCTTTTTCCTTTTTCCAGGGCCCTGCGGGGTGTTCGGCAAGGGCTGAACCAAAGCGCACCGTCCCGCCGCGGGGCAATTCCCCTTTAGAGACGCCTTTATAAATCATTCGATAAAGACCGTCCGGGCCCTGCGCCACGATAGGGCAGCCCGCCAATAAATGATCCCATTGATTGGCGGATGTATCGACAATCGGCCGGTCGAGTCGATGCCAGGGCCCGAAGGGATGCGTTGCCCATGCAACGCCGATCCGTTGATGGTTCCGATGATTCCAAAAGGTTCCGTCGCCGTAGTTTCCGGTATAAAAGATCCAGAATTTCCCTTCGGCATAGAGCGGAAGCGGATTGTGGAAATTATGGGCATCCCATGCAGGGGTTTCCTCCCACCCGAGCAGCGTGCGGATATCTTTCCAGGGACCCAACGGAGAGTCTCCGACCGCGCAGGCAATTTCCGAATGGGTGACCCACGCTTCAAAGGAGCGGGATTTTGGCCAGCGGGCAAAGATTCGGTACCATCTGCCTTCATGCGGAAGCGCCGACCCACCCCAGTAGTGCCACTCCTCACTGCGGAAAATCGCATGCATGGGCACCGGCATAAGCGCGTTGGCCGTTACGGAACGTGCGGGATTCGGATTGATATCAGTATCGGTTATCATGTTGGCATTCATAACATAGATTGATTGGGAGTCAATTATATGTGACAAAATATCACATAGAAGATTGACGGGTTGGTTTTTGAAAGCTATACGTTCAGTTGATGTCGCGGGTCTTTGAAGCGGCGCATGGAAGTGATGTCGTGCAACGTGAATTGAAATTCAATTAAATTAAAATCGGAGCGAAGTGAAACGGTAGGTTCATGCAGACAGGGTCTCCGACGCTGACCGACGATTTTCAGTGAGGAAGGGGAGTAAATGTGAAAATAGATAAACGTTTTTTCTTTATGGCGGTTGCGGGCCTTGCCGTTTCAATCCATGCGGCGGCGATGACTGTAACCGCAACGGCAGACTCATATCTTGCCGGCGGGGCTTCTGCGGCGGATCGGTCCTATGGAGGGCATCCGCAGATGCTGGTTGGAAACCATCCGTCACTGGGCAGTTTCCACGGGCTGCTTCAATTTGATCTGTTCGGATTGTCTTCCACGACGGAAGTCCATTCTGTTGTTCTGAAAATGAATAAACCTGCCGGCGGGGTTGGCGGAACGTTTACCATCAAGGTATATGAGCTTTGTTCTGCAAACAGCGATTGGGTGGAAGGCACAAAAAGCGGAGTGCTGGAAAATGATGCGGCAAGTTGGCATAAGAAAGGGGTAGCTGCCTGGGCCGGACAGGGCGGAGCCTCCGTGGCCGGAACCGATTACGCAGACGTTGTTTTGGCCTCTTACTCAGGAGCAGCCTCGCCTGGAGAAGCCGTTTATGTGAGCGAAGCTGCCTTCAAGGACGTGGTGGCCCGAAGTCTGGGAGGGACCTTGAATTTGGGTCTCGGGCTGAATTCCGGGGTGGGCTCGAAGTATTACAGGTTTTCCACAAAGGAGAGCGGGTGCGCTGCTGAGCTGCTGATCAATCAGTCCGCTGCACCGAAAGCTGACCCCTCTTTAAACTCCTCGTCGGCGACAACCGAGCCGAGTGACGGACAGCAGCTGGCGGAAAAGAAGAGTGCGGTCGGGTATGATGCGGCGCTGGATGCGGCACGCAAGGCCAAGATGGGCCCGGATGAGCTGGCATGGGAAGCTGTTTTGGAACAGCACCTCGGTGGATTTTATCTTCCGCCGTACAAAAAAGCCAAGGAGGCGGGCCGGGAAACGGCATGGGATTATGTGCAGGATGATCCCTCCTTGCCGCGGGTCTTGATTATAGGCGATTCGATCAGTCGCGGCTACACACTGCCGGTGCGTCATGCACTGGCCGGCAAGGCGAATGTGCATCGTGCACCGTGTAATTGCGGGCCGACAGCCAAGGGGGTACGGGATCTTGATCAATGGCTGGGCGACAAGCCGTGGGATTTGATTTTCTTTAACTTCGGAATTCACGACCGGGCCGATCCGGAGGCGTATGCCGTCCGTCTTGAACAGATCTTGACGAGACTGAAAAAAACCGGAGCGCGGCTTGTTTTTGCAAATACAACACCTCTTCCGGAAGGATCAGGACCTTATCGTCGGGAAGACGGACTGCGGATTAATGAAACGGCAGTTCCGATTATTGAACGGCACGGAATTCCGGTCTGCGATTTCTTTTCGGCTATGATGCCGGTTTTGTCTGAGTTGCAGAACCCGAATGACTGCCACTTCAACGACCGGGGCTATGAGTTTCTCGGGAAACTTGCGGTGAATTCAATTCTGGATGAATTGCAAAAGTAGCAGGGGGCCCGGATTGCGGGAAAGAAACACCTATGGTTTACGAAAAAAACACACAACACTCAGCGGACGGACCGAAGGTTGATGCCGTCGGTCAGGAGGATCGGGTGCACCGTCCGTCTGTACTGCATTTCCTGCCGGTACCATTGTCTGCGCAATTTTCAGAAAAGAATTATTTTATTTGGTGCGGTTCAATGGTTCGGGATTCCGAAGGAACCTGTCACCTGTTCTATTCGCGCTGGCCGCGCGAAACGGGATTCAATGCCTGGGTCACCCATTCCGAAGTTGCACGTGCCTGCGCGATCTCTCCTTTGGGACCCTATGTTCACCGGGATATTGCTTTGCCTGCACGCGGACGGGAATTCTGGGACGGGATGTGTACCCATAACCCGACGGTACTCGTACATGAAGGAAAATATTATCTCTACTATATGGGGAACAGCGGTGACCGGAGGCCAGCGGATACGCCCGACAGCTGGAACTGGACGCATCGCAACAATCAGCGTATTGGCGTTGCTGTGGCAGATCATCCGAACGGTCCGTGGTTGCGGGCAGATGTGCCGCTGATCGATGTGAGTTCGGATCCGAATGCGTCCGATTCGCTGATGGTTTCAAACCCGACTGTTACGAAACGGTCGGAGGGCGGATTTCTGATGATTTACAAAGCGGTTGGAATGAAATGTGAACTCCCTTTTGGCGGTCCTGTAGTTCATCGGGTTGCGTTCAGCGAACGTCCGGATGGACCTTTTATTAAACAGCCGAACCCGGTTTTCTCTGTCAAAGACAGTAAATTTCCAGCGGAAGATCCATTTGTCTGGAATCAGAACGGATTGTATTACGCTGTACTTAAAGATATGCATGGCGCTTTTACGAACACAGGTCGTTCGCTGGTTCTGTTTGAATCAGAAAATGAACAGAATTGGACTCTGTCCGATCCGGCTCTTGTATCCGACCGTACGGTGGTTTTTGAGGATGGCTCCGTAAAAAAATTTGATTATCTGGAGCGTCCTCAGATTTATTTTGAAGAGGGAGTCCCTCGCGTTCTTTTTTGTGCTGGTCGCGATGAAGACCGAACCTTCAACATACACATTCCCCTTGCTTGACAAAGGGGCGAGACAAAGTACGGAAACGGATGGATTTTATTATGATTAAAGAGGCCATTGTTTTATCCCGTGAATTAAAAACTAAAACTCTCGCTACCAACCTGTGCGTGGTCGGCGGCGGTCTGGCCGGAACCTGCGCCGCCATCACTGCCGCGCGCGCCGGAATCCGGGTCGTGCTGATTCAGGATCGGCCGGTGCTCGGCGGCAATGCCTCCAGCGAAGTGCGCCTCTGGACGCTCGGCGCAACCTCCCACATGGGCAATAACAACCGCTGGGCCCGCGAAGGCGGTCTGGTTAACGAACTGATGACTGAAAATCTTTTCCGGAATCCGGAAGG
>JBILEA010000230.1:0-4496 GCA_044352355.1 Pontiellaceae bacterium | reverse complement strand
AAGCGGAATTGGGTCGTATTGGTCCGGCTCTGTAAAGACGGAACGCCGCTCAAATCAAATGATGTTGAAGTCAACGAAGCCACTGTTGTGTTGGCTGGAATAACACGACTGTCCGATCCAAGCACAGCGGCATATCCGTCCACACTGCTGCGCAGTTGCACTGTTAATGTATACGCCGTTGCTACCATGTTGTTTTCACCGCCGAAATCAAATCCGATGCTCGAGAAGTTAACCGTTTCACTCAGAGGGTTAACTGAAAACGAAATATATTCGGCCAGATCGGGAGTACTTGTCGGTATTGTATCAGCGCCGTTTTGAGTTATAACAAGATTTCCACCACTTCCGGAAATTGCCCAATCCCCCGCTGTACCAACACTAGACGCGCTAATTTCTGGATGGTTGGTCGTTACAGCGTACGAACCTCCATTCAAATTGTACATCACGAGAGATACTGCCGGCACCGAAAAAACAAAAATCAGGTATACCCCTGCTGAAACAATCCATTTCCCTTGTTTTGTGCTCATCAGTACCTCCCTGCCTAGATCCCCAATCCGCCAGATCTCAGCCGTTTCTGCAATTCCTGTATAGAAACCCGCCGAGGAGAAATTTGTTTTTCAACAGCCAACGCTGCCGCAGTTCCGGCGGCCTGTCCAATCATGGAACAAATCGGCTGAATCCGGGCACTGCTGTTTGCGACATGCGTAGCAGAAATGCAGCGTCCAGCGACCAGCAAATCCTCCACATTTTTAGGCAGGAGACTGCGGTACGGGATTGTATACATCGGCACCCGGCAGGCGTCTGGATCTCTGTGCATGGGATTTCCTTCCGGCTCCCATGAGTCGATAATGCGCTTGGCGCGGCAAATCGCATCATCAAACACCCGTCCGTTTATTAGATCATTATAATTCAGCATATATTCCCCATCGATCCGGCGGGTTTCACGGACTCCGACTTTCGGAGGAATATAGATCGGACGGTATCCGATGTTTTCGAACTCATCAAATTTTCGGCGCATCTCCTGCCAAGAGGCCTGATTGGCTTTCGCCAGATGAGCCGGATCTAAAGGATCTGCGCAACGTTCAGACGAGCCCCAAATTAAATACTTATTATCGCCGATTTCACACCATGCTGCGGGTTTATCCGGCGTGCGAAAGGCATCCACAATAAACATCCAAGTTACCTTCTGAATAACCTTATCGGCGTTGGCCGGGGCAAATTTTTCACCGAATTCCGATGCCGCCTCGCGCCCGAACCGATAAGGAGCCCCTGCTGCAAACGCGATGTCTGCATTGCCAGTGGCGTCAATAAACACCTTGCCGCAATATTCTTTGTAACCATTGCGTCCAGCCGCCGGAGAATAGACCATTACACTGCGAACCGCTCCCGCCTTTTTGCTTACATTAACTATTTTTGCATTGCCGAGATAGTTTACGCCACTTTCTTGAAACATCTGAAAGAGAACCGAAACCAGACTAAACGGCATAAAAACGGCATCCGGCTTTTCTTTTTTATAATAGGGATCTATCGCCGCAAGACGGTCACACACTTCTCCATGAAGCCCCTCAATCACCGGTCCCTGTGAAAAACTGCACACACACATATCCACAGCCGCTCCGCCGGGAACAGAATCTTCTTCGATCAGCAAAGTTTTTGCTCCTGCGCGGGCCGCTGCAATAGCCGCGCTGTATCCGGCCGAACCGGCCCCGCAGACAATTACATCATACTTCACCGGATCCATATCCACCAGCGCCTCAGAAACTGCAGGCTCTCCGGCATATCCTTTGTTCGCACAAAGAATACCCGCAGCCAAACCAGCGCCTGACATTCCAAAAAACTTCCGTCGATTCATCACGTTCTCCTTTAAATTTGCAAAAACTTACTCACCGCTCTTGAATAGGATGCGTCGCTGACTACCGGAATCTGCCTCAACCGGCACAGGTGCACCTAAAGGAATCACTGAAAGCAGACTTGTTCCGATTCGCAATTCATCGTAATCGGCTTTCAGTCCCCCATCATCGCCGGACGGAAACTTCGTTTGCTGAAAAAACTCAATCACATCCTGATTGTTCACCACCACAGGATCGGCACCAACCAAGGAAACCTGCTGATTACATGCTGCTTTTAAATCTCTATCCTTCAGAGCCCCGTCCTCTATCTTTTCGTAGACTTTCTCAAACCCCGCCACATCAAAAATCCACAATTGAGCGGCGGCTGGCTGTCCCAGCTTATAGGAGGCAATCACCAGCAGGATCCCACCATCCTGGTTAGGAGTTGGTATCGCGCCATTGGAGGTCTTCCCATTCAGATGCAAACCGGGCACTCCGCCAGCGGTGTTGAATGTCTTATATTCCGCTGTAAAATCGCGAACCTTGCTTCCGCCATTCATTAGACGAATCGCATTCGCACCGCTACTGTGCCCCGATGTTCTGGATACCAGATAGGATACCCAAATGGTTCCTGAGCTCTGCTCTTCAATATTCAGAGATCGCTTCAACTTAGAATATCGAGGCGTTCCTTTTACATCTGCCGCAGATTCCATTCCGAGTGAATTGCCGGAAACCTGCAACCGGCCAAATGACAGCCCGGTTTTGATCATCACCTCATGTTCGCCTGGATTTTTCTCAACGTTCCAGCTTTCTGCTAATCCAGATCCTCCATTCCATTCACTTGGAGTAGTATCCGGCGAATAATCAAACCCTTCATAAACCAGAAGAGCTGCCGAACTCCTGTGCGCCGCAAAAAACATGAATACCACCATGATCATCTTTATTTTCATTGTTTCATTCCTTTCTTGCCATCTACTGTATCATGCAACACCACTTGAAAATTTGCATTTCATGAGCTGTGGTTTTCACTTTTTGTTCATCTTGCAGGGAGGTTGCGTGTCCGGGCGGGATTCCACTTCCGCATAGCGGAGAATCCTTCATCCAGCCGAACGGCTTTGAATTTATCCGGATCGAGCTGTGCGACAATTTCTCGGTGTAGCTCCGGCAACCGGTCAAAGTTGTGCAAATCAGTATACATCACAATCAGGTACGGCGGTTCGTGGGCTGCTGCTTCTTCGTGAATCTCTTTGACCGCCGCCTGCATCACCTGCTCCCGCCCCTCCGGGGTCTGATACATCTCCTGCCATTTTGCACTCCAGCCTCCAGGCAGCATACGGTGCCAATAAGTCATTTGTATCCCGGTCGCGGCCAAAGGAATTTTTTGCTTCCCAGATCGGTAATTATATCCCTGCAGTGTTGATTTCTCGAAAAAGACATCGACCGCACCGAGCGGATTGACCCAATCCAGAAACCGCTCCTTCTTTTTCAAGTCCACGCTGGGGTTGGCATAATCAGCAATGGTGACGCTCATGTCCGCCCGCTTCATTGCGGCAGCATAACTGCGCGCGAATCCTTCGAGCTTTTTCATCTCAAAATTAAAAACCTGCACCCCGACAAACAGATCATTCGTTGTCGCCGTTTCATAAAAATACTCCAGCATAGCTGGGAAACGGCTCACTTCAGGGTGAATACTCCAGTTCATGGGAACCGATCCGCGCGCCGGATCGAACCAGCTACCAAAGAAAAACGGCAGAGGGCCTTTCATCGAGTCGCCCTCACTAGTCATGAACGCGATATAGTATTTATCCTCCTCCACGCTAACATCATCCGGCGTAACATGAACCTTTTGACAGAACTCCGGATTCTTTGCTTTGACCGCAGCATGGAAACTCAGGTTGTTGCCGTAATGCAGATAAGTGTGCCCGTGCTGTCCGATAAAATCGAACCAGTCCAGCTCCGGCTCACCGTAGCCGAAAATGAGTGCAGGCGACTCAAGTGCCTCGAGAACACGGCTGTACATTTTTCCCTGTTTTGGAGTGCCCTCAATGGTTCGGCCAAATGCCACAACGTCTTCATCCACACAACCGAGATTCACTATAAAGCCCCGGTTTGCGACCACATAATCAATCCCCCAGAATCCCCATCCAATATACTTTCCATCTACTGTCTTTTCAGCAGGAGCATGCGCGACCGTTCGGTTGCAGCGCGGCATAACGTTTTCGAGCGCCCATTCATACACCTCCAAGCTGTCTCCAAACCGTCCGGCCAGATCCTGCTTTACCTCAAGCCCAAGAATTTTCTCCAACCCGCTGCCTTTGGCAACCGGTAGCAGGTTATCCAGCCCGCCGATGACGGCCGAAATCCATCGGGTCGCGTCAATTTCAGGATCGTACAACACCGCGCCGTTCACTTGACCACGAAATATCCGAACCAGCTCTGTCAGTTCGGAAATGCGCACGAACTCAAACCTGTACCGTTCGCGGTACACATCCACCCACGTCTTTTTAGAATGTTCCGATCCGGTTTGCGTGAAGTAGAGTTGAGGCGCATCCCGGTTCACAATTCCCTGAAGGGTTTCGATGAGAAGCCGCTGTTCTTCATTCCAGCGATAATCAAAGGTATATGCCGTCCGCTGTTCAGAAAATCCAGAGGCGGCACAGAGCAACAACC
>JBILEA010000037.1:0-15301 GCA_044352355.1 Pontiellaceae bacterium | reverse complement strand
CTTTCTGGTCGCCACGAATTACAGCAATCCGCCGATTCCCGACTTGGTTGAAAAAGCCGCCTGCCCGACCACCGCCCTGCGTCTGGCTACCAAACACGCCAGCGGTGCTTACGAAGGAGTTTCAAAATGAGCGATAAACCGCGTAAATTCAAAGGCGGCGTTCACCCGAACGACAGCAAATCCCTCTCCGCCTCCAAGCCAGTGCAAACCGCCCCATTGCTCGAGAAATACACTGTCATTGTCCACCAGAACATCGGTGCCCCGCCGGAAATTATTGTCAAAAAAGGCGATCTTGTTAAAAAAGGTCAATTGCTTGCTAAAGCCACCGGCTTTGTTTCTGTTCCACTTCACGCACCGACCAGCGGCACGGTCACCGCCATCGAAAAATGCCCCGGCCCAACGTGTATCAGTGTTCCTTCCATCGAAATCACGGCCGACGGCAAAGACGAATGGGGTTCACCCTTCGAACCGATTGCCGACTGGCAAAACACCGATCCGGCTATTCTAAAACAGCGCGTAGTCGATGCTGGCATTGTCGGTATGGGCGGCGCAGGCTTTCCATCGCACGTCAAACTTTCACCGACCAAACCGGTCGACACACTCATTCTCAATGGCGCGGAATGCGAGCCCTACCTCACCGCTGACCACCGTCTGATGCTCGAACAGACCGAAGACGTTCTGCTCGGCGCGGCAATTCTCGCCCGCATCCTCGGATTAAAAACTGCCGTTATCGGTGTGGAGGGCAATAAGCCGGACGCGATTTTAAAACTCAATGCGTTTGCCAGCAACTACAACGTCACCGTGCAGGAACTGCGCGTCAACTATCCTCAGGGTGCTGAAAAGCAATTGATTTATGCGCTCACCGGACGCGAAGTTCCGATCGGCGGATTGCCGATGGACGTCGGTTGCGTCGTACAGAATGTCGCCTCCGCCGTTGCCGTCATGGAAGCCGTCATCAAAGGCCGGCCATCCATTGAGCGCATCACCACCGTCACCGGCGAACCGCTCGTCAATCCCGGCAACTGGCGTTTCCTCGTCGGCACACCGATCTCGAAAGCAATTGAACTCGCCGGCGGCGTAAAATACCAGCCCGCCAAACTGCTGCTTGGCGGCCCGATGATGGGCTTTGCGCAGAATTCGCTTGATGTCACCGTCATGAAAAACACCTCAGGCATTCTGCTCATTCCTGTTGAACAGGTTTCGCAGTACACCTCCGAGCCATGCATCCGCTGCGGCCGCTGTGTTGAGGCCTGTCCGATGGATATTCTACCCGCCACCATTAGTCAGGCTGTCGAAAACGAACGGTTTGACTGGGCCGAACAGCTCAATGTGCAAGCCTGCATTGAATGCGGCTCATGCAGCTACGTCTGCCCGTCACACCGTCCGCTCAACCAGCAGTTCAAGCGGGCAAAAGCCGAAATTATGGCCGCCCGCCGCAAGCAACAGAAAAACAA
The DNA here is from genome assembly GCA_044352355.1 of Pontiellaceae bacterium. Lineage (GTDB taxonomy): Bacteria > Verrucomicrobiota > Kiritimatiellia > Kiritimatiellales > Tichowtungiaceae > Tichowtungia. The sequence continues at coordinate 13,847 of JBILEA010000037.1, read as the reverse complement.
ACCTTGTTAAACGAATCGATTAAAAAGGAATAGTACACCAGCGAATGAATAAAACTTACGAATGAACAGCTCTTCACAAATTTTTGATTCGTAGATTTTATAAATTCGCTGGCAAATTTTTTCCAAGGAAATAGGACATGACTGAAAACAGCACACCGGTTCACCTGCCCGATGCCACAAAATTGGTGATAAGTAACTCACCGCATATCCGCGGTGGCGAAACGATTTCGAAAATCATGGTGCATGTATTCATCGCCTTGATGCCTGCGGCGCTTGCTGCGGTCTGGTTCTTCGGACTGGCTGCACTGAAGGTTATGGTGCTTTGTACCATCGGTTGCATGGCGATTGAAGTTCTCTGGAAAAAAGCAATGAAACAGCCGGCGAACAGCTGGAAAGACGGCAGCGCGGCTCTCACCGGACTTCTGCTCGCCATGAATCTTTCAGCAGGCGCGCCCTGGTGGATATGCATCCTTGGCTCTTTATTGGCCATCGGTCTCGGTAAACAGCTTTTCGGCGGACTGGGTTATAATCCCTTCAACCCCGCGCTCGTCGCCCGCGTCGCTTTGCTGATCGGCTTTCCACAACTAATGACCACCTGGGTCGCGCCGCAGGCCGGTAAATGGTTCGCTTGCGATGCACTGACCGGTGCAACGCCACTGGCGGCTACTGGCAAAGAACTGGCCTCCATCAGCGACCTTTTCTACGGAAATGTCGGCGGCTGTCTCGGCGAAACCTCAGCACTCGCCCTGCTCATCGGCGGCGCATTCCTACTGGTTCGCAAACTGATTAAATGGCAAGTCCCCGCGTCCTTTATCGGAACGGTTGCTTTGATCACCGGCATCGCCCACCACGTTAATCCTGAAATGACACCGCCTGCGCTCTACCACGTTCTCGCAGGCGGACTCATGATCGGTGCATTCTTTATGGCGACCGACATGGTCACCTCGCCAATGACCGCCAACGGCGCACTCATCTTTGGTTGCGGTTGTGGCATCATCACCAGCGTCATTCGCATCTGGGGCGGCTATCCGGAAGGTGTCAGCTTCTCCATCCTCTTTATGAATGCACTCACCCCGCTCATCGACCGCTATACGATTGGTAAACCATTCGGCTACATCCGCATCAAAAAGGAGGCGGCCCAATGAGTAGTGAAAATATAAAAATTACTCCACTCGTGTTAAGCACAGGATTAATCTCCTGCGTGGCCACAGCCCTGATGGCTTGGGTTTTCGTAATTACTGAAGCACCGATTGCCGCCGCCCAGCAACAAAAAAACACCGCCGCACTGAGTCAGGTGTTACCTGCTTTCGACAATCAACCATTGCAGGAGGCTGTTACATTTAACGGGGTCACCTTCTACACCGCCCGCAAGGACGGACAGATCACCGGCTTTGCCGGAGAGACCACCTCAACCAAAGGTTATGCGGGCGAAATCAGCGTATTGGCCGGTCTAAAGCCAGACGGAACCATCACCACCGTACTCGTCACGAAACAGTCGGAAACTCCGGGCCTTGGAACCGTTGTCACTGAACGTGTGCGTGAAAAAACAATTTCCGGACTCATCGCCGGCAAGAAAGAAACCGGCCTGCCGCCGAACAAGATTCTCGACCAGTTTAACGGCATGAAAGCCGTGGCGGGGCAGACGCCGTGGGCCGTCAAAAAAGACGGCGGCAATCTGGATGCGATCACCGGAGCTACAATCACCAGCCGCGCCGTCGGCGGAGCCGTTTTCACCATTGCCGAAACCTTCGCCGTTCAGCGCGAAACGCTGTTCGCGGGGAATACTGGAAAAATGGAATAAAGGAATACTGATGAAAACTCCACGACGCCAATACTCCACCGCTCCTGAACAATATCCTTTACTCATTCCATCGTTCCAATATTCCACTATTCCGGAGATCCACTCATGAACATCTTCAAAGAACTCACCAAAGGAATCATCCGCGAAAATCCGACTTTCGTGCTGATGCTCGGTATGTGCCCTACGCTGGCGGTTACCAACAACGCCGTAAATGGATGCAGCATGGGGCTGGCAACACTTTTTGTACTGGCCGGCAGTAATATGGTGATTTCACTCATCCGCAACGTCGTGCCGACGAAAGTGCGTATTCCCTGCTACGTCGTCGTAATCGCCGCCTTCGTTACCGTGGTCGATCTGCTGATGCAGGCCTACGCACCGGTTGCAATCTACGAAGCACTCGGCATTTTTATTCCGCTCATCGTCGTGAACTGCATTGTGCTGGGTCGCGCTGAAGCATTTGCCTGCAAAAACGGCGTGCTGGCCTCAATCGCTGACGGAATCGGCATGGGACTTGGCTTTACATTGGCACTTGCCATCATCGGCGGCATCCGTGAATTTCTCTCCACCGGCTCACTCTTCCAGATCAAACTGATCGAAGGCTGGACGCAGCCCTTTATGATCATGGGTCAGGCCCCCGGCGCATTTATTCTACTCGGCATCCTGCTGGCGATCATCAACTGGAACAACATGCGCAAGGCCAAAAAAGCGGGCCGCCCGTGGCATCCGCCCGGCATCGACTGCTACCAGTGCAACCTCTGCGACTTTGGGAAAAAATAAGAGACCTGTATGCTGTGAATGACAACGCCCCGGAGGTTCCGGGGCGTTTTTCTTTTCCAAGCGTTGGAAGAATTGCCTTGCGGCTTGTCTTTGCACAGACTGGACGGCATATTGCTCGGCATTAACGATTTAAGAACTGATGCGACGGAACTCCTATGGATAAGAAAGCGCTGAGCGAACGTGACATCTGCACGAAGTTCATCACACCCAACCTTGTGGCGGCGGGTTGGAATGTCGATACTCAGATTCGCGAGGAGGTCGGCTTTACCGATGGCCGGATTTATGTCCGGGGAAAAATCCATACGCGCGGAGCTCAGAAACGCGCTGACTACATTCTTTACTACAAGCCGAACATTCCCATCGCCATTATCGAGGCCAAAGATAACAACCACTCGGTCAACGCCGGTATCCAGCAGGCTCTCGGCTACGCGGATACGCTCGAAATCCCGTTTGTCTTCAGCAGCAACGGCGACGCTTTCCTGTTCCATGACAAAACTGTAAAATCGGGTAGCATCGAAACCGAAATCCCGCTCGCCGCTTTTCCGTCGCCGGAACAGCTCTGGCAGAAATACAAAGCGTTCAAAGGCATTTCGGACGAAGTTGCGCCTGTTGTCGCTCAGGACTATTTCTCCGACGGCTCGAACCGTGCGCCGCGCTACTACCAGCAAATCGCCATCAACCGGACGGTGGAAGCGATTGCCCGCAACGAGGGGAACAACCGCCATCTGCTCGTTATGGCCACCGGCACCGGCAAGACCTACGTCGCTTTTCAAATCATTTACCGCCTGTGGAAGAGCGGCCGAAAAAAGCGGATTCTCTTTCTGGCTGATCGCACGTCGCTGATCGACCAGACGGTGCGCGGGGATTTCCGCCATTTCAAGGAAGCCGTGACGGTCATCAAAAACAAACAGATCGACACTGCCTACAACGTTTACCTCGCCCTCTACCAAGGTCTTTCCGACAACAAAAATAGCGATACCGATGCCTACAAACAGTTCAGCCCGGAATTCTTCGATCTGGTGATTGTGGACGAGTGCCATCGCGGCAGCGCCCGTGAAGACAGTAAGTGGCGCGAGATTCTGGAATACTTCAAAGGCGCGACGCATATCGGCCTCACCGCCACCCCGAAAGAGACCAAGGAAGTATCCAGCAGCGAATACTTCGGCGACCCGCTCTACACCTACTCGCTCAAACAAGGTATTGATGACGGCTTTCTCGCCCCGTACAAAGTCATCAAAGTCACGCTGGATATTGACGCGGAAGGCTGGCGTCCGCCGAAAGGCTTCAAAGACAAGGACGGCAAGCCGGTTGAAGACCGGATTTATAACCGCACCGACTTCGACAAAACCCTCGTCGTGGAAGAGCGCCGACAGCTCGTGGCGCAGAAGATCACCGAGTTTCTCAAAGGCAGCGGACGCTTTTCCAAAACCATCGTCTTCTGTGTGGACATCGAGCACGCCGAAGGAATGCGCAAAGAACTGGCGAACGCCAACGCCGACGAAGTCGCTCGCAACAGTAAGTACGTGATGCAAATCACCGGAGACAACGAAGAAGGCAAACGGCATCTGGACGCGTTCATCAGCCCTTCCGAGCCTTATCCGGTCATCGCCACCACGTCTAAGCTCATGACCACCGGCGTGGACGCTCAAACCTGCAAACTGATCGTTCTCGATTCCAACATCGGCTCGATGACGGAATTTAAACAGATCATAGGACGAGGCACCCGCATCAATGAGGATTTCGGCAAGCACTACTTCACCATCATGGATTTCCGCAATGTAACCGCCCTCTTCGCCGATCCGGCTTTTGACGGCGATCCGGTTCGCATCAAAGAAGCCTGGCAGGACGACGACATTTCCGGCGCAGAGGACGAAGCCGATAACACGCCGGTCATTGACGAACAGACCGGAGAGACCGTCGACTTTCCGGAGCCGGAAAAGCCGGATGTGTCGATTGTTTTGGAAGACCCGGAGGAATACCGGGTGCGCCGCAAAGTGACAGTGAACGGCGTGGAAGTCACCATTATCAAAGAGCGCGTCCAATACATGGGCGATGACGGCAAGATTATCACCGAAAGCCTGCGCGACTATACCCGCAAGAGCATTCGGACAACCTACGCCTCGCTGGATTCCTTCCTCACCTCCTGGAAACAGGCCGACAAGAAACGGGCCATTGTCGACGAACTGGAACGGCATGGCGTACTCTTCGCCGCCCTGAACGAGGAAATCGGTTCCGCATACGACCCGTTCGATCTGATCTGCCACGTCGCCTACGAACAGAAACCGCTTACCCGCAAGGAACGCGCCGAGCAGGTCAAAAAGCGCGACTACTTCACCCGCTACGGCGATCTCGCCCGCAAAGTGATTTCCGCCCTGCTCGATAAATATGCCGACGAAGGCATGCTCGACCTTGAAAACGCGGCCATCATCACGCTCGATCCGCTCAACAAACTCGGCTCGCCGGTGGAAATCATCCGCGCCTTCGGCGGCAAAGCCGCCTACGATGCCGCTATCCACAAACTGACCGACGAACTCTACACCGCCGCCTGATCTATGAAAAAAAACACGAAAACCATCATTGAGGTGAAAGGATCCGCCATATCCATCCTTTCACAAGGTTCTGACGACTTCATCAGCCTCACGGATATCGCCAAATTCAAGGAACCCGATAGGGCAGATCACGTCATTCAAAACTGGATGAGAAATCGCAATACCGTCGAATTCCTCGGCATCTGGGAAGGCCTGAATAATCCCGATTTTAAACCCCTCGAATTCGAGGGGTTTAGAAACAGAGCCGGATTGAACAGCTTTGTTTTAACGCCCCGGCAATGGATTGATGCTACCCATGCGACGGGGCTGATTTCAAAATCAGGCCGCTACGGCGGAACCTACGCGCACAAAGACATCGCCTTTGAGTTTTCCTCCTGGATATCGGTCGAATTTAAACTCTACCTCATCAAGGAGTTCCAGCGGCTCAAAGCGGACGAAAGCCAGCGTCTCTCGCTGGCGTGGAACCTCAACCGCACGCTCTCCAAGCTCAATTACCGCATCCACACCGACGCGGTAAAAACCCACCTCATTCCGCCGGAAGTCACTCCCGCACAGGCCGCCATCACCTACGCCAGCGAAGCGGATTTGCTCAACGTCGCTCTCTTCGGGCAAACGGCGAAACAGTGGCGCGAGGCCAACCCTGACCTCGACGGCAACATGCGCGACTACGCCGGAATCGAACAACTGCTCGTTCTCGCCAACATCGAAGGGATGAACGCCGAATTTATTCACATGGCACTGCCCCAGTCCGAACGGCTGAAACGGCTTAACGCCATCGCGATCCGCCAGATGCAAACCCTCACTGCCGACGCCGCGCGGCTGATCGGACAACCCAAACAGGAATCGAACTAATCCATGGCGAACATCTCATCGATTATCAAAAACGTCCGCAACATCATGCGGCAGGATCGCGGCGTCTCCGGCGACGCCCAGCGGCTTGAACAGCTCGGCTGGATGCTCTTCCTGAAAATCCTCGACGACAAAGACCAGGAACTCGAACTCATCCGCGACCGCTACAAGTCGGTCATCCCCGAAAAATTCCAGTGGCGCAACTGGGCCGCCAATGCCGAAGGGATCACCGGTGAGGAGTTGATCCTGCTGATTGACCATCCGACCGACGGACTTTTCGCCACGCTCAAAAACCTGAAAGCGCCGCACGCCCCGCAGCGCGCAGCGCTGGTGCGCGAAGTGTTCGACGGTTCGAACAACTACATGAAGTCCGGCTACGAACTGCGCAAAGTCATCAACCAGCTCAACGGCTTCGACTTCAACAACTCCGACGACCGCCACATCTTCGGCACCGTCTATGAATCCATCCTGCTCGAACTGCGCGATGCCGGCAACAAAGGCGAATACTACACGCCCCGCGCCGTCACCCAGCTCATGACGCAGATGACCGCTCCGAAGCTTGGAAACAAAGTCCTCGACCCTGCTGCAGGAACCGGCGGCTTCCTCTCCGCCGCCATCGACTACATCCGCGAAAAGGAAGTCCGCACCCTCGACGACGAAGCCGTCCTGCAGAAATCCATCACCGGCTGGGAGCTGAAACCGGTTTCCTACGTTCTCGGCCTCACCAACCTGATTCTCCACGGCCTCGACGTGCCGGACTGGCACTACCGCGACAGCCTGAAAACCGAATACAACACCATCGGCCCGAAACAGCAGGTCGATGTCATCCTCGCCAATCCGCCTTTCGGCGCCAGCATCGCCGACGGCGTGGAAACCAACTTCCCGCAATCCTTCCGCTGCCGCGAATCCGCCGACCTCTTCGTCATCCTCATGGTCCAGCTCTTGAAACCCGGCGGACGTTGCGCCATCGTTTTACCTGACGGCTGTATCACCGGCGACGGCTACAAAGAGCGCATCCGCGAAAAACTGCTGACCGACTGCAACCTGCACACCATCATCCGCCTGCCGCAATCCACCTTTTTCCCCGCCACCGTTTCGACCAACCTGCTCTTCTTCGAAAAAGGCACGCCCACCAAAGAGATCTGGTACTGGGAACACCGCCTGCCGGAAGGGCAGAAAAGCTATTCCAAAACCAAAGCCATCCAGTTCGACGAATTCGCCCCGCTCCTCGAATGGTGGGATAACCGCGAAGAAACCGAAACCGCATGGAAAGTGAACGTCAAGGATTTGAAACGCGGATTCGACCTCGACATGAAGAATCCGAACAAAGAGTTCATTGAGACGGAGCACAGTAGCGCGGAGCTGATGGACGCTTTAAAGAAATCCTTTCACCGGGCGATTTCTATCGTGAATGAAATCGAACGCGGAATATGAGAGACGGCGCAAAATTCAGATTGGGTGATCTTTGTTCGATTACCAAAGGCGAGACGCCTATCAAACAGGCAGTTCCCGGACGCTACCCGCTGGTCGTTACAGCATCGGAACGCGCAACACACGAGACGTTCCAGTTTGATTGCCGTGCCGTAATCGTCCCGCTGGTTTCTTCGACAGGGCACGGCCACGCGAGCATCAAGCGAATCCACTATCAGGAAGGAAAATTCGCACTTGGTTCAATTCTATGCGCTGTCGTTCCAAAGGATGAAAAGCGTCTGAATCCGCAGTTTCTCCACGTCTATTTTTCTTACTTCAAGGATCAGCTGATTGTGCCGCTAATGAAAGGAAGCGCAAATGTGTCCCTTGCAGTCAGCACTCTCGCGAACCTTGAAATCATCGTTCCGCCGATGGACGTGCAGATGCGTGTTGTCAGCCTTTCGCAGAACGATGTTTTGATGAAGCCGTTGGAAAACGAAATCGCGCATCAGGAAGCGTTGCTCGGCAAACTCAAGCAGGCGATTTTGCAGGACGCGATACAGGGCAAGCTGACGGACGACTGGCGCGCCGCGAACCCGGATACCGAACCCGCCAGCGAACTGCTCAAACGCATCCAGAAAGAAAAGCTCCGCCTCATCGCCGACAAAAAACTCCGCCCCGAAAAACCTCTACCCAAAATCTCCCCCGCCGAAATCCCCTTCGAGATTCCCGAAAGCTGGGAGTGGTGTTGGTTAGGTGAAATGATTGAACTTGTATCGGGCCAACATATCGAAGCCGCTGACTACAACGAACAAAAGCGCGGAGCGCCCTACCTGACCGGCCCATCGGACTTCGGAGAAAAACATCCGACTTACACACGATGGACAGAGAAGCCAAAGGTTACCGCAAAAGGAGGCGACCTGCTCGTCACGGTAAAAGGCTCCGGCGTTGGGAAAATGAATGTACTATTGGACAATGGAGTAGCAATCGGGCGTCAACTAATGGCCGTTCGCCCATTTATTGTTAATGAAGCGTTCATTGCATCCTATTTACACTCACAATACGTCAAGTTCCAAGATGCTAAAGAAGGTCAGATTCCCGGGATTGGGCGTGATGACATCCTAAAAAAATTGATTCCCCTCCCGCCGCTGGCGGAGCAAGCGGCGATTGTGGAGCGGGTGGAGGCGCTGATGGCCCACTGCCGCGCGTTGGAAACGGAGATCGAACACAGCCGCACCCACGCCGCCCACCTCCTCCAAGCCGTCCTCAAAGAAGCCTTCTCCCCCGCCTCTTAACTTCTTCGGCTCTAAGAGCCGACACTACATTTTCATTTCGACTCTAAGAGCCGACTCTACATTCGTTCCCGATGTAGCGTTGGCTCTGCGAGCCAATCTGCTGGAATATGGAAGAGGCCGCCTCCACCCTTTGGAACCACCCTGTTTATCGCCGATGATTTTGGTGACAATCCGGCGAAATGTGCTAGATTACGACTATGCCAATGAGTTTTTCCTATAAAAAAGCCACTCAGGCTTTGAATTATTTCGCCCGGCAAAGCGGCGGACGTATCAATAAGATGAAAACGCTGAAGCTGCTTTTCTTTGCCGACCGGTTTCACCTGCGCAAATACGGACGCCCGATCACGAATGACGAATATTTCGCCATGAACTACGGACCGGTTCCGTCGGGCGGAAAAGATCTGGTTGATGGCAGTGACTTTCGTCCGGATGTCGAAAAAGCCTACGCCGGTCAGTTTTTGAACGCGGTCAACCGCTATGAGTTTTCATCCGTTAACGAGGTGGAAGCGCTGGTATTTTCCCGCACCGATCAGGAAGCCCTTGAATATGTGTGGAACCATTTCGGGCTTCACGATGAATTTAAGCTGGCTGAACTGACACACGAATACCCGGAATGGAAAAAACATGAGGCGGCCATCAGCGGCGGCAGCAGCTCGCGGGTAAAAATGACATTCAGCGATTTTCTGGACGATCCGCCGATGCCACTCGACCCCTGCCATCCGCTGACCGAACAGGAGCGTTCTGTCCGGCGTGAAGAGGTTCAGGAACTGTGTTCCATTCACAATCTGTGGAACTGACATGCCTCCGCCGGATCTGCCTTTTGAACTGCAACTGACATTACGATCCGGAACCGTCTACTACTTCGCACATCGCGGGCTGTATTCCGTCGAACCCCATTTCTTCGCCGTGATCAACGCCGACCCTCGATCCAACAATGTATTGATCATGGCGGTAGGTTCCTCACAGATTGCCAAGGTGCAGGAGCGCCGCAAAAATCTTCCGCCCGAAACTCTTGTGATTGTCGAGCCTGCTGAATATCCAGACTTTTCCAAGCCGACGGTGATCGACTGCAATCAGGTGTTTGAGCTGTCCCGCGAAGAACTGGTTCAGAAATTCAAAACCAAAGAACTGCGGCATCACCGGGATTTACCGAAAGCCGTGCTGGAAAAAATATGGCACGGAGTCCATACAAGTCCCCGTGTTGATGAAGTTTATAAGTGCATGCTTCCTCCAACCAATACGACCGAAACCTAATTTTAACGAAAAACTGCCGCGCACTGGAAACAGAGATCGAACATAGCTGCACCCACGCCGCCCACCTCCTCCAGGCCGTCCTCAAAGAAGCCTTCTCCCCCGCCTCCGGCACGGATGATAAAGTTGCAACCGGAATTCAGTTGCAAAACAGGAAGAGAGTGTAATACAACATGAGCCGCAAGGAGAAACTCAAGGAGCGATTCCGGACAATACCGGCGGATTTTACATGGAAAGAACTTTGCTCCCTGCTGAACGGATTAGGATATGAAATGCTGGCAGGATCGGGGTCACGGCGAAAGTTTTATAAGAAAAGCACGGGCGATTTGATCAGTCTGCATGAGCCGCATCCCGGCTCAATTGTGAAAAAGTATGCGCTGAAAGAAGTTCATGAGCATTTGGAAGAAAAAGGGGAACTGGAATGAAACCGCTTCAATATAAGGGCTATCTCGGCTCGGTCGAATGCAGTTTTGAGGATGGATGTCTGTTCGGCAAAATTCTGCATATTAATGATCTGGTTACCTATGAAGCTCAGACCGTTCCAGAGCTGGAAGCCGAATTCAAAGAATCGGTGGACGACTATCTCGCAACCTGCACACAGGCTGGAAAAGAGCCGGACAAGGCGTTTAAAGGTACGTTTAATGTCCGCATGACACCCGAACAGCACAAAGCCGCCGCTGCTGCCGCCGCGTCACTGGAAACAACTCTTAATGACTTCGTATCTCAGGCCGTTGCCGAAAAACTCGCTGGCCGCGAAGTGCATCATCACAACGACCAGCACATTCATATTGAAGCCAGCACAACCGAACTGCTCGATTTCGGAGCCATGCGACGCGGCGGAGGCTATTTAATCAAGGAGGAGTCCGGTGAGTACAGGGTCTAAACTTTCCATGAACAAACTTCTGGTCACTTCTCAGCGGTTTACGGCACACAACTCCAAACCGAAAGAAGGCAAAGGTTTCATCAATTTTCATTTCGAAGACAACCGTAAGGATTGTCTCTGCGAACCGAACAGCTCTGTCTGCTGGCAAGCCACTCTGACTGTGAAAGCATTCAGCGGAACCAGCAACCAGCCTGACCCCGCCAACGATCTCCTGCTGATGGAGGCTGTTGTTTCGTTGGATGCTGAATTCACCGCTGAGAAACTCGACTCAACCGACTCATTGCAGTCATTCGCATGGTATTTTGACGATACCTGCAAACGGAAACTGCTCAGCAAAATGAAACTTCTTTTGCTCGATACCGAGTTCGCCAACGTTCCCCTTCCCAACAACCCTTGAGCGCCGCCCACCTCCTCCAGGCCGTCCTCAAAGAAGCCTTCGCCCCCGCCAAAAACACTGATGATCAACCGGAGAGTAAATTATGAGCGGAAGCAAAGAATACGGTTATCCATCCTTCGAAATTCATAATCTGGTCAAAAGGCCGAAGAAAAGCCTGAAACCGCCCGTGCTGCAAAAGTACCGGGAGGAAGGCCGACAATACGACTTTCCGATCTATCTTACTGATGAAGAGCGCCTTGTGCCGATACGGATTAAAATTTCCGCTGGACGGCTGGACGATCGGTCCACGTATGAAACGGCTTTTATTCTGGATGGCGAGCGGGTGCGCGGAGTTGGATATTGCGAAGTTTCCAAAAAGCGGTACTATAACCCTGCTTTCATTCCCAAGGGATGGCATCAAAACCTGATCGATCCCAACCTCGACCGCGAGGATACAAATCAGAATCGGCACGATGGGCTGATAAATTGGACAGTGACAGATTTTGAGGATTTTCTAAAAAAAGTGTGCGCACTTTGGAACATTGATCTGGGTAAAGAAAGGGAACTGCTGTGAACACAACTATTAACAATCTTCTTTCGCCCGACATCCTGCGCTCCTCTATGGAGCATTTCTGGAGCGAGCAACTTACGATCGAACAGACCGGAAACGGACTGGCCGCTGCGTTGCCGCTGATGTACCCCGACGGCTGGCAGATCACGGTCAACATTGAACCGTTTGCCCCGGCCCAAGCGATAATCACCGACAAGGGCCGGACACTGATGATGCTGGATCGCGAGGGACTGAATCTCGATTCCCGGGCAAAACACAATTACGCTCTGCTCGAAGAAAAGAAAAAGATCTTCGAACTGGATCAGCACGGATTCGAACTGCGCAAACTGATCAAGCTCCCGCTAAGCGGATTGGATATCCAACTCTTCGCCGAATCGCTGGTGAGCATTTCGCATCTGATTTACCGGAACGAATCGCGTAGTGCACAGGAGCACGTCGTACGAAAATCCCTTGAGCGCACCTTTACAGCATGCCATTTCACTCCGAAGCAGGACGTGTATTTGACAGGTAAGGTTGGAGAACGCATTCACGTAGACTTTCTTTTCGAAAAAGAGCGTCAGCTGGCCATGGAGTCGATTGAAATCCACGACCGCGTCAAAGATTATATGGAACGCTGGGCTTGGCGCTGGACCGATCTGAAAAAGCAGAACCCGGAGCTTCTCAGCGCAATGGTTTACAACCCTGACCTGCAAGATTGGGACACCACCTCCTTGAAAATCGGCAAGGAAGTCTGCGATCTCTTCTGCCCGTCTCATGACCGGGATCAAATCAGAGACACGCTGATTCGCCTGAAAGCCGCCTGAGCATTTGAATTGTGCGAAGAAGCGATTGTGGAGCGGGTGGAAGCGCTAATGGAAAACTGCCGCGCACTGGAAACGGAGATCGAACACAGCCGAACCCACGCCGCCCACCTCCTCCAGGCCGTCCTCAAAGAAGCCTTCTCGCCAACAACGTAGAGCAAGCGTCCCGCTTGCTTTCCGCTGAACCGGGACAAACGAGCGGGACGCTCGTTCTACTTTCCAATCCTCGGAAAAATCAGAAGTCAGGAATCAGAGGTCAAGAGTCAGGTTTCCAATCTCTGGAAAAGGATCTTGGCTGCGATGTCGCATTGGTGGATGCCACCGCGCTGGCGATCGGATTTGTGAAATAGCAGCCTGTGGTAGCTAATCGTTACGATACATCAGGATTTCAAGCCACTGTTTACCGTTGCGGCCCAGCGTCCATGTATCATTCTGCTCAACGATCAGGCGGGAACCGTTGCGGTTAAGAACGTCCGGAAACGCTTCCAGTACGCGCGGCTTGTTTTTCTGAAGCGTGGCCGATTCTTCTTCTGTCGCGGCTCTGGCCTGCAACGGAACTCCGCCTTCTGAAACATCCATGACGAGGGCTCCGGCTCCGGACGGATCATCGCCGACCCATAGTAACGGATAGCGGCGGTAATAGTCCGGTTTTCCCGGTACCGGAACGATGATCCGGAAAGCGACCGGACAGTTGGTTATATACTGTTGGAAAATAAAGTGCTGCCCGTTGGTCATGTACGGAAAGAGTTCCACCGGATTTAGTCCGGCAAGATTGTAGCCGTGCAGCCTGCCATGAAACGGTTTTAGTTTTTTCGACCGGAACCAGTCGCCGAAGCGGTCGTTTAGTATGGTGCCGAACTCAAAATGCAGGTGGCTGCGCTGAACAGGAATCCCAAGCGTTGACGTGTTGCCAATTCGTCCGATTTCCGCGCCGCGCAATACGGTGTCGCCTTCTTTCAGATCGTTACCGGCTGAGGCAAGGTGTGAGTAGAGTGTGTAGTATTCACCCAGCCGATCCTGATGAAGCAGCACAATATAGATTCCATACGAAGAGTTTCCTGCGACACGACTGATGTAACCGACGCGCCCGTCGGCTACGGCAAACACCGGATCTTTCGCACGCCCTTTTGAATCGCGCTCGGTCGGAGCAATGTCTACGCCTTCATGAAAAGCCGGGAGAAACAGTTTGCCAGATTTTCGGGTGCGGGTTGATCCGTACCATGACGACTCAATTCTCCCGGACTCCGTCGGCATGTACACCGCCGGATTATTCGTTTCATCGAGC
>JBILEA010000229.1:0-4563 GCA_044352355.1 Pontiellaceae bacterium | reverse complement strand
AAAAAGCCCTTCGGCGGCCAGTTTGGCCTTCAGTTTTTCGAATTGTTCCTGTAGGGAGCCTTTACCGGCCTCCTCCATTTTACGAATGATGAGCTGATAGCTTCCGCGCGGTTCATAGAGGCTGGTTTGACCAAGTACCCGAACCTTGATTCCGTCTTTTGGCGCGAAAAGCACGGAAGCGTTGTTCTGTTTGAACATCGCACAGGAAACTGCGGCGGCTTCATCCTTGAGTGTGAAATACCAGTGACCGCTTGACTGATTGGTCATGCGCGAAATCTCGCCTTCAACCCAGACTTCGCCGATGCCGTTTTCGAGTGTAAAGCGTGCGGCGCGGTTTAACTCGGCGATGCTGTAGATTTTACGTTTTTCATCCATTATGTTTTTTTAATCGCAACCTGTTCTGCTGGGGAAAATATCAAAATAATTACGGACAAAATGATTCTTCCTCACTGAGCCGTTTTAATTATTTTGTCCAAAATCATTTTGATCAAATTACATATCTTATGCTCGTTCTCTGATCCGCTCAATGGAGCGCGCTTTGCCGGTTCGCACGTCGATATCCAGAATAACCCCTTCGAGCGCCGGGTCATTTTTCGCCGTATCAAATTTCTGCGGCATGCCGGTGATAAATTTTTGAACGACCGGTTCGACTTCGCGTCCGATAACCGAGTCTTTTGGGCCGGTCATGCCGAGGTCGGTAATGTAGGCGGTGCCGTTCGGCAAAATGGTTTCGTCCGAGGTCTGGACGTGCGTGTGCGTGCCGAGCAGAGCGGTGACGCGTCCGTCGAGGTAACGGCCCAATGCAATTTTTTCTGAAGTCGCTTCGGCATGGAAATCAATCAGGATCGTTTTGGTCTGCGCCATACCGATCAGCCGGTCGGCGGTGCGGAACGGGCAGTCGGCCGGATCCATGAAGACACGCCCGATCAGAGAAATAATGCAAACCGGGCCTTCATCGGTTTCAATGGTGGTCATGCCGCGTCCGGCGGCGGTTGGAGGGAAGTTGGCTGGACGAACCAGGCGGGGTTCGGTGGCGAGCAGGGCGGTGAGTTTTTTATCATCCCATGCATGGTCACCGAGCGTCAGTGCGGCGGCACCCGAGGCAAGGATGGCTTCTGCGATTTCGGGCGATGGCCCGCGCCCGCCCGCGGCGTTTTCGGCGTTCGCAATCACGAGATCAATCCGGCCTTCGGCACGTAGCCGTTCGGTCACGCGCTGGAAAACCTGGCGGCCCGTGCTGCCGACCATATCGCCTGTAAAAAGAATTTTCATGGATTCATCCTAACGTGCAGGTGCCGGACAGGCACTAAAAATCCTGCGATTTGAAAAGTGGCTTGAAAAAACGGGGTACTTTTGAGATTTTCGTGCGCATTTAAACGGAGTTATTTCAAATGGAACGTGTAGCACGTAAGGTTTTTAGAAATTTGGCGATACGGGTAGGGCTTTATGCGTTGTTATTGGGTTGCGGCACGGTTTTAATGCATCAGGGCGCGAACTGGCCGTATGAGCGTAGTTTTTATGGTGAGAATGGCTTGATAGAGTGGATGCAGGTACTGTTTCTGCTGGTTTCAATCGCGGTTTTATGGCGGGCCGCGAGTTTGGCAAAAGATCGCCGGGCTGTTTTGTTTGCCATGATCTGTCTTTTGGCTGCCACCATTATGCGGGAGTGGGATAATATTCTGGATGAAACATTTGGAAGGCATGTTTGGAAGATTTTATCGGGAACTTTCATTGTTGCGGCTACGATTCCTTTTTTTCTGCACCGGCGGGAGTTTTACATTTCGGCGTTGCATCTAACCCGGCAGCCTTCTTTCGGAATTATGCTGACCGGCGGTCTGATTGTTCTGGTTTTTTCCAGATTGTTCGGATCCGGTGATTTCTGGTCGGAACTGATTGACCATCGGGAGTTTGCTCGAACAGCAAAAAAAGTGGCAGAGGAATGTACGGAACTGATGGGCTATTTTTTTATCATGACCGGCACGTTTGAACATTTTCATGAAACACGCATGCGCAAGCGGGTCAGGACAGGCATCCGGGGTTTGTCAGTTAAATCCTCGATATAGTGCTCGCCAAAAACCGCCTTTTTTCGGAAGGTCTTCTGCATGAGTTTCCCAAAATCATTCTATCGCTGGCGCCCCCATCCCTGGCACGGACTGGACATCGGTGAAAAAGCCCCCGACGTGGTCAATGCCTACATCGAAATGACCCCGTTCGACGCCGTCAAATATGAAGTGGACAAAACCACCGGTTATTTGCTGGTTGATCGGCCGCAGCTGACTTCATCCATGCCGCCGACCCTTTATGGCTTTATTCCACACACCTATTGCGGGGTGCGGGTGCAGAAACTGTCGCCAACTTCGACCCGTGGCGACGGCGACCCGCTGGATATCTGTGTCATCACCGAGCGTCCGATTAACCGTGGCGAGGTGCTTTTGCATGCACGCGTGATTGGCGGCGTTCAGATGATTGATCACAGCGAAGCGGATGACAAAATCATAGCCGTGCTGCACGAAGACCAGTTCTGGTCCCACGTAAACAGCGTCGATCAGGTTCCGCAGGCCTTGCGCGACCGGCTTTGGCACTATTTCGAGACCTATAAACAGCCCGCCGGCGGCACGGCCGATGTAAGCGTGGTTGAGATCTACGGTGCGGATCATGCCAAGAAAGTAATCACGGCCGCCCAGGCCGACTACGACGAAACCTACGGAGGATAAAATTTCCGACGGAAATTTTATTTAAGGGCTCAGGCGGTAGTGATTCACAGTTTTGCCGGGGGCGGCGACTACGACGAAGCCGTTCCGCTTTTTTCCAATCATTGGAAAATTGAAAAACGCTTTGGGATTCCGAACGCGCGATTGGAAGAGGGCAATAAAGGAGAATTTTTCCGGGG
The DNA here is from genome assembly GCA_044352355.1 of Pontiellaceae bacterium. Classification (GTDB taxonomy): domain Bacteria; phylum Verrucomicrobiota; class Kiritimatiellia; order Kiritimatiellales; family Tichowtungiaceae; genus Tichowtungia. The sequence goes on along the minus strand of JBILEA010000229.1, from coordinate 1,673 downwards.
GTTGGAATGGGTCCATTTATTTATAGGGCACCGTTGTAGAGCTCTGGAGTGCGGTGGCAACCAACGGGCGACACCGCTCTTGCAGTTGCACTGTTCCGCCGCAAAGAGCGCCGTCGCCCGTTGGTTGCCGGCGCACTCCAAAATCTTTTACTGCCCGCCGTGCGCGGCAGAGTTCGCCATCTTCGAAAACTACGCCGCGACAAGATGTTCGGAAACTTCGGGATGAAATCGTCCGGGGTTCGGAAATCAGTAGATTCTAAAATTCACTGACTGACCACTTTTCTTGGTTTCTTTGCATACAGAAAAATACCCATACTGTGATATTGCTTATCAGCGCGACGGAGGCTATTTTTTTTTGAATGACACGGTTTGAGTGGGATGCGGAAAAAGAGCGGATTAATCAGGAAAAACATAACGTCGGATTTCGTCTGGCTCGATACGCTTTTGCCGATCCACAGCGTGTGATTGTGGAAGATGTGGCTCACAGCGAAGATGAGGATCGGTTTTTTTGCATGGGTCGTGTCGGGGACGGCATACTGACAGTACGATTCACGTACCGCAGATCTGCTATACGGATTGTCGGTGCTGGATATTGGCGGAAAGGAAAGCAACTTTATGAAAAACAAAATCCAATACACGGATGAGCCCATGGGGGACTTAAGAGTCGTCAGGGACTTCCTGCCTCCTCCCCACGAGCTTGTTTTTGAAGAAGACACGGTCAAAGTAACCATTGGCTTGAGTCGCTCAAGCGTGGATTTTTTCAAGAGGGAAGCGAGCCGCAATCATACCGCTTATCAGAAGATGATTCGGAGGTTATTGGACGTTTATGCCTCACGTTACGAGCATGAAACTCCAAGCGGCAATACCGCACGTCGCTAACCCGTCTTTCTCCGTTCGGCGGCAAAAACGTCTTTTTTCTTCGAGTTTGACTCAAAGGTCTTCACTACAGCTTGTTTTGAAATACCGACCCTTTAAAACAAAGGGCAAAACGAGTGTCACTCCATTGAAAAAAGGCGATTCAGCCCGCGAACAGCGAAAGACGGGTTATAGATCGCGGGCCGCATAGAGGGCCAGGATGTTTTCGACGGGCACATCGCCTTCGAAGTCCTGGCTCGGACCGAGGATATAGCCGCCACGGCGGTTCAGCACATCAATGAAATGCTCCGCCTCCTTGCGTACCTGTTCCGGCGTGCCGTGCGGCAGCAGATTCTGCGTGTCGATACCGCCGTGGAAGCAGAGCTGGTCGCCGAAGTCTTTTTTCAGTCCTTCGGGTTCCATTCCGGTGACTTTTTGAATCGGGTCGAGCACGTCCACACCGCACTCAATCAGGAAGGGAATGATCCCTCGCACCGCTCCGCAGGAATGCTGAACGTAAAAGGCGCCGTGCTGGTGGCATAGATCGGTAAGCCGTTTGGTGTTGCGCGCAAAGTATTCTCTCCACATTTCCGTGCCGAACAGCATGCTGCTTTGAGTTCCGTAGTCGTCACAAACGCAGAGCATGTCCAGCCGGCCTCCTGCGGCTTCAAACATACGTCCGTAATATTCGACCTCAAAATCGACCAGCTTATCAAACAGACGCTGCGCAAATTCAGGATCAGCGGCCATGTCCATATAGATTTTTTCTTCACCCGCCAGATGGCCGGCCACCTGAAAGACGCCGGGCCAGCCGATGC
>JBILEA010000228.1:0-4568 GCA_044352355.1 Pontiellaceae bacterium | reverse complement strand
TTTTAAAATCAAAAAATACCGCTTTCATAGTTCATCTTTCATATCTCATAGTTCTTCCGGGAACAACATTTGGGTGGTTGTTTTTTATTGAATGCTTGAGTTTGCCTCAACGGAACTGACTTGCGCCTTCTGCGGACGGTTGGAGGTAACCGCGGTCAGCGGTGAGGCAGGAAAGGGAGTTGGAAATGAAGAAAAGGATAAGATGCATAATCGGTGCGGTGCTGGGTCTGGCGGGCATCGTGCAGGCGGCCGTGGTGTTTGATTTCAACGGCACAACCGCGAATGCGGCTACAGCCAGTTCGAATATAGTACTTAATGTTGGAAGTATTCCTGCCGGAGAAAGTCGTACTGCTGCGCTGGGCTACAGCACGACAACGCCGCTTCTCAGTAATGGATCCACCTATACCGGACAATCGGTTTATGGCGGATTTTCCGGCAGCTATTCCAACTCCGGCAGCACGGCCTACAACCAGAACTTTGCAGTGCTCCAATATAGTAATGGAGCTTCTGTCGAAGATTTACGGTCGGCGGATACCTTTACAAGCGGTACAATTTCAAGGTCGGTCGGCTTGGCTTTGCTGTTCGGCCCCGCATCGGCCGGCACTTATAAGTTTGATGACACCAGCGTGCTGACTGCAACGCACACCTCAACTCTCACCGGAACAGCGGAAGCCCGCTGGGTGGTGGTGGCCAATGGAACGACTTATCTTTCTGCGTCGAGCTTTGCAGCCGGCGGCAGCTCCACCACGACCCTCGATAATCCTGATCAGATTAACTGGGCCGCCTGGACGCCCGGGGCCGATATGACCTTTGGCACCTTGTCCTACAACACGCCGGGAAGTTCTCTGGCGAATATCACCCTGGCCGGAGTCGCGGTCAATTACAGTGCTCCAGCTTCTGCCGGCAGCGGAAGGTATATCCTTCAAGGGTTCACGGCTGATCTTGGAGTCATTCCGAATGCTAAATTGGGTTTATACATCGTTGGCATGATTGCGCCGCTGCTATGACCCGTTAATCGGATGTGTCGGTTTCAGGCTTTAGAAACGGGTAAAAAGAGGAGGGCGGGCATGAGAAAAACGGTTTATATGATCAGCGCGATGCTGGGTGCGGCAGGATGGGTTGGAGCCGCGGCCGTCACCGATCATTTTGAAAGCTATACCGCGGGAACATCGCCCGCCGGTCAGAATGGCTGGACGACCGCGAATGTGAAAACCGGCGGAACGACCACACAGAACGCTCTGGCGGTCCGAACGACCGGGATTGACGGGAAGCCGACTCAAGCCATCCATATCAAAGACGATTGCCCGGAGGGAGGAATTCTTCAGTTGGGGGCCAGTTTTCCCGTTCAGAATTCATTTCAGATTCAGTTTGATGTGAAACTCAACGGGCATTTGCAGCTTCCTGTTTTGCATTTGGGCGGTGTTCACGGGCTGAAATACGTGCAGACCGGAATGACGCTGGCGCTGGATGGCGGGAAACCGCTGAAATTCAGTTATCATGACGGGGCCGAATGGCAGCAGATTGCGATTCGCGATGATGCCGATAACCGGTTGAATGAGGGAGCCTGGTACACGATCCGGCTGACAGCTCCGGCGCTGACTGGAAATAAAGCCGCGGATACGTGGTCTCTGACGGTCAAAGATGCCTGCGGCCAGATTGTGGTTCAGGAAACCGGACTGGCCTTCAGGAGCGGACTGACCGCGTTGAATACCGCGATATTTCAGTTTAATATAGACAGCTCCGGCGGGGATATGCTGATCGACAATTTTTCGGTGGTTAAGCCGGCTCCGGCTCCGGGTGAGTTTTTTATCGTCGGGGCGATTGGTCTTCCCATGGTCCGTCAGATGATTACCTATTGATCAAGACACTATTGTAAAATTCGGGCTTCCTTGGGTGTTTTCTGCCCGGGGGGATCTGCTGAAGGCATGAAAAGTTTTCGTTTGTTCGCTTTTTGATTGCGGCTGTGCCGCCTTGGATAAGGAGCCATGAAGAAACGGTTCAAATCATGGAAGATTTTTTTCCGGATGCCGGCACTGGCTGTGCTGACGGGGGCTTTGCCATCTTTGGCCTTTCTTTTCTCGGTGTCTGCTCCGCCCTACGGCGCTGTATTTAATTACGGCACCCGGCCGGTATATGCCTGGCCGCTGCTGGATTCCAATTCGCCGGATTCGCACCCTTTTTTTGCGGGGATGAATCCTTTTTCCCGCATGACCCTGCCTCAGAATCCATTCCTGTCCGGCGAGTCCCCCGCCGCAGCCGAATGGTCGGCGGCGGACTCCTCGGGGCGCATATCCAACGGCTCGCTGGAGCTTCGTTTTCAGAACGGGAAGCTGACCGCCGGTCCGCCAGTGCTGATTGCCGGATCTCCGTCAGGAACCAACTCCATGATCGGTCCGGTCTCTTTTGAAGGCACCGTGGACGGCCGGGTCGGGAAACTCAGCACGGCGGCTTTTTCTTCTGTGAGCGGTGCCGCCGATCAGGAGGGCGGTTCGCCCCGGCTTGTCCTGAAGAAAACCTTAACGGGGGCCGGTGCCGGAGTGGAGTCGACGGAACAGTTTACTCTTCACACTCATTATCCGGCTGTGGATTATTCCATCACCCTGTCCAACCGGAACGCTGAAACGATCACGATCCTACAGAATAATCAGTCCGGGTCTGTTCTGTTGCCCTACAGCGGCGATTTTAACAGCGGCCGGAAAATTTTACGGATTGATCGCGGAGTGTCCTCCATTGAGGGCGTGATCGGCTCAGAGTCTCTGTCGACAAGAGCTGCTTATTTCAGCCCGTGTGCCTGGGCGACGATTGAGGACGATAACGGCTATGTGCTGGGGGCATCAACAGCGAAGGACTACCGGAGTCTTTTCGTAGCTTCCACGTTCTGGCATTTTTCCGACAGCCGGATGGTGCTCGACCTGCCCGCAGAGGTGGATGCGGGGGAAGGCCGCCCGATCGTGATTCCGCCGGCCGGTTCAGTGACGACTGGAATCCGGATCGATCTGCTGCCGCCGGGCGGGGACCGTTTTAGAGAAATCGGGCGGGCTTTCAGCGATCGTCTGGCGGGGGGTCCGGTGCGGTTTGATTCTCCCTTTGCATTCTATCGGGGGCAGGATCCGATTGTATATGCAGCCGTCGATCGGCTTGTAGATCTGCATCGGCATCCGGAGGTTTGGGCCGTGCAGGCCGGGCGGGTGGCGACGAATGATCAGGGAATGGAGATTGCCTTTGCGGACTCCGGAACGGCGCGCGCCGCGGTGGCTGTGAAGTTTTCCGCACCGACCAATCAGGCGGAAATCAGTTTTTCGACCCTTTCTGCGGGAGCCTCCGCCCGATTGATCCTCCGCACCGCGGACGGCATTGAAACCAATGCGGCACAATGGAACCAGGCGGGTGCCTGGCAGGGGATTCTGGCTCCAGCGACGGAGGGCCGGGAGGTCGAATTGATTCTGCAGATCTCCGGACCGGCCGGGGCGGCGGCGGTTCTCAGCGGCTTCCAGGCGGGACCTCCGCCGCCTCCCGCGCCTCAGCTCTCGTTTCCACAACCGGATGCGGTCCATTTTGACGAGGGGGTCTCTTTCGTGTGGACGATTGTAGAAGGTGTTCTTGACTACACACTCCAGCTTTCGCGCAATGCGCAGTTCTCCACGCCGACCAACATTTCAGTGTTATATACCGCACATGACAGTTTTCGCGGAATGCTTTTAGAGACCGGCTTTTTTCCGGAGGAGAAGCTGGCCAGCGGGCTATGGTACTGGCGGGTGAAAGCTCACGGTTCCGACGGTGACAGCGAATGGTCCGAAGCCCGGTCGTTTACGGTCGAGACGTTCAGTGAAGCGCCGGCGCATCGGTTTGATTTGTCGAATGAAAATTTCCAGATCATTTCGTTCTTCAGCTTCAGTGCGCAGGAGGGGGAGGTTTCCGCTCTCGATCAGGCCCTGCAGGCGGTCTCTGCAGAACTGTCCCCCCATGTGGTTAGTTGTCTCGACATGGATTCCCTTCGTTTGGTTCGGGATGAAGAGTGGGACGAATTTTTTGATGCCCTTGCCGCATCGCCGGGGAAATTTATGATTAGTCCGGATAGTGTGCGAGGCATGGACTTGTCGATCATTGAGACGGCTCTGCAACGTTGCACGAATATCATCTGGATCGGTCAGGGGGAACTGTTCTGGGGGCTGTGGGGAAGTTCTGAAAGAAATGAAGCGGCCAAACGGCTGCTGAAGCTTGCCGCCGCATACGGGGCCGTGTTTTTATGGGGCGATGGCCAGCATGGGGTTTATAACTGGTTGAAACTGCAGGAGGATCCGCAGTGGAGCGCTCTGCTGTCTCAGTACGGTGATCATCTGATCCCTGCCTGGAAGATGAATATTCTGAGTGGGCAGTACACCACTCAAAGCGCGATTCTCGGCATGCAGTTGCAGGGCACGGTGGCTCACACTGGGGTCTGGCCGGAGGATTTTTACTGGGTGGACGCCGGATTCGGTCCTGAAATCGGTGATTTTTATGGAATACAAAAAGGAAGTGGAATGCCGACCCCGTTCTGGGTGCAGAATTATCTGCTGGGTCTGGCTCAG
>JBILEA010000036.1:0-15460 GCA_044352355.1 Pontiellaceae bacterium | reverse complement strand
ATCTATAAAAACGGAGAATGCGCGAAAACGTAGTGCCTGCGGCTTCGCAAATCGTTGCGGGATAATAACTTATTTTTTAGGCCGCGGAAGTTGGGCTAGAGCACCTTGAGTGTGCTTTGAAAGGCGAGGCCGCTTCCTTTGATGCTGGCGGGTGAGCCGAGTACGGAGGTAACGGCTTTTTCCATGCTGAGGAAGTCGGCAAATTTTTTGAAATCTTCTGCTGTGGTGGATAGCAGTTCATTTCGCAAACTTTGTCTTTTTTCATCCGTCTGACCGGTCAGGTAGCGGAGCATATCGGTATATCCCTTGGCATCGGGCAGCAGATACGTATCGATTCCGCCGATGGCTCCGATGAGCGCACGGGTCAGCTCATCTTCGTCGAGGTGAAGGTTTTTCAGAAAATCGGCGGTTTGGCCGTAGGCTTCGAGTGTAGCGGCAAGATTCGGGTCACGGTAGGAGGCGAAGGCGAGGACGCCGCAGTTGGGATCAAATCCGCACATCGCGCCATACGCGCCGCCCTGTACACGGATTTTTTCCCACAGCCATGCAGTGCGCAGATATTTGGTGATGACGAGCGCCGAGCCGTCCATTTTGTAGCCATTATCAAAGAGGTTAATGGCCTGCCCGACATAGTTGACGCGCGATGGCGCTTGCAGGGCCTCGGACGTGGATAGCGCGGTATCGAATTTCCAGGGTTTGGAAGAAGTACCTTTTATTTTTGGAAACGCAGCGAGAAATTTTTCCAGTGTTTGGGAAACCGGCGCACGGTCTTTTCCATCGGCGGTGATGTTAACGATGAGTCCTCCGGCGATCATTTTTTGCAGAATACCTTCAAGTCGGGCGACGGTTCCGGGCCAGTCTTCTTTCATTTTTTTCTGCATGGCACGGTGGAAGAACAGGGTATCGACGCCGCTCATTGTTTCGGCGGCACGGTGGGCCTCATGGTAGTGCGCTTTGAGTCGTGACATCACGGCGGAGTGTCCGCTAGGAACCAGTGAGCTTTCCATTTCAGCTTTCTGCTCGAGAAGTACTTCGCGGAAGCGCTTGCGGTTGTTGAAGGCCGGGGCAAAGAGGATGTCATGCAGGATTTCAAAAAGGTCGCCGGTTTGTCCGCTCATGCATTTGCCGCGCAGGAAGAGGTTTGCGGCGCTTGCGGGTGAATTTTCCAGTGCGGCAAGGAACGGGCAGGCGTGGAGTCCGCCGGTTTTTTGTGCAATACGGCGTGACAGGGAGGCAAAATCTTCCTTCTGTGTGCCCATTTCTAGAAGCATGCTGCCGAGCAGAGAAACCCATGGAAGATCTTCAGCGTCCAGCGCGTGGAGGTTGAACCCGATATCAACATAAACGATGCCGCCGGTGAAAATTTCGTGAAAAATGACGGTGGCATTGTCACGCTGTTCGACGGCGCGCGGGATGGTGCGGATTTTCTGATCGAGGTCTGTCCGTTTGAGCAGAGGGAGTGTTTTGACCGCTTCGGGTGTGTCGGGCGTTTTCTGCATGTCGAGCAGGCGGGCTGCGGCATCGACGGTACGAGCCAGTTCATCAGCGTGCATGGCCTCGCGGACGGCCAGCAGGCGGGCTTTTTCTTCGGCTTCGTCACGGGCGGATTTTCCTGCATCGGGAATTAAGCGGACGGTGGCGCGGTGCGGGTTTTTCAGTAAAAGGTTTTCAATGAGTTCTTCGAAGTAGCGCGGGTTGGCGGCGATTTTGGTCTTCAGTTCAGCGAGGGGATATTCGTAGGCAGCGAGACCGAGCGGATCCCAGCCGTAGAGCCAGGTGTCCAGCATGTTGAGCATGACGGAAAGTCCTTGAGGGAAGCTGCCCTGATTGTTTTCGCGCAGATCGAACTCAAACGAGTTCATCGCGGCTTCGATGTCGCCGCGATCAATTCCTTCTTTAGCCAGTTTTTCCAGAGTCTGGAAAATCAACGCTTCGACTTTTTCGAGGTTTTGAGTTTCAACCCCTTTCATGCCGATGGACCAGGCGGGCTGGCGCAGATTGGTTTCGAGGCCAAAGCCGGCAAGGTCTTCTCCGAGGTCTGATTCGATGAGTATTTTGCGTAGTGGGGAGCCGGAATTTCCGGTGAGAATCTGGTCGAGGATGATGAGTGCGAAATGGAGAATACCGTCAGGGATAGCCCAGTTGACCGTGAGAAAGGCTTTGGTTTCTTCGCTGACGGCGTAGGTTTCTTCGATGGTTATCGGCTGGGTGAACGGCTTTTGCAACGGAATCGAAGAGTCCGGGGGATTTTCCAATCGTTGGAAGCCGTCGAGATATTCACCGAGAATTTTCAGGCGGCGTTCGGGGTTATCGTTGCCGTAAAAGAAAATGCGGGCGTTGGAGGGATGATAGTGGGTTTCGTGGAATTTGCGGAAATCCTGATAGGTGAGCGTCGGAATTTTTGCCGGATTGCCGCCGGAGTCGAGGCCGTAGGTGGTGTCGGGAAACAGAACCTGCTGGGAGCGTTCGAGCAGAATATTGTCCGGCGAGGAGTAGGCGCCCTTCATTTCATTATAAACAACCCCCTTACAGGTGAGCGGGGCCTCAAGGTTTTCGAGTTCGTAGTGCCAGCCTTCCTGCCGGAAAAAGGCCGGAGTAATACGCGGGAAGAAAACGGCATCCAGGTACACATCGACGAGATTATAAAAATCCTGCTCGTTTTGACTGGCGACCGGATAGACGGTTTTATCGGGGTAGGTCATCGCGTTGAGGAAGGTTTGCAGTGAACCTTTCAATAGCTGAACAAACGGATCTTTGAGCGGATATTTTCTTGAGCCGCACAGAACCGTGTGTTCGAGGATGTGTGCCACCCCGGTGGAGTCGGCAGGCGGGGTACGAAAGGTGATACCGAATGCTTTATTGTTGTGCGTATTCTCGACAGAGATGACTTCTGCGCCGGTCGGTTCGTGGCGGTACTCTTTGACCGTGCCGTTGAACTCTCTGACGAACTGTTCCCGGATGAGTTTAAAGTTGTTCATAATTAAAGCGGGACAGCATAGAGAGACACGGCGCTTCAATCAACGTTAATCACGGTTTATGAGGTGCTGGATTCCCCGTAGGCATAACACAAGAATCACTGCGCCAGCCATTCCTGTGGTATCGACGTATAAATCGCTCAGCGCGGCGGCGCGGTCAGCCGTGATAAATTGCAGCACTTCGGTGGAAGCGGCGAAAAGTACGAGCCCTGTAAATACGGTGAATGCACGCCGTAATATGGACGGCGAAATAATCCATGACAGAGCGCATAGAAACGCCAACAGACTGAAGAGTGTGAAGTGACCAACCAAATGGGCTCGATCAACGACGGTTCCAGCCAGGTCGATGAGTAGAGGGTCTTCTTTTGGTTTAACCGGGCTGACTTTCGGCTGGGCTGTTTCAGTTTTTGCTATGCTGACTGCCGGAGGTTTTTGCACTGGTGGATTGATGTGACTACGGGTTGTTTTTACCCATTCGTTGGTTTTTTTGATTCCATTATCAAGGAGTTCTCCGGGCAATAAAATACCGGTAAGAATAATCAGTGTCGTGGCGGTGATCAGTAACCCGTAACGGCGGGTCCATGGCCGTAAGGCGAAAAGGCAGACGCTGAAGGAGGTTATCCAGAGGGTGCCGAAAAACAGTTTCCACCACGGGGCTGAAGGACGTGTGCAAACGGGTGTGACCGAAAGGTCGTCAACCTGAAAAACACCCGCGATGCCGTCATTTACGACGTGAAAACGGGCGTCAACCGTGTTTTTTGGAACCGGAAAAAAATCCTTGTAGTATCGCCAGTCAGTATCCTTTGAAAGGTCTGCGACGCCGTGATGCAGGCTGTACAGACTTTTGCCGTTGGTGTCGCGATAGTAGAAAACGGCTTTGGGAACGTTATAGTTTTTTCTGCCCTGGACCACTCCGTGCGCCGCGGCTCTCAGCGATACACGGAAGGCGGGTATGTTGGTCAGATTGTAAACAGTGAAACGCAGCGTGCCCGTCCGGTTGGAAGTAGTCGTCAGCACCACGCCCGGTGATCCATTGAATCCGCCGTCCGGCACCAGTCGGGTTAAATCGCTCCAGCCGCCGAATGCGTTGGTGGCGGATGGTGAGCTGAATCCGCCATCCGGAATAAGTTCAGAACCGATCGGCTGCCATGGTTCATAGCGATTAAAGAATAAGGCCATTGAGCCGACGGTCAGGATTGCAAAAACGCTTGCGAAAAGGTTTCGTTTTGAGGTTTTTTCAAACATGGTGAATAATCTCTCAAAAGTTTCTTTCCAGCGGAAGTTTTATACGGGAAATTCATTGGCTATATGAAAACCTATTTAGACGAATATAAAGCTTTCATTTTTGACCTCGACGGAACGTTGATCAATTCCGAAAAATATCACGCTGATGGCTTTGCACATGCGGTAGAGACGTTGAGCGGTTATCAACTGTCGCCAGCCGAACGCCGCGAGTTTTTCGAGGGGCATACGAATATATTCACGCCGATTCTTGCGGCGCGACACGGATTGACGCTTGATCCCGATGCGGTATTGGCCCGCAAGCGCGTGCATGTTGAACGGAACTTTATAGCTGAAGTATTGCCCGGTGCTGACGGTTTTATTGAAAAATGGAAAAAATGCATGCGCCTGGCACTAGCCAGCAATTCGCCGCGGCATTTTGTGAAGCGGGCGCTAGTCGATGCCAATATGATAGATATATTTGAATCGGTGGTTACCTCCGATGACGTGACTCAGCGGAAGCCCGACCCGGAAATGTATGAGTTGACGCTGAAAAATATGAATCTGAAGCCGGATGATGTGATGGTTTTTGAAGACAGTCCGGCGGGTGTGGCTGCGGCGCAGGCAGCGGGTTGCGCTGTGGTGATGATTGAAAATGGATCGGGCCGAGTTGTTGAAGGTGTGCCACGATACACATGGAAGGAGCTGAAGCAGTTTTGAAAACGACACCGTTACACAAAGAACACATCGCCCTCGGCGCACGCATGGCTGAATTCGGCGGATGGGATATGCCGATTCAGTACGAAGGAATTTTAGCTGAACACGAACATACTCGCACCCAAACAGGCCTGTTCGATATTTGTCATATGGGTGAGTTCGAATTGACCGGCCCGACCGTTGTTGCCGATCTTGAACGACTATTAACGATGAAGGTTTCTACGCTCGCCATAGGTCAATGTCGCTATGGCTTTATGCTCAATGAACAGGGCGGCGTGATTGACGACCTCACCTGTTATCGCCTTGGCGAAGAGCGCTACATGCTTGTTGTTAACGCCGCCACGCTGGATAGTGACGCGGCATGGATTCAACAGCATCTTTCTTCGGACACCATGTTCAACGACTGGTCTGACTATCTGGCCAAGCTCGACGTGCAAGGCCCGACCGCGCGCGCCGAAGTCGAAGCGGTTATCGGAAAGAAACTTCCGAACCTTGGATATTTCCGCGCCGAAAATTTCCAATGCTTGGAAACGACCATGTTCGTCAGCCGTACCGGTTACACTGGCGACTGGGGCTATGAACTGTATTTCCCGGCTTCCGAAGCCGTTCGTGTCTGGCGTGCCCTGCTTGCCAATCCGAATATCAAACCCGTCGGCCTGGGCGCACGGGATACACTGCGGCTCGAAATGGGCTACTCGCTTTACGGCCACGAACTGTCGACCGACCGCACACCGGTTGCCACCAGTCGCGGTGGTTTCATTCGCAAAGAGGGCGGGTTCATCGGTGAATCGGCGGTTCAGCGCGATCTGGCAAATCCGCAGGAATTTCTGGTCGCACTGGAATTCGATAGCAAACGCGCCGCCCGCTCCCATGACAAAGTATTTTTTCAAGGCTTGGAAGTTGGTCTGGTCACCAGCGGATCGGTTTCACCAAGCCTTGGAAAAGCCGTTGCGCTGGCATTTGTGAAGGCGAATGCTGCCACCGTTGGTCATACGCTTGACGTTGAAATTCGCGGCAAACTTTTCCCCTCCAAAGTCGTTGAACTGCCGTTTTATAAAAAAGGAACAGCCCGTGGTTAAAGCGTTCATTTTTGATATGGATGGTGTTCTCTGTGACTCCGAAGCGCTGATGGCTACTGCCGCCTGCCGGATGTTCAAAGAACGTTACGGCGTCACGGTAACTGCACACGATTTCGAGCCATTCGTTGGAACCGGCGAAGATCGCTATCTTGGCGGCGTTGCGGCTAAGGTGGGCGTCTCGCTGACCATGCCGGCGGATAAGGAGGAAGCCTACCGGCTTTATGGCGAGATCGCCCGCGACGAAATCAAAGCGATTAAAGGTGTTATTGAATTTCTGAAATTATCGCAGGCCAAGGGAATCCGATTGGCGGTGGCCACCAGCGCCGATCCGATTAAAATGGAGATCAATCTGGCGGCAATTGGTGCCAATGAGTTCCTGTTCTCCGCCCAAGTGACTGGAGATCAGATTGAGCATAAAAAGCCGGCGCCGGACATTTTTTTGCGGGCCGCGCAACTTCTCGGATTCACTCCGGATGAATGCATCGTCTTTGAAGACGCCGTGAACGGCGTTCAGGCGGCCAAAGCCGCCGGAATGCGTTGCGTGGGAATCACTTCCAGCTTTCCTGCCAAAATCCTGCTGGCAAACGGAGCCGACTGGACAGCGCCGGATTTTAATACGCTGCCGGATATCTTGTTTTAGCCCGGACCGTTGCAGGGTTTACTGAGAACGTAATGATTCATCATAAAACCATTGCCGATATCGCTTTCAATGGCATCTACTATGCAGAATCCGTAACGGCTGTAGGCGGCAATTGAATCGCTGTGGTGTTTGTGGGCGGTAAGTGTGACGGTTGACTTCCCCATTTTGCTGGCTAACTGTTCTGTAAAATGAATAGCCGACCGACATCGTCCGTTGTCATGCAGAGGGCGTTTAACATAAAATCGGCTCACGAATAAATCTTCTTCCCGGGGATGGACTGCAAAATAGCCAGACGGTTGGTCTTCATAATTAATCAGGAAGTAAATATAATTTTCCGATCGGATTTGGTGGGCAACGGCATAAGCAGATTGAAATTTTTCCAGCATGTATACGGTCTGCTCTTCCCCGACGATCGGAGCATAATGCTCCATCCAGATTTCTTTTGCGAGACGGGCCACAATCTTAATTTGTTGAAAAGTTTTAACTTCAATAAACATAACGCGTTGAAATTTAACATATAACTTGTTCTTTCAAAGTATAAACGAACGAAATTTTGTAGAAAAATAATCCTGAAAACAGGCGATGAATAGGCTCTAATTAACAGCCCTATGAAACCACAGCTTTTAATTTTTGATTTGGATGGAACACTGGCGGATACGCGGGCCGATCTCGCAACCGCCGTTAATTTGATGCGGGCGCATTATAGTTTGTCGCCGATTGGTTTGGATGTCATTGAAACGTATGTCGGTGAGGGTATCCGTAAACTGGTGGAACGATCTCTGCAAGGTGCGGACGTCAATGTGGACGAAGCCTTGGCGCTCGACAAAAAGTTCTATGCCGAACATATGCTGGATGAAACCGTGCTTTATCCCGGCGTTGCCGAGGGACTGAAAAAACTGGCAGCGGCCGGGCATAAGTTGGCGGTACTGAGTAATAAACCCGGCGACCCTTCGCGCATTATTTTGAACCATCTTGGCGTTGGCGGGCTGTTTTTCCGAACTATCGGCGGCGGCGATCTGCCGCGGCTCAAGCCCGCGCCGGACGGAATTTTTGCGTTGATGGAAGAATCCGGTATGCAACCGGAAGATATCTGGATGCTCGGCGATCATCATACCGATCTGGAAGTGGCGCATAACGCGGGCGTCAAAAGCGGTTTTGTCACGTACGGCATCGGCCATCCCGGAAAATTTACCGCCGATCAGGTCTGGAACGGATTTGAAGAGTTAGTTGGCTTTTTTACCGCGAATGAACGCGAATGAACACGAATAATTGCACGCTGGTCGGTGAAGCCTTCATTAGCGTATATTCGCGTCCATTCGCGGTTTAAATTTTGAGAGGATGAAAATTATGAGCAATACCGAAGGACTGAAACTGCTGAAAAAAGGCGAGAAGAATTATCCGAAGAAGCCGGATGCTTCGATTTTGGAAACCTTCAAAAACTCCAATCCGCAGCGCGACTACTGGATCACCTTTGAAACCGCCGAGTTCACTTCGCTCTGCCCGATCACCGGCCAGCCGGACTTCGCGACCATCAAAATCGAATACATTCCCAATAAACTCTGCGTGGAGAGCAAATCGCTCAAGCTGTTCCTCTTTTCGTTTCGCAACGAAGGTTCGTTCTACGAAGACGTCACGAATCGCATTTTCACCGACTTGACGGCCGTCTGCAAACCGCGCCGACTGATCGTAACCGGCGACTTCACCGCCCGCGGCGGCATCCGCTCCAGCGTCCGGGTTGATTCGGCGGAGTCTTAGTCTGGAGTGCGGCGGCAAGTGTAACGCGACGCCGCTTTAAACAGAGCGGCCTCGCGCCTGAGGCTTGCGTCCGCACTCCAAAATGCTATCCCCGATAGATGCATCCGGAGGTTTCGGTTTCTTTGATGACGATTTTGGAGAGCAGGGGAAGCTGCGGCTTCAGTTTTTTCCAGATCCAGACGCTCATGTTTTCGCTGGTCGGATTTTCCAGGCCCTCGATCTCGTTCAGGATGGCGTGGTCGAGCTGTTTCAGAACCGGTTCGCATGCTTTGGCGAGGTCGCCGAAGTCCATGACGAAGCCGGTCTTCGGGTCAACCGGACCGCGCAGATAAACTTCAACCTCAAAACCGTGACCGTGCATGGCCGAGCATTTATGGGTCGGCGGAACGCCGGTCAGGCGGTGGGCGGCATCAAAACGCAGGGTTTTATAAATTTCCATTTCAGACATAAGAGCTCCTTTTTGAAAGATGAATTATGAAATATGAACTATGAAAATGGAACTCAAACGGCGTTGGCCTTTTAATTTTATGAAGCTGTCGCAGACCCTTTTTCATCTTTCATACTTCATTTATCATATTTCCTTGGATCGGTCTTGCCGATCTCTCTGAATCCCTTGAGCCGCAGGCGGCAGGAATCACAGGTTCCACAGGCTTTGCCGTCAGCCGCCGGGTCGTAACAGCTGGACGTTACGCCGTAGTCCACGCCCAGTTCCAGCCCCTTTTGAATAATCTGCGCTTTGGTCAGGTAAATCAGCGGCGTGTGGACGGTCAATTTTTCCGATCCGGTCACGCCCGCTTTGGTGGCGAGGTTGGCCATGGCTTCGTAGGCGGCGATAAATTCCGGACGGCAGTCGGGGTAGCCGCTGTAGTCGAGCGCGTTGACTCCGATAAAAATATCAAAACTGCCGAGCACCTCGGCCCATGCCAGCGCGTAAGAAAGAAAAACGGTGTTGCGCGCCGGAACATACGTGACCGGAATTTCATCCGGCTTGCCCGGCTTATGCGGTACGGCGATTTTTGGGTCGGTCAGTGCCGAGCCACCGAATGCGCCGAGATCAATGGTGACAGTACGATGCTCTTTAACGCCCAGTGTTTTCGCAACCTGCGCCGCGCATTCGAGCTCAATGGCGTGGCGCTGGCCGTAACGGAAGGAAAGGGCGTAGCAATCGTAACCCTGATCTTTGGCGATCGCCAGCACGGTGGCGGAATCGAGCCCGCCGCTTAGCAATACCACAGCCTTTTTTCTCTTCTCTTGCATCAATCCATTAATCCCGTGTTCCATCATTCCATTCTATAACAATCCCATCATCTTGTGACACTGCGGAATCACACGCACGCTGCGGCCAAGTGCGACGGCCATCTGCGACTGCCATGTCAGCACCTGTTTCGCTGTCGGCACACGATTGGTCTTGGAGGCGGCGGTCATCGGTTGTAGTACCACAGCGGCTTGCGAGCCGGATGCGCGGATAATTTCTGCCGCCTTGGCAAGGTCGCTGTCCGATGTATCCGCGCTGACTACCAGCTTGATCGTTGCACCGATTTTATCGCTTTCGATGAGATCCAGAAAGTCGCGGTGCATTTCCCAGGCTTCCGGCTCACCGGTAACGCTGGGAAGTTTGATGTCCATTAAAACGTGGTCGATCCATTCGACGACTTTGGCAAACTCCTCCGGCAGGTCGCCGCTGGTTTCGAGGTGAACCGGCAGATTCAGTTGCTTACGGGAGTCCGGCAGGAATGCCGACAGAAAGTCGGCCTGCAAGAGCGGCTCACCGCCAGTGATAAACAGATCGTCATGAAATGAACCCGGCGGGCTCATTTCATTCAGAAGATCGAGCAGTGTATGCGGCGAAAGCGGATTGGGAACGGGCTCAAACCTTCCGCTGCCCGGCTCGCGCTCGATGGAAACCGTGTCGGTGCGTTCAACCGGTGTATCACAGTAAAGGCAGTTGCGGTGGCATTCGCAGAACCGCACAAAAAGCTGCCGGCGGCCGATATGGATCCCTTCTCCCTGTGCCGAGCTGAATATCTCGCTCACAAAGGCGGAAAGATGTTTTTTCTGGCTCATACGTGTATTCCCTGATTCCGACATACACCGTACCAGCAAAGATGGGGGAAATGGAATGTTGGAATACTGGAATGTTGGAAGAAAAGGGGACGACTTTTTATTTTTCCAATATTCCATCCTTCCACTCTTCCTGCTATTTCATTAATCCAGTCCTATGAAAGTTGACTTATTTGATTTTGATCTGCCGCAGCGCTTTATCGCGGACCGCCCAGCCAGTCCGCGCGATTCCGCACGTTTGCTCGACCTGACCGGCGGCAGCTTTGCCGACCGGATCGTCCGCGACCTGCCGGAACTGCTTCAGCCGGGCGACCTGCTGGTCGGCAATAACACCAAGGTTATTCCGGCGCGGCTCGACGGACTGCGCGGTGAGGTGAAGATTGAGGTCACCTTGCATATGCGGGCCGGTGACAACGCCTGGTTTGCTTTTGCCAAACCCGGTAAGCGTCTCAAAGAAGGCGGACGGATTGACTTTGCTGACGGATTTTATGCCGACATTGTTGAAAAGCGCGACGGCGGCGAAATTCTTCTGCGTTTCAGTTGCGGTGGTGCGGAACTTTTCCAATGTTTGGAAAAATACGGACGGATGCCGCTTCCGCCCTATATTCAGCGTAAACGTGATGATGAACAGACCGCCAGCGACCGCGAAAACTACCAGACTGTATTCGCCGAAAAAGAAGGTGCCGTCGCCGCGCCGACCGCCGGACTGCATTTTACTCCGGAACTTTTCCGGGCATTGGAAAAGTGCGGAGTTGCGTTTGAAACCGTCACGCTTCATGTCGGTGCCGGAACGTTTCTGCCGGTCAAAGTCGATGATACGGAAGACCATAAAATGCACGCGGAGTGGGGGACGGTCTCGCAGGAAACGGTGGATAAAATCAACGCCACCCGCATGGCGGGCGGACGGATTGTCGCCATCGGAACCACCTCGCTCCGTCTGCTGGAAAGTGCCTCAACCGCGCCGGGAATAATTCATCCGTTTGCCGGAGAAACCGACATCTTCATCACGCCCGGCTATCAGTTTAAAATGGTCGATCTGCTGATGACTAATTTCCATCTGCCACGTTCGACCCTCTTCATGCTCATTTCTGCCTTTGCCGGACTTGACCGGATGCATGCGGCCTATGAACACGCCAAACAACAACATTACCGCTTTTACTCCTACGGCGATGCCTGTCTACTCAAGCGTTGACCTTTGCGGCTCTGCGAGGAATCTTTTTATTTAATGCAGGCGACGATGGAACCGTCGTAGGCGGATTTGACGGCGGAGCCGGGCGGGACGGTTAGGAAATCCGCGATGTTCCATTCGCCGTTGACCAGTTTGCGGATGAGAGTCATGTCGCCGGGAACGGTTTCAAAACTCCAGCCTTTTTCATCGGCTTTCTGCCGTGCTGTCTGCTCCATATCCGGCGGTTCGACGCCCATCGGAATCCAGGCAAAGTTGCTGTAGTTGCGGGTTCCCTGACAGAGCGTTTCGTAGAGATACTCGGCATTATCTTCGCCGTACTGCTCAATCATGTCTTGCAGCGTCAGATTCATGCCGAGCTGCGCCTGTACGGAGAGGTCGGCCAGATCGCCGGAGGTTTCGCCGCGTTCGAGCCATCCGCTGGTGAGGAAGTAGGTGCCGGGATGCGTGTCGAAGTATTCGCGGTAGCGGTCGCGTCCGCCGAGAAACAGTGTGATGCAGTCATGCGCCCGCGGCAGAATCAGCGGACAGTTGCGGGCGCGGACGCCGACCAGTCCGTTGTTGCAGAGTCCGTAGCCGAGCAGAATGGCGTCGTATGTTCCGTCAACGGCGTCAATGGCTTCCTGCATTTTGACCGGCATCTGGCCCGGCGGCAGATCGTGCAGTCCTTTCGGCAGAAAAGTGACATCGACGCGGTGCGGGCTGACGGCGACCGCCGCGCACATTTCGCGGTAAAAAATTTCGCAGCTGATCAGTTTCAGATTCATGGCGGGAGATTTACCCACGAACGACACGAATTTGCACGAATCAAAAGTATCCATAAAAGGTAGGGTGCGACCGCCGGACGCGCCGCCGACATTTAGCAAAATGACTGGCAAAAATAAGCCAAAAAGATGTTGTCAGGAGTTAAATAAATGTTATATTTAAATATAAATCAGCTCAACGAGTGTGAGGTTTAAGCCGATGAATGAAGAAAAGTACCAGTGTTTTCAGGATATCTGCCGGAAAAACAGTTGGAAATGCACGGTACAGCGGTTAGCCGTCTTCGATTTTATCTATGAAAACTATTCTCATCCTGGAGTGGACGAAGTCTGGATGCAGGTCAAACTCACCTTGCCGTCCGTGACGCGAGAGAGTGTCTACCGAATTTTGAACGAATTTACATCCTGCGGGATCATTCGCCGCTTGGATCGCATCGAGAGCGCACGGTACGACGGGCAGGTCGGTCCTCACGGTCATTTTCTCTGCACTCAATGCGGCGATATTCAGGATTTTCCTCTTTCGGAAACCATTCCGGTTCCTGAAAAAACCATTTCCGGAGACATCGAACATCTGGAGCTAAGGCTCACGGGTGTCTGTGGGCGATGCAAGCAACAGAAACCTGAGCGGTAAGGGTCATACAAAGGAGGTGTGCATGGAGTAACGTGTTCGAACATTTGGTGTTTTATTGGAATTCATAGCGATCAATAGTCAGAAAAAAAAATAGAAAAGGAGTTTATCATGGCAAACGACAAGTACACATCCATCGTAAACCTTGACTTCCAGTACGCGCATAGGTTTATGAAATGGCCGAGAGAAGCAAAGCATCTTCACGGGCATTCAGGCCTTCTATGCATTGAACTTGAAGATACCGTGGACCCGGTAACGGGATTTGCACACGCATGCAAAGATGGATTCAAAAAGGCATGGGAAGTGTGTGACCATTTTCACCATGCAACATTGTTTCAAGAAGGCGACCCGCTTCTTGATGCGGTTATTGCCGTATACAAGAAGGAAGGCATCAATAATGACCTGAAAAATTGTGTTCCTCTCAAGAAGATAGATCACCCACTTGCCTGGTCATACCCGGAATACAGAATTGTTGTGACCAAGAAAGTTTCCACGTGTGAGAATCTTTGCGAGCTCTTCTACGAGCTTCTCAAGGACAAGATGCCGATCAAGAAGATCACTTTCCGGTCATCTTCTATGAACGCGGCATATAAAGAGTTCAAGTAAGAGCGAAATTAATGTGGGCCTGCCCCATAAGCACGACAGCTTCTAATGCAGGGTTGGTTCATAGAGCCAGTCGAGCATTGGAAGCTGCCATGACTCTGTGGTGAAAATCTTACCGGAGCCGTTTGGCGATGGTGTCCATGGCGAGGCGGGCGGTGGAGAAGGCGGCCTGCAGATTATAGCCACCGCTCGGGCCGTCGATGTCGAGGATTTCACCGGCGAAGAAAAGCCCCGGAACTTTTTTCGATTCCATGGTGCGCGAGTCGACTTCGTTGAGCGCGATGCCGCCGACGGTGACCATCGCTTCTTTGAGCGGTCGGACGCGCAGCGGGTTGAGCGTCCATTTCTTGCCGTTTAGTTCGACTTCGAAGCTGTAGTTTTTGAGGTCGCGCCGCGCGATGATCCGGCTGGCGTTGGTGACCGCCGGTCCGCCGATGCCGTATTTTTCAATTTCCAGAAAGCCTTCGGTCGTGGCGACGGCTTTTCCGCCGACCATGATTTTCAGCGTGACGTTCGGAATGCTGCGCATCGGATTGGCGTGAATCCATGCAGGCGGCATATCGAATCCGGCGAGGCCGGGCCGGTAAGGCGTAACTTTATGGCCGAGCGTAGCGGCCATTTTCTGTCCGTCGCCGACGGAGCCGGTTTTCGGATAGCTGACCCCGCCGGTGGCGAGCAGGAGTGCGCGCGAGGTGAGTTCAACGCTGTCGGTTTTGACCAGCCATCCGCCGGTTTGCAGCGGGATGATTCTATGCACGGCGCTGTTGAGCATGATGCCGATGTTGTACTTTGCCAGCAGGTCGGTGAAGAGGTGGTGGACGTCGGATGCTTTTTCGCTGGCCGGATAGACCCGTTTGTCGCGCTGCATTTTGGTGACCAGTCCGTTTTTATGGCACCACTCGCGCAGGGCGGACGGCGGAAAGGCGGTCAGAGCCGGTTCGAGGAACGGGGCAATCGGCTCACCGAAGTCGGCCAGCATGTCGCGGACGGGCAGGGCGGAGGTGATGTTGCAGCGGTTATTGCCGCACATCAGCAGTTTGCGTCCCGGCTTCGGACAGCGTTCGAGAATGACGGTGCGGATTTTGCGTTCGCCCGCGTTGACGCCAGCCATAAAGCCCGCCGCTCCGCCGCCGATAATGATGAGGTCTGTTGAGGTGTTGTTCATATTAAAATTCCAGCCCGGAATATCTGTAAGAGATGATCAAAATAATTAAGGACAGAATGATTTCCAAAATATTAGAAGATGCCTTTGTATAGAATTATTTTGTCCTTAATTATTCTGATCATTGTCTCTTTTTACTTCCGATTACTCCGTATGGGAGGCTTCAGCCAGTTGGGTGAGTTTTTGGAGGGCGGTGCCGGAGTCGATCGATTCGGCGGCCAGTTGAATTCCTTCCGGCGGAGTCTTGGCTTTTCCGCCCGCCATAATGGCGAAAGCGGCGTTGAGCAGAACGATGTCGCGTTTTGTTCCTTTTTCTTTACCGGCGAGAATCGCCCGGACGATCTTGGCGTTTTCTGCCGGTTCGCCTCCAGTAATGTCGGTGGTGCGGGCCGGAGCTAATCCAAGTCCGGCGGGCTGGATTTCGTAGGTTTCCAGTTTGCCGCGCCGGATTTCGGTGACGAGGGTTGTGGTGGTAGTCGTGATTTCGTCGAGTCCGTCATTGCCGTGGACGACAAATAGATGGCTGGCTCCGAGCTGGGCACAGGCGTCGGCAATGACCGGCACCAGTTCTTTCGAAAAGACGCCGAGTACGCCGTTTTTGACACTCGCCGGATTGCAGAGCGGACCGAGAATGTTGAACAAACTCCAGAAACCCAGTTCCTTGCGCGGTGC